>DHOG01000133.1:0-13945 GCA_002410715.1 Ruminococcaceae bacterium UBA5396 | reverse complement strand
TAAATATTACCTTCACAAATCATAGAGAAATCGGCTTATAATTTATACAATTATATATAAAACTTAGCTTGAAAAGAGGAATTTTTATGTCAACCATTACTCTAGCGTTAGTGGGTGCAGGAGAGCGCGGACAAAATTGCTACGCTCCGCATGTACTCCGCAACGGTCAAGGAATGCATTTTACCGCAGTTGCCGAGCCGGATGAGCATCGTAGAAATGAGTTCGTCGCACACTACGGTGTACCATCACAGAATGTTTTTAAAACGGCAGATGAACTGTTCGCCGCTCCGCGAATAGCTGACGCAGTTTTGATTTGTACTCAGGATAAACAGCATTATGAACATGCGCGTGCAGCTATTTTGAAGGGATATACGGTACTGCTTGAAAAACCTATTTCCCCCAGTCCACAGGAATGCATCTCGCTACAAAAACTGGCGACAAAACACGGGGTTACTATTGTTGTTTGTCACGTTCTTAGATATACAAACATTTTCAAAACCATTAAAAAATTGTTGGATGACGGCGCAATAGGCGATATTGTATCCATTGTACATACAGAAAATATAGGTTACTGGCACTATGCCCATAGCTATGTCCGCGGGAATTGGAAAAGCTCCGCAGATTCATCTCCCATGATTCTGGCAAAATGTTGTCATGATTTAGATATTTTATCGTGGCTGATTGGTTCTCGTTGTAAAAGCGTATCATCTTTCGGAGATTTGCGCTACTTTACTAAGGACAATGCTCCAGAGGGTGCTCCGTCTCGCTGTTTGGAAGGTTGTCCTAAAAGCTCCACATGCCCTTATTACGCACCTAAAATGTATATGACCGGCGCAAAGGACTGGCCGGCGAGCTGCCTAGGCCCCGATTTAAGTGAAGAGGGCCGCCGCCGTGCGCTAATGGAGGGACCCTACGGCAAATGTGTATTTTCAGGAGAAAATGACGTGGTTGACCATCAGGTTGCATCACTGTTATTTGAAAACGGCGTAAGTGTTTCTTTTACCGCAAGTGCGTTTTCAAACGCATGTGAGCGAACAATGAAGATTATGGGCACAACCGGAGAAATTAATGTTTCTACTGCAAACAACCAAGTTACACTGACAGAATTCGGCCCCGGAATGAGGACAGGCAATACGAACACGATAAAGATAGTCAAATCTCCCTATGGACATAATGGCGGAGATGAGGGCATTATGGAAAACTTTGCCGGTGTGATAAGAGGGTTTGTACCCAATGAGAATTTATTTGAGCAATCAGTACACAGTCATATAATAGCTTTCGCAGCCGAAGAGGCGCGCTTGACAGGTGAGGTTGTAAATTTATCCGAGTTTGAAAAGACTATTTTGGCAGATTAGGAGAAACTAGATGAAAAATAATGATGTTTTAGCTGGATATTTATCAAGAGGAACTCTGGTTGCCGCCCACAGGGGTGTGGCCGGCGGCAATATACCTTTCAATACTATTGCCGCTTTTGAGGCAGCATTACTCCAAGGAGCGGATATAATTGAAACCGATGTAATAAAAAGCATTGACGGGGAGGTGTTTATTTTTCATATTAATCAGGAAATCAATCACCTCAACCGTGATATACACCTGACCCAAATGACTGCTGATGAAATAAGGAAAGTACGTTATGTCAACTTTGACAATAATCTTACTGAATACCCAATTCCTACTCTGGATGAAACGCTTGAATGTTTGAAGGACAGATGTCTTATTAATTTGGATCATTGCTGGGAAGTGTGTTTTAAGGAGACTATTGAAGGAGTTCGCCGTCATAATATGCAGGATCAAGTTTTAATTAAAACTCCGTCTAAAATAGAGCATCTTAAGATGGTAGAGGAGCTGGCCCCTGATTTTATGTATATATCCCTTATAAAAGAAGAGGACAAAATCAACGGAATAATTGAGTCAATGAATATTAATTACGTCGGTGCGGAGCTAGTATTTACAAATGAACAATCACCTGTTCTCCAATCAGAATACATAGAAATGCACAAGAAAAAAGGACGTTTCCTTTGGGCAAACGCTATTATCTATAACTATAAGACCCAATTGAGCGCTGGGCATACCGACGACATTGCAGTTGCTGGGGATATGGAAAATGGATGGGGATGGCTGGTCGATGCCGGATTTGATATTATTCAGACAGATTGGCCGATGATGTTAAAAAACTTTTTGAATGAAAGACGTTGCAATAAATAAAATTTAGAGAGGAAGGCGAGTTAATTGAAAAACCGGTTCAAAAGTCTCTTAGTACTATGTTTGGCTGCTGTGGTTGCCGTTTCGGTTATCGGTTGCAACGGCAAAGACAGTGGAAATGATGATACAAGCTCTAAAAAAGCGAGCAAGCCTAAGGCGCAAGCTCCGTCATATATCAATATGGAGTCTGCTTTGCCCATCGTTAAAAAGGACACCGAGGATATTACATTAAAGATTATGATAAAAAACGGTCCGTATTATCAGGATATGAAAGATTTTGAGAACGATATCTATTTTATCAATAAATACGCTGAGAGGACAAACGTTAAGGTAGAGTGGCAGACCGTTGCCAGCGAATCATTTGATGACACCCTGACAAACTCTTTGGCGTCGGGGAAACTTCCTGATGCCATTATGAAAGGCGGAATTTCCAACTCTGTTCAGAGAAATTACGGCGAACAGGGCTTTTTCCTTGATCTGATGGAAAACGACATGCTGAAAACCTACGCACCGAATTATTGGGCATTGGCACAGAAATATCCTGAAACATTGTCATCATCAACCATGCCGGGAGGCAGTATATACTCTCTGGGTCTGGTGAGGAACTCGGTTGGTTCGCTTATTAACAGCAAGATGTATTTCAATAAGGATTGGCTGGGTGCTGTCGGTAAAAATGTACCCACTACGTCGCAGGAATTTTATGATGTGCTCTCAGCATTTAAGAGCAAGTACCCGAACAGTTTAGGCTTTTATACATCGAGCACCCATATGGAATATTCAACATTAGGAATGTTTGGTCTGGGTAACCGCGGAACGCTTAACGGCTTTATCGACATGGATGAAAAGACAGGAAAGACACGCTATTTCCCGATGAGTGACCAATACCGCGAGTGGGTTGAGTATATGAGCAAGCTGTATAAAGACGGACTGCTCAGCAAGGATTATATCGGTTTCAGTGAAGCAAAGCTAGGTGCATTTACAGAGAATAATACTGTAGGTGCGTTTGCCTATACGAACCTTTCATCGCTTACCGATAAAACCCAGAATAAAATGGCCTATTTGAACGGTTCACTGACTGGACCAAAGGGTTACAGTGATTGGTACGGCACCACCTCTGTGGGACATACTGGTTCTTTTATTATCACCAGCGCGTGTAAATATCCAGAAGTAGCGTTGCGCTGGGCCGACTACTTCTATTCCGATGAGGGCGCACTATTTTTCTATTATGGAGATGTTGGTGTGACTGCTGTAAAACAATCAGACGGCACTTATGAATTTAGCGATAGTGTTCTGAAAAACTTCCGTTCAGGCAAAAACTCTTATGATGGAAGTGCAGTGTATGTAAGTCTATACGCATATGGCAATACGCCTTCCAAGACGCAGGTTCCGTTCAATAGCGCGGATGACAATCGTGGTATTTCACTTAAATCTGCATACGGTCTAATTGGTGACCGTAACATAGCATGGCCGGCTTTCACTTTCACTAAGAAAGAGGAACGCTCCATAGACGACATTAAACGAGATATAGACACTTATGTAAAAGGAGAACGTGATAAGTGGATTCAGGGTCTCAATCAGCTGAACGATACTACATGGAGCAGGTTTATTAGGAAGATTCAGCAGATGGATGTAGATAAAGTTATTGAAACCTATGATGCCGCTCTTCAAAGAGCATATGATAATGGTTTTAAAGAAGGAAAATACAATGCAGATATGTTTAAATAGCAATAAGGTGTTTCTTGAAAGAGTATCTGATACTCTGTTATGAAAAAACCGTCTTATATATGAGAAACGGTGGTGTAGATTGTGCAGAAAGTCAAATCAAAGAGGCTGGCAAGCGCGATACCATGTCTAAAAGCATGGAGAAAAAGCATTCGTAAACATTGGCAGCTTTATTTACTGCTTATACCAGTGCTTGCAAGCTTTATTATCTTTAATTACATACCCATGGCGGGCATACAAATTGCCTTCAAGGATTTTACCCTGAAGGATGGAATTTGGGGCAGTGAATGGATTGGTTTTTACCATTTTGAACGTTTTTTTACTGGTTATAAGTTTATGACTATCTTAAAAAACACTCTTCTTCTAAGCGTTACACATATGATATTTACATTTCCCTTTCCGATTATCTTTGCCCTTGCTCTCAACGAGCTTAGAAATGCAAGAGCAAAATCGATGGTACAGACCATTACTTTTGCTCCGCACTTTATTTCCACGGTTGTCATAGTTGGCATGATGACTGCCTTTTTACAGCCAGATACGGGTATAATCAACATAGCACTTACCAATCTGGGGGTTCTTGATGCCGATACATATGTATCCCGGTTACCGCAGTTTTTCAGGCCGCTATATATAATGTCAAGCATTTGGACCAATATGGGATGGAGTTCAATTATCTATATTTCTGCCATTTCAGCCATTGACCCGCAGCTTTATGAGGCGACTGAAATTGACGGTGCTGGCAGGTTTAAGCAGGTGTGGCATGTTACACTGCCGGGGATACGACCTGTTATTATTACGCTTCTTATTTTAAACTTTGGAAGTATAATGAGTGTGGGATTTGAAAAGGTATATCTTATGCAGACCTCGATAAACATGGATGTTTCTGAGGTTATTTCAACCTATGTGTACGAGCGAGGTATTACTGCACGGCAATTTGATTTTGCTACGGCGGTGGGATTATTCAATTCGATAATTAATCTGATAATGATTGTCATAGTAAATAAAATCGCCAAGAAGGTCTCCGAGGTGAGCTTATGGTAAAAAGAGAGAAAAAGATGAGAAAACGTCTTTCGAAATCAGATATTATTTTTCTGACGGCTGTGTATTTCTTTATCGGATTATTTACATTGGCGGTGCTGTATCCGTTGATTTATGTACTAAGTGCGTCGGTGAGCAATCCTGCAAAGATCATAAGCGGTGAATTAGTTCTATTTCCGAAAGGGTTTTCACTTAAACTATACGAAAAAATTTTAACAAATAAAAATATTGTTACTGGCTACAAAAACACAGTTTTTTATACAGTTTTCGGTACGCTGTATAACCTTATTATGACTACATGTGCAGCTTATCCTCTTTCCAGAAAAGACTTGAAGGGCAACGGATTCTTTACGTTTATAATCACCTTTACTATGCTTTTCGGTGGCGGAATGATTCCTGCCTTCTTAAATTTGAATAACCTTGGATTGATTAATTCTCCTCTGGTTATGATTTTGCCCGGTGCTGTCAGCGTTACTAACTTTATCATCATGCGTAATTATTTCATGCACTCTGTTCCTAATGAGGTCATAGAATCGGCTTATGTGGACGGAGCATCACAAATAAGAACACTTACAAGTATAGTACTACCCCTTTCAAAATCGATTTTAGGTGTTTTGATTGTATATTATGCAGTGGGTCATTGGAACGCTTATTTCAGTGCAATGATGTATCTGCAAGATGACAGTTTAATGCCTTTGCAGATATTCCTACGCCGAATATTGTTGCTTAACAGTATGGAAGGAATGACCGGAGGCAGCAGTCTAGAAGATCAACTGTTATTTGAGGGAATGAGATATGCCTTGATTGTGGTGGCAGTTGTGCCCATGCTGGCTTTATATATGATAATGCAAAAGTCCTTTAGAAAAGGAATTATGATAGGGGCGATTAAAGGATAAAACCGCGTCCCAGGAGGAGAAGCGTATGAAAGGGTTCCGACGCACAATATGCAGTATACTTATACTGGCTATAATATCTGTTTTAGCCGCGTGCACAGGTACTAATCCGAATGAAAATGCATCAAGCAGCAAGCCGTCTGAACAGCAGGTATCAAGTGTGGTTTCTGACGACAAAAAGTCCCTTGTTAAAGTTATGAGCTACAACATTTATTATTTGGATATTGAACCGAGGGCTGAGAACATCGTCAAATTTATCAAAATGTATCCTTCAGATGTAATAGGGCTCCAAGAGGTCACAGCAGATTGGCGTCCCCATATAAACAAGGCGTTTGCAGATAAGTACAATATATACGGTTACAGCCGTAGCGGTGCCGATTGGGCTGACGAAAGCCAGAGGAGCTCGGGTTGGGAATATTCGATTATTTTATACAGTAAAGATAAATACGAATTGATTGACAAGGGGCATTTTTGGATATCTACAACGCCCAACATCTTCTCAGCACAGATACCTGGCGGAATCGTGAGTCAAACACCGAGGTGTATCAACTGGGTGATGCTAAAGGATAAGGAAACGGGCGGAGAATTCGTCTTTTTGAACGCGCATTTAGATGCCTATAATGAAAGTGTAAAAAAGTTTTCAACCGAGCTGATTACAGAGCAAGTAAAACAGTTTTCAGAGGGGCTCCCCGTTATTATGGTCGGTGACTGGAATTTGCAGATATCATCTCCTGCCATTCAGTATTTCATCTCTAACGGCTATGAAAATGTTAGGCATACGGCAGAAGAGACCACCGATATCGGCACTTTTCACTCCTTTGAGCAGCTTGAAAAAGATGCATGGAAATTCGGTGATATTATCCTTGCAAGCAAAGACAGGTTTCGTGTTAAAAAGTTTGATATAAAAACTGATAAGTTTGACGGCAAATATATTTCCGATCATCATATGCTTGTAGCGGAAATGTATTATTAAGTATATCACTTGAAAAGGAGCGAAAAATTATGTCAAAAACAATAAAAACACGGTTAATAATAGGCGTGGCAGCATTGGTTTTGGTCAGTATTGTGTCTGTAGCTGCTATGGCTATAGCCGGTCTGGGACCTTTCAACTCGGCAATGAAGCCGTTGGGCGACGACAGGACCGAGGAATTGCAGGCACTTTTCTCTGATGAAAGCGTCGTAGATATCGAACTTGATGGAACATATTTAGTGAGCAAAACACTGTATGTGTCCGGCAAGAAGGTATTAAAGGGTGAAGGCGTTATTATAATGTCTGAGGATGCAACACAGCCGCAGGACGCACAAGAGTTTAAGCCGGGCGATCTGCCTAAGTTCGGTTGTGTAAAGCTAAGTGTGCTTGACACATTAAAACAAT
Organism: Ruminococcaceae bacterium UBA5396; assembly: GCA_002410715.1. Lineage (GTDB taxonomy): Bacteria > Bacillota > Clostridia > Oscillospirales > Acutalibacteraceae > Avimonas. Next base: position 6,715 of record DHOG01000133.1, on the reverse strand, counting down.
TGAATGTTTTAGTCGTTAACACAGATGCAGAGCTTATGATAAGCGACAAGGTGAGCATTAACGGTAGCGGTGTGGCTAACAATATCTATGTTTCCCCCAAATCGAGCCTTACAGTTTCAGAAAATGCTGAATTGAAGGGCGCTTATTATTCCAATGTTGCTAACAACGGTGATTTCAAAGTAAACGGCGGTACATTAAGCGAGGCAGCCGGACATAATGTAATCAATAATTCCAAGATGGAAATTGCAGGTGGAAAACTAAGCGGCGCAGAAAACGGCGCAGTAGTATATAATGCCGGAGAGCTTTCTATGAGCGGCGGAGAAGTAGGAAAATCCAAAACTCATAACATATACATTGCCAGAAACGGCAGCCTTAGTTTAACAGGTGGCAATATTGATTTCAGCAAAATGGACTCCATTCACATTGCCAGTGGAGGTACAGCAGATATTGTCGGCGGTACAATATCTGGTGCGCTTCTTCACAGCGTAGACAATTCGGGCACTGTAAAAGTTGGGGATATTGAGATTTTAGACGCCGGTGTAATAAATAACGGTGACGGGAAGATGGAGCTTAAAAGCACCAAGATAAGTCAGAGCGAAACTCATGCTATTGGTAACAACGGAGGAGAGATTACTGCATCTGACATAACCATTTCCAGCGCATACAATTATGCAGTGTTTAACACGGCCGGTACAATTGCAATCGATGGCATGATTATCGATATAGTTTCTGAACACGCCATCGGCAATTCACCGGGGGCTAAATTCATAGGTTCAGATATTCAAATCGATAATCTTTCAAACAATAAAAGCGGTATCCGTAACTTAGGCGATATGGAAATAAACAATACGTCCATAACCGGAGCACAGTCACACAGTATCTATAATGAAGGTAACCTGGCTGCAAAAAAACTGACTATCACTGATACTAGTGACAATGCTATTTATAACATGGCAGGCAAAGTTTCGGTTGAAGATTTAATAATTGACAAGACAGGGCAATACGGGATCAGTAATGCCAAGGGCGGCGTAATAGTTCTTCGCAATGCCGAGCTTAATGACATTGCCAAAAACGGCATACATAATATAGGTACAGCAACAGTCAATAACATGAGACTGGATACTATCGGGCAATATGGCATAAGCAATCCATCCGGTTCAAAATTCACGGGTACGGATATTCGCATCACCAAAGTGGGCAAGGAAAACAGCGCTATTCATAACCGCGGTGAAATGAACATTACCGATGTATCCATTGAAGGCGCAGTACATGGTATTTACAATGGTGGTCCGGACAAGAGAGCCTCTAAAAATGACGGCAAGGTAACCGCGAAAAACCTGACCATTACCAATTGTTCAAAAAACGCTATTTACAATAACGCCGGCGTTGTTTCGGTAGATAAGCTGACCATCAGCGGTATGGGTGAATACGGATTCAGTAATACCGGCACCGTGGACGCATATAATCTATCTATTAAAAACGTTGGCAAAAACGGTGTACATAATAAAGGTACAATGAAGATTGATGAGCTTGATATTAATGGTACCCGCGAATACGGTATCAGCAATCCGGCCGGCGGAAAACTTACCGGTTCAAATGTCAAAATCGCCAATGTGGGAGCCGACAAGAGCGGCATACACAACAGAGGGGATGTCAATCTTACCAATCTGACGATTGAAGGTGCAGTACATGGCATCTACAATGAAGGTAAAATAACCTCTGAGAATTTGATTATCAACAATTCAAAGAAAAACGGCATTTACAACAATGGCGGTGATGTTAATGTAGTGGGGCTTATAATAAATACCACAGGTGAATACGGTATCAGCAACACAGGCAAGATGGACATTAAGAATGTTTCTGTCAAAGACATTGGCAAAAATGGTGTGCAAAATGCAGGAGAGATGAAGGTATCCGGACTTACTATTGATAAGACCAGCGAATACGGTATCAGCAATCCTGCAGGTGGAAAGCTGACCGGCTCAAATATAAAAATCGCCAATATAGGAGCCGACAAGAGTGGTATTCACAACAGAGGGGATGTCAATCTTACAGACTTGACTATTGAAGGTGCAGTACATGGCATCTACAATGAAGGTGAAATAACCTCTGAGAATTTGATTATCAACAATTCAGAGAAAAATGGCATTTACAACAATGGTGGCAATGTTAATATTATTGGGCTTATGATAAACACGGCGGGTGAATACGGTATTAGCAACGTCGGCAAGATGGACGTTAAAAATGTCTCTGTTGAAAACGTTGGCAAAAACGGTGTGCAAAATGCAGGTGATATGAAGGTATCCGGGCTGACTATAGACAAGACCGGTGAATACGGTATAAGTAATCCCATTGGAGGTAAGCTAACTGGTTCTGATATTAAAATTACTCAAGTTGCTGAAGATAAAAGCGTTATTCACAACCGCGGAGTGCTGCAAATAACCGACGTATCATTGGATGGTGCAACGCACGGTATTTACAACGAGGGCGGTGCTGTGACGGCAAAAGATATATCCATTATTAACCCAATAAGCAACGGAATTTATAATAACGGCGGAGAGTTCACTGCCGACAACCTTACTATAGATAAGACCGGTCAATATGGTATAAGCAACGTTGGAGTCTTTACAGGTAAGGGTACGGTAACAATAAAAAATACAGGCTCGTCAAGTATCCACAACAGCGGCACCATCGCCGGAATGGAAAATTTGATAATTGAAAACATCTCAGGACATGGTATATATAACGTTGCCACTGGAAAAATCAAGGCAACTAACATAAGCATACATAACACCACAAGCAATGGTCTTTATAACTACGGAGGCAAAATGGAAATCACCGGTATGCTGCGTATAGACACGGTGGGACAATACGGCCTCAGCAACGCCATTGACGAAAACAATATTGTAGGTACATTTACAGGTAAAAATGTCCATATTACTAACGTCGGCACGCAAATGCTGGCTAATGCAATTAACACCACCGGCCCAATGACGATTACAGGTGATGTAGTGATTGACGGTGCAAGCCAATTCGGCTTCCTTGTTGGTAGCACTGTCACCATTGCCGGGAATCTGGAAATCAAAAATGTTGGTGGACATGGCATTATTGCAAGTACTGCTGATTGCAGTCTGACGGCAAACAATATCACTATTGATACTGTAACAGGAAAAGACTTTTTAACCGGTGAGAACCTGGCAGACGACAATTTTGATGGTATACGTGTGCAGGGTGCAGCCTCAAACGCTCACATTGAAGCCAAAGGCACCATTCAAATAACAAATATTGAACTCGGACATGGTATTCGTAATGCCAGCACTACCGGCACAGTAAAAGCAGCTTCTATATCAATTGTGCCGACAGGCGAGAGCACGAAGTCAACGGGCGGCAATGGTATACAAAACTCCGGTATAATAAACGCTGGAAGCATTATGATTGATAGAACTGCCACTGTTGCTATCGTCAATAACTCCGGCGCCGTGATTGATGTAGCTGCTATATCGGGAACAGAGGGCGCTGATGGTAAAATAACTATCAGCAACGTAATCTCGGGCAATGGTATCAACAACAACCCCTCGACTGCCGACGGAGGCAAAATTAAAGCAGATTCTATAAGTATTGATGGATTTACTGGTAACGGTGTCAGCAATAACCAAGGGACTACAGCGCTTCCAAGTATCATTGAAGTTTCTGGATTGTTTGAAGTTAAAAACGGCACAGGGGGAGGCAGTATCGGTATCAGTAACTTAGGCTATTCCAAAGTCACTGCAGGCAGTATCCGAGTTTACAATATGACTTCCCGAGGGATTAACAACCGCGGTCCTTTGACTGTATCAGGTAATGTTGAAATCGATACAGTAGCCAACTTCGGCATTAATTTTGACGGTGCCGTAAATATGCACACTGTCATCGGCGGCGATCTGATTATCAAAAATACCGGCGGGCATGCAATCAGTGCTGCAGTCAATGGTGTAAACTTATGGGTAAAGGGCAACGCTTTCATTGATAACGTAACAGGTGCTGTATCCGGCAACTGTAACGGTGTACGCATAAACAGCGGTGCAAATAATGTTGTGATCAAGATTGACGGAATGCTTGAGATTAAGAACATCGCAACTACCATTGCCGCAGGGCACGGTATTTACATCGCCAACGCCACAGGTACCTTGGATGCAGGCGTTATCGTGATAAGACCAGCGGATGGCGGGCAAAAATCGGTAGGCGGTAGCGGAATTTACAACAATGTAGGTACAATCAATGCAGGCAGTATCAGCATTGAGAAAACCTCTGCTGTTGCAATAACTAACAATTCAGGCGGCGTTATCGAAGTTGCAGCGAGACCGACGGTAACGGGAGCTGATGGCAAAATATCTGTTAACAATGTTGTATCAGGTCACGGTATTGTCAACAATCCCACAACTGCCAAAGGCGGCAAAATTAAGGCAGACGCTATAAGCGTTAACGGTTTCACAGGCAACGGTATTGTCAACAACATGGGAACAACAGCTCTACCTAGCATTATTGAAGTAACCGGTTTGTTTGAGGTTAAGAACGGCACCGGAAGCGGAAGTATTGGTATAAGCAATCTTGGCTATTCCAAAATTACGGCTGGTAGTATCAATATATCCAACACGGGCAATCATGCCATCAACAACCGTGGACCTCTGGCAGTTTCAGGCGATGTGACAATTGATACAACGAGAGGTACTGCAAACGGTATAAACAATGACAATGCTGTCGGTAGCGTTAATATCGCAGGTGTTCTGAGACTTAATAATATCGCAGGGTCATATGGAATTAACCTTGTCGCCAATGGCAACCTAACATTAGGCACGCTGATTGAAACCAATAAACCTCTTAACATTCTGGGTAACTTTTTGAGTTCAACTGCATCATCTGTTGAACTAATATGGCTTCCTTCAAATGGCACAACAATCGGAGTTGTACGTGGCACTGCATCAAATATAAGTAAACTTAACTCAGTTATATATATTCAAGATACAGCATGGAAGCTTCAGCAGAACGGAAATAGTTTGGATTTGGTTTCAGCATCTTAAAATTTTTGTAGAAAAACAAATTATGCAATACTAGAAAACAACGCAACTTTTTGGTTTCAAGCGTACTGTCAGACAGTGCTTAAAGGAAAAATGAGATAATTATATTTCGGCAGCATCTGGTTGATGCTGCTTTTCCTTTTGAAGGCTAAAATGATAACGTACATAAAAGGCAATGATCCTTGCCTTTTACTATGAATTAATCATGTGAAACTTAAAATCCAAACGCAACCTGAAAAGGATAAGCTGCCCGAAGCAGAAATTCTTATTAATACAAGAAAAGGAGTAACACTCGGTTACTCCAAAACTCAAAAGGTGTCTTAATGAGTGATGGGATTTGGAAATGCTTATACATTCTCAAATCCCATATAGAATCCCGGGCGGATAATAGAATCCGCCCCTACCGGTATTGGAAACAACAAGGTACACGCCGTAAGGAGTGCGTCTTAAACCGCTGAAATACTCATGTCAGACAATCTTATTTTCTCTTTTTAATCATACGCATAATGATATAAACAGCAGCACCGACAGCCAAAGCCGAGGCAACAACCATTTGAATTATCATCTCGATTTCTAAGGTTTCCTTTAGAAAGGACTGAACGATAATGACCACATCATAAATCGCTGCGGCGGTAAAGATAACCACCGGCAAAGAGGAAAACAAGCCTTTTAGGTTAACGGTGCTGTCTGGGGGGACACGCTTTGCCTGGACAAAAAACAACAGAGCAAGGATGGCAGCGCCAACTGTTACTGTCAGAAACAACGGCCAGTTGACGGCAAAAATCTGAGTGACATCAAATTCCTCGGTTTTGGGGTTTTGGAGTTTGGTGAATACCATTGCAACATCAATAACAGCAGTGGCGGCAAGAATCACCTTTGCAATGCCTGATAGCAGGATGGCAAGATCGGGCGCTTTTTCCCTTACCGCTGCACGGGTGATTTGTTCACCGCGCATCTCCAAAAGCCGAGACAGTGCAACCGCGCCAACTAAGGTGATAAGCGTTTCGGGTATCATATAGGAGTTATATACAATAGAGAAAAACAATGCGTCGGTGGTAGGTATTGACAACCCCGCCCATACTGTGGAGCCGGCTATAATATGAGCAACATAACGAAGGAAACAGACAACCACGGTACCGATTGCAAGCCCGGTTGTCTGATTTTTTATGTTGCGGAACAATCCGGCTAGCCCTAATACCGTAAAGGCAAAGACATAGTCAATTACAATAATTGCCACCACAGCAATAACCGATGTTGCATAGGATAGATTGGACAGTCCCAAAAGCATTTGAAGCAGGCTGAATGCAAGGGCGGTAAGCAAGCCATGAACAGCACCACGCCGGTAGGCAATCAGAATGACGGGCAGCATGCTGAAGGCGGTTACGCCCCCGCCATAGGGCAGACTGATTATTTCAATCATGCTGAGTAGGGTTGCAAAGCTTAGCATAATGCCGCTTTCGGTAAGAAGGATAGATTTGTTTGACTTCATGGGTATATTTCCCCTTTCAAGGTGATTTCCCGGAATGCATAACAGTGAATTATGTATGAAGTAAAAAGGATATAAAAAAGCCCCCACGTTTGTGGAGGTTGTTCAGTAACAGAAAACACCGATTGGGTGTCTATGCTAAATGAAAACATCCCTCCGCCGGTATTATCCGGAT
>DHOG01000153.1 GCA_002410715.1 Ruminococcaceae bacterium UBA5396 | reverse complement strand
TGGTGCCCACTCCAAATGAACTGGTAATACTAAGAACAGCACTTAGCATCATCTGGGGCTTCATTAAAGGCAACGTTACAAACCACAGTTCCTGCCACCGGTTGGTAATACCGTCAACAGAAGCGGCCTCGTAATAACTGCGGTCGACCCCCTGGAATCCTGCTATAAACGTTAAGAAACTGGTTCCCAAACTGGTCCATAACGCAACGATGGCGATGATGGGGAGCATCAAATCGACATCCTTAAGCCATATCTTTGGTTCGCTTAGTATGCCGAGGCTCATCAGAACACCATTTATGTATCCATAAGCATCGCCGCTAAATAGCACCTGCCAAATTAAATAGATGTTTCCTGATATAGATGGAGCGTAAAAAATCAGGGTTACAATGGCACGCATTGTAGGTTTAAGTTCATTGATAAACCATGCAAACAACAAGCATAGAATGTAGCTCAAAGGGCCGGTTATCATGGCAAGAAAAAATGTATTGCCAATAGACTTAATAAAAATATCATCCCCAAGAAAAAGGCGTGTATAATTGTCTGCACCTATGAAACGAGGTATTTGAAGAAGATTGAAGTCTGTAAAGCTTAATACAATTGAAATCAACACAGGCAACACCGTAAAGGTAAAGAACACAATGAGATACGGTAATACAAACGCCCATGAGATGGACTCTTTTTTTAGTTGAGCTCTAAAGTTCTTATCGACCTTTATCACAACCCTATTCCCCTCTCCTTATTCTAGTCCGAACTCATGCCGTTTTCTGGTGATTTCGTCGTTTATTGCTTTGATATTGTCCAGCAGCGCTGATACTGCCTTATCTTTGTTTGTATATGTAGTGCTGAAAGCAAAGTCAATAGCGCGCGCGGAATAATAGCCGCCTGGAATTTCGGGAGTTCCGGTCAAATTTTTCATCTGAGCGGATAGTGCAGCGTATTCCTTAGCTGTCCATGCAAGATTCTTCAATGCGTTGATATTGGCAGTTGGGTGCTTGGCCGCCGGTCCGAGAACGCTTTCAAGCTCTATAGCATAACTGCTCTGCGTTTCTTCACTTGTCCACCATTTCATAAACTCCCACGCCTTCTCTTCGCTGTCAGCATTTCGAAGCATCACAACACCCAGTCCTCCGGATGGGGATGTATTGTTTATGGAACCATCTGCCTGCACCGTACCGGGTATCGGAGCCATCGCCCACAGACCCTTGATCTCCGGAGCAAAAACCGTCAGTTGGTTGTACATGGGATAATCAACAATACCCATCGGCATTTCGCCGCTTCTAAAACGGTTGGCAAAATCAAAGTCCACAGGAAATTTATACAGTGTAAACAGATTGGTCATTTCCTGAAATGCATCAACATTTACATCCTCCGACATGTTGCTGCGGGTGAAATCATTGTTATATAACGTTCCGCCTTTTTGGTATAGAAAAATGTTCAAGCCGGTCAAGTTTGCGTTAGAAATCACTGAGGGTTTGGCATTGACCGGAAATCCCACCGTCATGTTCTGCTTTTGCAGAACCGGTATAATGTTGTAAAACTCACTCCATGTCCGCGGTGCTTCCAAGCCCAGTTTTTCAAAGATATCTGTACGATAAAACAACATGGGAAAACTTTGTGTTTCGGGTAGCGCGTATACTTTGTCATTAAAAGTAAAGGGAGCAAGAGCACTTGTGTTAAACCGCGTCAAAACCTCATTTAAATCAGGAAAGCGGTTAAGATCCATCACCGCACCGCGTATTGCAAAGTTAATTGGATCTGTGGTGGGCGTTGATAGCGAGACATCTGGTCCAATGCCGGCCAGTACTGACGGCAGTAAGGCGGCAGGTGTAACCAGCTGCAGATTAACCTTGATGCCATTTTTATTTGTAAAATTCTGATCAGCCATTTGCTGAAGAATCTGGCTTTGATCGCGTCCGGATGATATCCACACCTTAACCACATTTTTGTTTGCAATATCCTCGGCAGTGATGTTGGTGGCCATGGAACGATAATCCTCAAAAAAGGACAGGAAGAATGCCTTCACCTGAAACGCCACATTGTCCGCAAGACCATTATCTGCGTCCGGCATTTTCTGACCGGTAGGAATCAAATAAATACGGTCGAACTCCAAAGGCTGCTGCCTCGCAGTTTGAAGCCATGTGCCCAAAGCTGCCAAATTATCTTTAAATGATCGAAAAAGCTCAGAAAGTTTTTCCGGGTCATTTTTAATTTTATCTAAGATAATAACCATTTTATTAAGCTGAACGGTATAGTCGCCCTTTATGTTTGTTTCCTTTTTCAACTGCTCGATAACACTTCGAAGCTCGTCTGCCTGCGCGTTCAAATCTTGCAGGACATCGGGAATAAGTTGTTCAAAGCCATAATCACGGTATATATCGGGAGAAGGTCCGGTCAGCATCAAAATTCGGCGATAGTCTTCATTCAGGCTGTATAGCGCCGCGTCCACGCGGTCGATTACATCAGCCATATCTCCCAAAACAACAGACATTGTAATTGTGTGTTTACCTTCTTTGAGAAAAAATTTATAATCCTTCTGCGCGTCACCCAGCGGTTTGATTTTCCATCGATCGGTGTAGTTAAAACGAATACTCTGAGCCTCTTTGAAAGGACATTCCCCGTCTATAAGCAACCGTCGGGACACATACCCTCCGGCAAATGCATCCTGCCGATAACGTGGTGCTATGTTATAATACCCACTGTGTTTAACGTCAATCTCCCAAGTAAGCCATTGTCCGGGGTACGCCCATTTGCTGCCGCCTATGGTATTTAGACGAATCTTTATAGGATCCTGCGGATATGTAGCGGACGACTTTTTATCAAAAAGAGGGTAAATTGTAAAGCTGGACTTCTCAAATGGCTTTTCCGCTTCAACCCACAGCATCTCTGCCTGATTAGTGGACTTACTGCTGTTTGCATTTATGTACTGCTCGTATGTATCTGGTTCCGAAACGGTGGAAAAAGTGATTTCGTCCAGTTCCAGCGCTTCTTTGGCCGCCTCCATTGTGATAGTGTGTTCGCCTTGCGAAAGATATATCTTAAAATTCTCACGCACATGCTCATTTGAATCTCTCAGCGTATATGTAATCCAGCGTGCGCTCTCTTTTTGCTCGGGTCTCAAGTCATTATTAGCTCCGTCTCTCTTAAACTCGGCATATGCATCCCGATAAACACGGCTAAAGTTAACATATGCGGCTTCCTTGAAAGGCAATTTACCATCAATGTAGATGTTGCGCTCTATGGTACCGCCCTTTGAAACGGTAGGAAAATATAAAAATGTTAGGTTATATAAGCCTTGTTCCTTTATACTGAAATTCCATTCCACGGAACTGTCGCTTCCCGTTATTAACGACCCGCTTTGCGTGACTGAAACGTCACCCTGTGACTGTGCATAGTTGACTGCGTCTATTATCGCGGTGCTAGATGCAATTTTTTCCGCTTGAATTTCTTCATAATAGTTACGATAATAAGGGGCTTCTGTCAACCCTTCAGCATCTGTCGGCATAGAGACAGATGGAGCCGATTTATTCACTGTATCTGCCGATGCTGTAAATGGAGTGCCGGCAAAAATGCTCAGAAAAAGCGCCCACGCAAAAGCTGCAGACACCAACTGTGTACCCG
>DHOG01000117.1 GCA_002410715.1 Ruminococcaceae bacterium UBA5396 | reverse complement strand
GCCTTTTTTGTATTTATTCAGGATTTTTAAAAACACCCCCCTTCGGCGCGAATTAATCTATTTGGACGCCTCCACAACATGATACCAAACATACTCATTTTCTTCAAATCGACATGCCTTTTTAGAATCAATTTTCCTCCTGTTCTTTTGGCAAATCAAATGATTTTGATCGCCAAAGAGAGTGATTGCTGTTCGATGGTCTAAAACACCAAGATACGCAAATCGAACCACCGTTTTGTGTTATCTCATACATGCCCTCTTTAAAAGGGCAGAAGCCATCATCCCCACCGGTCGTTTTACCCAAAAGAACAGCCGTTTTCTCGCCTTGCTTGTAGTACACTTCCGCTCCGCTACCTAGTAAAAAACACCACTCTTTTATAATGATAACACCTGTACTATCCTCTAATTCGTACACAATATCTTCCAAATACTCTCTTTCGGACCCACCACAACCATAAAGGTACATAAGTACGAGAAAAAACAAGCATAACAATGTTATTATCTTATTCATTTTCATCTTGTATTTTCTCCCAAATGAAATCTGTGAAAGCCCACGCGATGGCATTTGCCTGGGTGTTAGTTATTTCGTACCCTTCCAACAACGGCCAATCCTGCCACAAGAAAAATATGTTGGTTGTGTAGTTCCTAACACAGCTATATATTTGTTGCCTTGACCATCCGTTAGTAAAACGGGTATATCGCTCATCACTATAATTATTGTAATAATTAGAAAAAGAACTTATAAAGTTAGATACGGAACTGTTTAACAATGTGTAAACATTATACGCATCGGTATCCGCAAGCAAATCCATCATTGATAACGAATATTCGGGATCGCCGATAAGATTATATGTTGCATCATAAACAGTATCATAATCATTAGAATTCCCCGTATAATCGAGGACCTCTATACATAGCGTCTGTAAATCTCCTGCCCATCCACACAAATTATTTATATTCGCTTCACCTGCAACCGCCGCTTTGAATCCATCGGAATCGTAAACCAAACCGTTAAGCGTTGCGCATAAATGACAAAAATCAACATAGCCTCCACCGGCGGGATCTTGGTAACAAAACTCCTCGTCACTTTCAATTGTGAAATAACGGTATAATCCCGTGTTGTTATTTGCTATATTATTAACAAAAATAGAATCAACGCTTCCCGCAACTATCGTCCAGTTATCATTATTATACTTGTTTCTTCTTATAAATTGCATTGTTAAGAGTGCAGCATCGCGAGGAGTCGGGTCGTATGACAATGCAACGTCATACAAATCCTGCAATTTACTCATCGTTGATGAGAAAGTACTATTTACACTTATTATACATGTGCGTGTCGAGGTAACATCAGTCACCTTGTGTTTCAAAGATACTGTACATTCCCCTCTATTATAGCCTTCGATTTTATTGGCCGAAGTTGTACTTGCTATATTGGTATTGCTTATAGTGATAATAAAATCACTGTCAGATGCCCACAACACGTCAGAATATATTGTATTGATTAAGAGAGATTTTATATCACAAACATCCAAACTTAAATCGTATGCATAATACGCACTCGAAAGCTCGCGATGTGACGAGGATGTAGAGTTTCCATAATACGAAATGCTGGCAAGTCTCCAAACTCTTGAATCATATATTGCTGTACCTGCAGAACCTGTGCTCGACGAAGTATTCACAGAGTTTCCGGTCGAATACAGATACTTGGAATTATATGTATTCATAACAAGGCAGCCGCCACCATTTGCAATTTGGATATCCCATACCCATCTTGACGGTATGGTTAAATCACTAACCGTCACAATAGACACGGATGTACTACTCGTACTTGCGGGAACACCCAGATACTTTGTCGTGTCGGAACTGGACCGGAACACATATCCACCATCAACAAATCTAATTTCCCAACGAATCGAGTTGCCCAACGAGGATATCAGACCAGATGATGCCGTTGCGGCAGAAGAAGCATAACGCAAGTAGTCACCGTAATATCTATTGTTCAGATAATACGTACCGTCGCTGACAGGTGCGCTTGAGGTGGTGTAGCAGAAGGCGAAGACCGGCTTGTTTGCCGCGGTGGTATGCTCGCTGGTATAGAAGGAAGTGTAGCAGTTGGGGGTGGTTATGCTATCGGTTTTGCGGGATAGCTGGATGCTCCAGTTTCCCACGGAAATATCAAACTGATACCAGCCATACTTCCAGGCATAATAGGCATCATAGATGTTGAAGGAAAAATCTTGCCCCTCGGTCGCCGCCGTGACGGTTTTGGTGTCCAGGGGAAAGACCTCATCCACAGACGGCCGGGTATTCCAGGTGGCGCCGGCCACCCAATTGCTTAGTACCATTTTCGCGCTGATCTCCATGGAAGCGACGGCGCTGTTGCTCCAGCTATAACTTCCGTTGGCGGCGGTCAACTGCCGCACGTTCAGCGTGGCGGAGGTAAGTGTGGCGTCGAAGGGCATATCGGGCAGGGCCTTCATTTTGTACAAACCCCAGTTGCGGCGGTTGCTGGAGGTCGAGGAATACCCTACGACCGCGTATTTCATGGAGTTGTATGCCGTTGTAGGTGCCCCTTCCCGGACCATGGTGTCGGTGACATTGGTGGTGCCGGTGATCTCGATGGTGGGGTCGACGACAACGGGGAACACCCGTTCCTTGGCGGTCAGCCATGCTTCATCCAAGGTCAAAGTCAACAACCAACGGCCGTCCTCCCGGGTCAGAACATACTGCACGTTCATCGAGGTTTCGCCGGCGGAATCGTACATATACGGGGCCAGGATGGTGAGGATTTCTTCGTCTTTGAGGTTACATAACCCTATCGAGTTGTCCTCGCGGAGAACAGGCTTCAATTCCGTATCCATAGCGAAGACCGGCTCCTGCCAGGCATCGGCGGAAGCCAGGGTAATATCCTTGCGCACCGAAGACCCCGACAGGGTGTATGCCAGATCCATGCCCGGCGCGACCGCCTCATATTTGAGCGAAGCGGTGGTATAGGCCGGGCGAATAGTAGAGATCTCGGCGGCCGTTTTCCCCTTGAAGGATGCCTCTTCTGGCGTTCGGATGATGGAATCGGACAGAGAAGAAACCGCCGGAATCGAGGCCGCGGCGCTGCGAGACAGCGGGGCGGTCAAACCCTTCTCTCCTGTTCCCTTATTTCTTGTCCCTAATAAAGAAATACGCACGCTGTTGTCTTTAAAACCAAAGGAAAACAGCGTATTGTCGGCTGTATTTTGAGCAAAGGAGACCTGCACCGGCGCGTCGGTGTTGACATAACGCCCGTTTTTGGCCGTCAGCGTGTGGTCGAGATCGACCCACTTTCCGTCCTTTTGAAAATGCACCGGATCACTGTACACCAGTACGGCCACCTCGCCGTTGGATAAATGATACTGCTTGGAATGTGATTCCCGGAAGGAGACATCCTCCCCAAGCACCAGGGCATTCGGATCGTGCATGTCCTGCGGCGTAGCCAGCCCCGCCGCCACGTCGGCCCAGGTGACTCCGCCGGACTTGTCCGCCCAGGTGACTCCGCCGGGTCCGGCCGACTTGTCCGCCGCAAAGGCCATCCCCGGGAACGCCCCGAGAACAAAAACAAGCGTCAAAAGCAGGGATAAAGCGGTTCTTCCGCCGGATATACCCGTATTTCTCAACTTACAGTATTTTTTACCATATGTATGTGCGTGTTTTGTGGGATTAATTACTAAGCTTGTTATTTTTTTTATCATTTTTCCTTTCTTCATTAAAGCCAAACGCTGGCGGTAATTTCGGATGAAAATGATAGGGTTTCGCGAGAAAGAGATATGCGTTTTTTAACAAGCCAATGAACTTACTCCTTTCATTTTTTGAAAAAGCGCACAGTTCACCCCATGTATGCGTCAGCAGTGCTGCCGCGGCGAAATGTGCGCGTTTTTATTAAAATTTAACCGAATTCGTCTTCTTTTCAGCATGGCAATCCCTCCGAAAAGCGCTCCAATTTTTTCCTTTATTTCTATTTTACTGAAAAAAAGGGAATTTGTCAAGGGATGCCCACCAGAGACACAAAGAAAAAGTAACAAATAAATTTGAAATATCAAACAAAAAATAAATTTTCAAAAGCCCTATTTCAATGCTCCCAGCGGGGATAAGGAGTGAGGGGAAAAGTAATGTAGCAAGCAGGAAGTGAGTGCTCACTTTGTATAATCCCAGCCCAATCCGGACGGATGGAGCGAGGATTTTTGCTTAATGTGGGAATTCCCCTATACCCCCAAAGTGAATGCGTAAAAGAGGCTTTCAGGCGAAGTTCATGTCTATCTTTCGGAAAACAGGTTTTTGCAGCGTAAGCGTCAAATAGGATATGAACNNCGGGGATAAGGAGTGAGGGGAAAAATAACGTAGCAAGCATAGAAAGTGAGTGCTCACTTCGTATAATCCCAGCTCAATCCGGACGGATTTTGATTCAGAAGTAGGACGTAGGGAGTTTGTGGAATGGTGCAAACAACAGGTTGTAAACACTTAGTTATATTGATTTTCTATCTCAAAGAACATAATATTATTCCTTAAGACCGTTAATGAGTATTT
>DHOG01000054.1:1744-8986 GCA_002410715.1 Ruminococcaceae bacterium UBA5396 | reverse complement strand
GGTATGAAGAAAGGCTTTGACGGTGAATGGCGTAAAAAGGTATTACAGTTTCAAATACCGCTATTCGCTGAAAAAACTAAAGGCGCATGGATATTGCGTTTTGATGATATCCTTGCTGATGCTCTGGAACCTGGCAAGCTTAGAAACACAGAAATCACTTTTACAGCGGAAGAATGGCGACAGGTTGAAACTGCCACGCCGGAAAAAGTGCCAACAGAAGTGTTATCTACGCTTATAGCTTATTATCGTGCCAATAAACCCGATGATTCCGATTGGGTGGTTCTGCCAGTTGCCAACTTCGATGCTTATTTCGGCAACACCAGTTTCAGTCGCAAATGGCTGAACCAAATGCTGCCGGAGATCATTGAACGCCAAACAAGTTTTGGTGTATGCAGGTATAAGGTAAATGGGATATGGCTAACCGGAACCTAATGGGAACCAAATGCTTGTTGCAGAGTAGTTTTGTATAGACGTTTCAGCTTCTTATATAACATCTTTAATACTACTCACAAATTGCTTCACTGGCTCAATACTTTCTCTGCCATATTCCGCAACCAGCTTAACAATTGCACTCCCAATGATAACTCCATCCGATAACGATGCCATATCCCGGGCTTGCTCCGGAGTCGATATTCCAAATCCAATGGCACAAGGAACAGATGAAACTTTTCTTGCCTGCGAGATCATATCGATGATATTTCCGCTGATTTCACTACGCACTCCGGTGACGCCAAGCGAAGATACACAGTAAAGAAACCCCTCGGCGTTTTTCGCGATCTTTTTAATTCGTTCCTGCGATGTCGGTGCGATCATAGAAATTTGATAAATTCCGTGTTTTGTACAATCATCCTCTAATTCATCTTTTTCTTCAAACGGCAGATCAGGGACAATGATACCGTCAATCTCGCAGTCGGCGCACTTTTCGATAAACCGTTCCTTACCATAAACGAATATAGGGTTTATGTATGTCATAAACAATAGCGGAATATCCACTTTTGTTCTGACTCTTTTTATCATCTGAAACAATTTATCAACCGTGCAGCCGTTTGCGAGTGCCCGTTCATCGGCTTGCTGAATAACAATGCCTTCAGCAACAGGATCGGAAAATGGAATGCCGATCTCAATAATATCTACGCCCGATTCAGCCATTGCGACTATCAGTTTTTCCGTTGTTTCAATATCAGGATCGCCGCCTGTGATAAACGCTATGAATGTCTTTTTATTTTCGATTGCCTTAGAAATTCTATTCATGAATACTCACCCCTTTGTATCGTGCGATAGAAGCGACATCCTTGTCGCCTCTGCCGGACAGGTTTACAACAATTATCTGATCTTTTTGCATGGCTGGCGCGATTTTTTTTGTATAAGCCAGCGCATGGGCGCTTTCTACCGCTGGAATAATCCCTTCGGTACGCGACAGATATTCAAACGCTTCCACCGCTTCCTCGTCCGTAACCGGCACATATTCAGCCCGTTTGATATCGGAGAGATGCGCGTGTTCCGGACCGATACCCGGATAGTCAAGACCGGCCGAAATAGAATACACAGGCGCTATTTGTCCGTATTCATCCTGACAAAAATAAGATTTCATGCCATGAAAAATACCGATTGTCCCATTTGCCATTGTCGCGGCATTCTTGGGATTATCCACACCCAACCCTGCGGCTTCGCAGCCTATGAGCCTGACAGACGGATCATCAATAAATTCATAAAACGCGCCTATCGCATTACTGCCGCCGCCTACGCAGGCAACCACAGCGTCGGGCAATTTATTTTCGGCTCCAAGTATTTGCTCCTTAATCTCTTTACTTATAACTTTTTGGAAATCGCGTACCATCATAGGAAACGGGTGCGGTCCCATAACTGAACCAAGTACATAATGCGTATCGTCTATCCGCGATGTCCATTCACGCATGGTTTCATTTACAGCGTCTTTAAGCGTCATTGTTCCGCTGGTTACAGCGTGAACCTTCGCGCCAAGCAGTTCCATTCTAAATACGTTCAACGCTTGCCGTTCAGTATCCTCTTTACCCATAAAAATTTCACATTCGAGTCCTAACAACGTCGCCGCAGTGGCAGTCGCAACGCCATGCTGTCCTGCACCGGTTTCGGCAATAACACGGGTCTTGCCCATTTTTTTCGCAAGCAAAACCTGCCCTAAAACATTGTTAATTTTGTGGGAACCGGTATGGTTTAAATCCTCTCGCTTCAGGTAAATCTTTGCTCCGCCTAAATCCTTAGTCATTTTATCAGCGAAATATAAAAGCGATGGTCGTCCGGCATAATTATGGAGTAAACCGGTAAGTTCTTTTTGAAAATCCGGGTCATCTTTATAATGCAGATATGCCTTTTCAAGTTCTCCCACAGCATTCATCAATGTTTCGGGAATATACTGACCGCCGTAATTTCCGAATCTACCTTTTTTTATACGCTCTTGCATTCCCATTCTCTCACTCTCTTTATAAACTCTTTAATCTTTTCGGGATCTTTGAATCCGTCTGTTTCAACGCCGCTGCTGACATCTACGGCAAACGGATTTGTTTCTTCGATAGCTTTCTTTATATTCTCTAAATTCATCCCGCCCGCTAAAAAGAACGGCTTATCCGTTTTGCCGATTAAATTCCAGTTAAAACTTAAACCTGCACCGCCGCCTTTATTATCAAGCAGCAAATAATCCGCTGAGGTTGCTGCCCATTTTTGAACATCACCTTCATTTTGAACAGCTATCGCTTTGATGATTGGCTTTTTTATCAGCACCTTTAATTTTTCTATATATTTTTCATTTTCAGAGCCGTGAAGCTGAACAGCATCTATTATCCCATTTTGCATCAAAGAAACGATATTCTCTGCCTTTTCATCTACAAAAACTCCAACAGGTATTATATCCGGCCCGAGCATTTTTCGCAACTCCAACGCTTGCTGTGGTGTGACTTTCCGGCGGCTCTCGGCGAACACAAAGCCTATATATTCCGGTTTTACCTCATTTACAGCTTCAATATCACAAGGACGGGAAAGTCCGCAAATTTTAACCTTAACCATACACATCACCCCGCAGACGAATTATTTCCGCTTTTTTATCATTGCTCCGCATAATTGTCTCTCCAATCAAAGCGGCATCCGCGCCTATTTTTCGCAACGCTGCAACATCTTCGGGTGACTTTATACCGCTTTCAGAAACAAACAGTTTATCATGTGGAATCATTTTTCTGAGCCGTTCACTTAAAGTTATATCAACCTCAAAAGTTTTAAGGTTTCTATTATTAACACCTATGATTCTCGCACCGGCATTGAGCGCCATTAGAATTTCTTCTTCGCTGTGTGTTTCCACGAGCGCGGAAAGTCCAAGACTGTGAGCAATGTCAATATACTCGGCGAGAGTATCTTTGTCCAGTATGGAACAAATGAGCAAGACAGCACTTGCGCCGAGAACCTTCGCTTCGTAAATCATGTAGCTGTCAACAGTAAAATCCTTGCGCAGCAATGGGATGGAAACTATATCGGCGATTTCGCGAAGATAACTGCCGTTGCCCTTGAAATAATACGGTTCAGTTAGTACCGAAATTGCAGATGCGCCTGCCGCTTCATATTCTTTGGCGATGTCCAGGTAGGGAAAATCCTCCGCTATAATGCCTTTTGACGGCGACGCTTTTTTTATTTCACATATAAAAGCCATATCTTTAGATTTTAATGCTTCTTCAAAGAGAAAACCACCGCAACTGGCAGAGCGTGCAAGCTCTATGACTTCTTCAAACGGTTGCAGTTTCTTTTGTTCAGCGATTCTCTCTTTTGTACGAATTGCGATTTCCTGTAAAATACTCATCCTGTCACCGCCTCAGCTTCATTGGAACAGCGTATGAACTCGTCCATCTTCTCTCTTGCTTTTCCGCTGTCTATGACATCTTCGGCAATTATTACGGCTGACTCAATTGATTCATATTTTCCCGAGATATATAATGCCGCCGCCGCATTTAATACCGCCGCGTCGCGTTTTGCGCCTTTTTCACCATCCAACACCGCTCTTAATATTTCAGCGTTTTCAGCGGGAAGTCCGCCTTGCAAATCAGATTTGGTACACCGTTTAAACCCGAACTGCTCCGGCGTTATTGTGTATGAGCGGACCCATCCGTCTTTTACCTCGCACATAAGCGTAGGCGCACTTAATGAGATTTCATCCAATCCGTCCTCGCCGTGGACGACTATGGCTCTTTTCACTCCTAAATTACAAAGCACCTGCGCCAGCGGTTCAACCAAGTCTCTGTCATATACCCCCATCAGCTCCATCTTGGCTCCGGCAGGATTGGTGAGCGGTCCCAAGATATTAAACACTGTCCTGATAGCTAACTCACGGCGAATCGGCGCCACATATTTCATGGCTATGTGATAGTTTTGCGCATACAAAAAGCAAATTCCTATATTTTCAAGCAATTCGGCGCTTTTTGCGGGGGATATGTTGATATTTACGCCAAGCGCTTCCAACACATCTGCGGCTCCGCACTTGCTTGACGCGCTCCGGTTACCGTGCTTTGCAACCGGAACGCCTGCGGCCGCCGTAATTATCGCCGCTGTGGTGGATATATTAAAGGTGTTGGCATGATCACCGCCTGTGCCGACAATTTCCAGTGCGTCCGCATCATGCAGCAGCCTGACGCAATGCTGCCGCATACCAGAGGCGGAGGCTGTGATTTCGTCAGTCGTTTCACCTTTTAGACTTAAGGCTGTAAGATACGCACTCATTTGTACGGGCGTTGCTTTACCGGTCATAATCTCGTGCATAACTGCCTCGGCAGTTTCATAAGTTAAATCTTGTTTTTTAGACAGAGATAAAATTGCTTCTTTTATCACTTTTAATTCCTCCATTATTTATTTTTTTTGATTAAACTCGCCAATGTATAAAACAGCGTCTCATGTTTGATTGCAGTGACGTCAAATTTAAGCATTTTAAAAACAATTTGAATGCATAATCCTCCTGCGACCGCCGCGATTATTGTTCCGGCTCCGACCATACCGCCCAACAACCAACCGACAACCGTTACGGTTATATCAACAATGCTGCGGCAAATTCCAATGGGCATTCCTGTCTTTTTGGTAAGAACAACCATCAAATTATCTCTCGGTCCGGTTCCAAAAGCCGATTTCATGTAAAAATACGATCCTATTGCGATAATAAATAATCCCGCAACAATCATTATTACGCCGAGTGGCAGATTTAGAGCTATAGGTATAATTCCACTTTCTAAGATAATATCAAGGAAAATGCCAATTACTATAACATTTAAAACGGTTCCAAGTCCTATCTTTTCGCCCGCGAACGTGACTATAATAACGATTATCATCCCTACGAATATTGATACGATTCCGATTGTTGATCCGAATTTATCCGCAAGCCCGATATGGAAAACATCCCACGGAGCATAACCGATATGGGCTTGCACCGTGAGCGCGATACCAAGAGCGTACAGGAAAAGTCCAATCATGACGTTTATTAAACGTATTAAAAATTGTTTCAAATGTTACCTCTTATAAAATTTCTGATAATAATTTCCCCTTTGGGAGTAAGTATGGATTCAGGATGGAATTGCAAGCCGTATATCGGATATTTTTTGTGGCACACCGCCATTATTTCATTGTCTTTAGTCCAAGCAATGATTTTAAGCTCTTCGGACAAGGTGTCTTTTACGCCTGCTAATGAATGGTAACGCGCTGCTATTATAGTTGTCTCCATCCCTTTAAACAAAGAATTGCTTGTATCAACCACTACCTCCGACGACTTCCCGTGCATAAGTTTTGCAGCATACGACACTGTACCGCCAAAGGCTTCATATATCGCCTGATGTCCAAGACAAATTCCTAAAATCGGTATATCGGTATATAATTGCCTTACGGCATCAATACATATTCCCGCATTTGACGGTTTGCCGGGACCGGGGGAGATCACAATACGATCAGGAGCAATTTTCCGTATTTCATCAATACTCACCTCATCGTTCCGTACGATTCTAATGTCGGAATCCACCGACCCGATAAGCTGATATAAATTGTATGAGAAACTGTCGTAATTATCAATCAAGAGTACCATCAGTCAAGCCCTCCTTCGGATTGCTTCAACGCGGCAAACATTGCTTTTGCTTTGTTTAAGCACTCCTGATATTCTGATTGCGGATTACTGTCGGCAACGATACCCGCGCCGGAACGAACGAACACCTTGCCTGCTTTTTTATAAGCGATCCTGATGGCAATGCAGGTGTCCATATTACCTGTAAAATCAAGATAACCGATAGCACCGCCGTAAATTCCGCGTTTGTTTTGTTCCAGCTCATTTATGATTTGCATAGCACGTATCTTGGGTGCGCCGGACAATGTTCCGGCAGGCAACACAGCGTTGATGGCATCCAAGCCGGTTTTGTCCTCACATATCTCTCCGCGGACAGTCGAGCCAATGTGCATAACATGGGAAAACCGCAGAACCGACATGTATTTCTCAACTTCGACTGTACCGAATTTACTGATCTTGCCCAAATCATTACGTCCCAAATCAACCAGCATATTGTGTTCTGACAATTCCTTTTCGTCCGCAAGCAATTCTTTTTCCAGCGCAATATCCTCTTCATCGGTCGCTCCACGCGGACGGGTGCCGGCAAGCGGAAAGGTAAACAGCTTGCCGTCTTGTAATTTCACCAGCGTTTCAGGCGAAGCTCCCGCGATTTCGACATCGCTGCCGCTAAAATAAAGCATATACGGCGACGGATTTATTGTTCGCAGGACGCGGTAAGTATCAAAAATGCTGCCCTCAAAATCCGCTTCAAAACGATTTGACAATACAACTTGGAAAATGTCACCCTCTTTAATAAAACCTTTTGCTTCTTCAACCATCCGGCAAAATTCACCTTTTGTAAACAGAGCCTTAAACTCGGATTTGATGTGTGCGGGAAACGTCTGTTCTTGAGTTTTATTTTTAATAAGGTTTTTTAAGTTTTCAAGCTCAGATATTCCGTCTGCATATGTGGCCTCTATATTTTCAGTGCTTATATTAACAATCAAAACAATTTTTTGCCGGTAATGATCAAATGCTATGACTTTATCGAAAAGCATCAAATCAACATCATTAAAGCGTTCCTCATCACACGCATCAAGTCTGAGTGAGGGTTCCGAATATTTGGCATAATCATAGGAAAAATAGCCCACAAGCCCTCCGGTAAAGGGTGGCAGCCAATCAAATTTTACACTCTTGTGCCGGTCTAAAGT
>DHOG01000054.1:436-1550 GCA_002410715.1 Ruminococcaceae bacterium UBA5396 | reverse complement strand
GTTAGGATTGTCGGTTTCAAACGATTCCTCTGTGTCTGATTTAATACGCACCCCGCCGTTTAAAGCTGTGATTTCCATCTTGGGGTCAAATCCAAGAAAGGTGTATCTTCCCCAGGTTTTAGCGTCCCCCGCACTTTCAAGCATAAAGCAGTGCTGACTGACGGTTTTTAATACTTTCATCACTTCAATCGGTGTAGTCATATCCGCATAAATTTCGGTACTGACAGGTATAACTTTATACTGTCCTGCTTCGGCAATACGTTTCGATTCTTCAATGGTTGGTTTGAACATACCTTTCATCTCGTTACATCTCCTTTTCTTCAAGCGCTGCGCGTTTTTTTAGGTCTTCCATAAGTGCGTGAAATTGTTCTAAATCAAGGGATTGGGCGCCGTCGCAAAGCGCTTTTGCGGGGTTGTTATGCGTTTCTACCATGATGCCGTCCGCCCCGACAGCCATAGCAGCCTTTGCGAGAGGCGGCACCAGACTTCTTATACCTGAAGCATGGCTGGGATCGGTGATTACCGGCAGATGTGATTTCTGTTTAAGCAGCACCACGGCAGACAAATCCAGCGTGTTCCGGGTCATTGTTTCAAAGGTGCGAATACCGCGTTCACACAGGATAACCTGACTGTTTCCCTCGGCCACGATATACTCTGCGCTCATTAACAATTCTTCAATCGTATTGGCAAGGCCGCGTTTAAGCAATACCGGCTTTTTCAGTTTACCAACCTCTTTGAGCAAATCAAAATTTTGCATATTTCGGGCACCGATTTGCACGATGTCTACATCTTCAAATAAATCAATCTGCGTTTGATTCATTATTTCCGAGACAATAGGTAATCCGGTTTCCTTTTTTGCAATACGCAGCATCTGAAGCCCCTGAGCCTGTTTACCCTGAAACGCGTAAGGTGAAGTTCTGGGCTTAAACGCCCCTCCACGAAGGATTTTTGCCCCGCTTTCTTTCACGCTCCGGGCGATTTCCGTAATCTGTTCCTCACTTTCAACCGAACACGGGCCGGATATTACCGTAAAGAACCCTTCTCCTATTGATATATCCCCGACATTGATAATCGTATTATCTTCATGTACTGTTCGATTAACCGCTTTGTATTG
>DHOG01000054.1:0-294 GCA_002410715.1 Ruminococcaceae bacterium UBA5396 | reverse complement strand
GTAATACGTTTGCCGTAGGATACGATATCGGTTGTCTGAACAACATGATCTAAATCCACCTCAGCAGTGTTTCCGATCAGGCAGACAGCGGTGTGTTCCGTGCCAACACTTAAAATTGTAGAAAATCCTTTTTGTTCCCAACCTAATATAAATTTATCAATCTTTTCCTTTGATACCTTGGGGTTTAGTATGAATACCATTTTTATAATCCGCCTTTCTGCAAATAAAAAAGTCCTTGGTAAAGTAAAATACTTTACCAAGGACGAATAAACTTATCCGCGGTGCCACCTTGAT
>DHOG01000048.1 GCA_002410715.1 Ruminococcaceae bacterium UBA5396 | reverse complement strand
CAACATTAACTTGACACAGACAATCTCAAAATTAACATTCGACATGAAGATAAAAAAATGGTATAATGTAGTCGGAGGCGATGAAGATGCCAAAGACGCACACCATAAGCAAAGAGCAAGCGGAAGAAATTCGCGAGTTGCGTAAAACCATCAAAGATAAGCAAACCGACAAACGGTTAAAAGCGGTACAGCTTCGTGGCGAAGGCAAGAAAAACAAGGCGATTGTCGACCAGTTGGAAACATCAACAGATGTCGTCAGTCACTGGATAAGCCTTTTTGTAAACGGCGGAATTGAAGCTGTTTTGCCTAAGGCACGAACCGGACGACCGCTTAATCTCAGTTATGATGAGGAAGAAAAATTGTTGGCGGAATTTGAGGCAAAAGCCGAATCCGGGCAAATCATAGAAGTTTCAGACATAAAAGCGGCATATCAAGAAAAGGTTGGTCACACAATCAGCTCGGGGCAGATATATTATGTTCTGAAACGCCATAGCTGGCGAAAAGTCAAACCCCGCAGCCGTCATCCGAAAAAAGCATCACCTGAGGTCATAGAGACCTCAAAAAAATTAACACTCGAATCGAAGAATTGAGCCAAGTTTTCAACGAGTTATCCACAGGCAAGGTGCGCTTAATGTTTCAAGACGAAGCTGGTTTCGGGCGGATAAATAAGCCACGATATTGCTGGTGCCGCAAAGGGATTCGCCCTTCTGTTCCTTGCCATCACATCCGCAAATACCGCTATGCTTACGGAGCTGTTGAACCGCAGAGGGGCGAGTCGTTCTTCCTGGTTTTGCCTTACTGTGACACTGTCTGTATGAATGTTTTTCTTTGTGAACTTTCAAAAGCATATCCCAACGATTACATCATACTTGTCGCAGACGGCGCAAGATGGCACACATCTGGCGGGCTTGTTGTCCCAGGAAACATTGAGATTATCGCCTTGCCGCCTTATACTCCCGAGATGAACCCTATTGAACAAATTTGGGCTTGGTTACGCCGTCATGGTTTCAGAAATGAAGTGTTCCAAACTCTTGACAATGTCGTTGACAGGCTTTGCGAAACCATTTTCTCATTATCTGCTGACATGGTGAAATCAATTACCCATAGAGATTGGATTTTACCGACTGCTTAATTTGAGATTAGTATTAGTGCCGTCAGAAGGTACGCCTTGATATTTTTTCTCTGCCATGCGGTCGAAAACAAACTCTATATGCTCAAATTCAAGCTGTCGCAGGCGTTCATTCACGCGCCGCTTGTCCACATCGGCGCCGCCGATAATCTTTGCCGCAGCCGAGGCTGTCACAAGCCTCCTCAACGGTAAAATAGATGTATGTTTGCGCCTAGCCGTTCTTCTGGGAAAGGTTCATACGGTCCAGAGCAAGCCCGTAGCACTTTTTATATCTAAGCCGAGAACAAGCGCTTCTCAGCCGTTTTAGCGCCTTGGTCTTTTTTCTGTGCACCTGTGACTCACAAATCCATCTCGCCATATTCCTTGGCAGAAACGGGGCTGTCTGAGAGGTAAAGTATTCAAAGAATCGCTTCATCCTCTTCATTCAGCAGCGCAAGCGCTTCATACAAAAATTCCTTCATAATGCTGCGGGATACCGCATCCTCCACATTTACCGAAGGGTCGGGGATCATGTCCTCATCGCGGCAGTTCTCGTCATTTAAAAGCGGGTAGTCATAGGAGATGGTTGTGTATGAGGCATTAAGCCTTCTGTGGTAAAGCCTGCAAAGCCGCTCGCATTCCCATGTTCGCGCCGTTTCTTCACCGCACTCTCGTACAATTACTGAAAAAGAAGCGGAATACAAATTTATAAACAATATTGATATAAACGTTTATTGACACGATTTAACAATTCTGTATAATGATGATGTATAACCAAACCGCCTGAAGGAGCGATGGAGATGGAAAACGAGGTTTTTTCGCTGTTAAAGGAATGGTGCGACCGGCTGCTTTCGCTGCAAATCACGGAGATAGAGGATACATCCCTCTCCGGCGCGCTGCTGTGTCCGGCATGCAACTCCATCCATGGTCGCTGCGCAGATGCGGTGTACCCGCTCCTCCTGATGTCCGACGCCACAGGCGAAAGCTGCTACGCCGAAGCGGCCAAACAGCTGGTTGAATGGACGGAGCGCAACGTCCTGCGACAGAACGGCAGCTACTACAACGACGTGAACAATCCCTGGCGGGGCATCACGGTTTTTTCCTGCATCGCCATCAGCGAAGCGCTCCTGCATCACGGCCATGTGCTGGACTGCGAAACCCGCGGCCGATGGGAAAAGATCGTGAACCGACAGGCGAATTTCCTGTACCATTATTTCACAAGAGAGAATTACCGCACCAACATCAATTACGTCGCCAGTTGCGCAGCGGCGCTGGCTTGTGTCTGGAAGTTGGGCGGGAATGAAAAATACAAAACCCGCGCCGCCGAATGGATCGCTTACTTAAAGGGGAACATCGCGCCCGACTTTCTCATAACAGGCGAATATTACAACCATAAACATACCACGGAAAAGGGCTGTAAAGCTGTTGACCTGGGCTACAACGTGGAGGAAACCCTGCCGAACCTGGTTCTCGCCGCACAAATACTCGGAGATCGCGAGTCCATGGACGTTTTCGCGCGTTCCATGGCAGCACACCTCGAATTCATGCTGCCGGACGGAGCGTGGGACAACAGTTGGGGCTGTCGCCATGCGAAATGGACCTACTATGGCAGCCGCACCACGGACGGATGCCAGCTTGCTCTGGTTCATCTTTTGGAGCAAGACCCGGTGTTTGGAGAGGCCGCCTGGCGGAATCTTATGCTTTATCGCCGCCTGACCGGGGACGGGCTGCTGTACGGCGGAGCTATGTACCGGGAAGCGGGGGAGCCGCCCTGCATCCACCATACATTCTGCCATGCCAAAGCTCTTGCCGCCATGCTGAACACAGGATTCAAGACCGCGCCAAGGCAGTCCGTCGCGCTCCCCCGCGAGAAGGAATACGGCGTGCGCTATTTTGAATCGGTGCATGTGCACCTGATTTCCAAATTCGGCTGGAAAGCGACCATTTCTGA
Source organism: Ruminococcaceae bacterium UBA5396 (assembly GCA_002410715.1). Lineage (GTDB taxonomy): Bacteria > Bacillota > Clostridia > Oscillospirales > Acutalibacteraceae > Avimonas. Next base: position 1,213 of record DHOG01000048.1, on the reverse strand, counting down.
TTACGACATGCCTGAGAAGCCCAGCGGCGGTGCTCTTACAATACTTTGGCATAATGCGGCCGGGCCGTTGTGCGCTGCGTCCATGAACTCTTATTCCCTCGTGGAGCCGTACAACATGCAGATGCCGCGGCACAGCGAAGAAGATTTTTGCCAGACCCCGCGCATCGAGTACTTAAGCGGCGGAAAAAGGCATATGAGCATCAACGACACCGGCGCGCGGGTGTCGGTTTCAGAATCGCAGGATGCTGTCAACATATCGGTAAGCGGACATCTGCTCCGCTCGGAAAACAGCCGGACAGGGGTCTTCTCCCTGCGCTACGTCTTTTCACCGGACAGCCTTCGCATCCGTGTTTTATCCGAAGACGGCGGCGAATACATCCTTCCGCTGGTTTCCTCTTACAGTGACGAAGTGAGGGTCAGCGGCGATGCGCTTCAGATCCGGACCTCAAAAGCGGTCATCACCGTCGAGGCTTCCGTTCCCGTCAGGCTGAAATCCGCGCCAAATGAGCGCAGGTTCAATCCCGTGGGAGGATTTTTGACGCTCCCCATTTACGCGGAGCTAAAACCCGGAGAGGAAATCGAGCTGCGCCTTCGCGTGACAAACAGTTGACTGCCCGAAGTATATGCAAAACATTCCATAAAAAAGGGGGGCGCATCTTGTTATGGAAATTAAAAAATTAACGGTGAATCCGCATTTAAAGACCGATTATATCCAATGCGCTAAAATGACGAATTTAAAAGCGAATTATTACGATAGCCGGAATAACGAAACACCGCACACCCACAATTTTTGCGAGTTTTTTCTGATCATCACCGGAAAACTGCTGCATATCATAAACAACTCAACGCAAATTTTAGAAGAGATGGATTTGTGTTTTGTCCGCACGACCGACATTCATTATTTTAAGCAATACGGCGATTCCAGCGTGGAGTGGTTAAACATCGCCATCCCGGACGACTTGCTTGATTTATCTCTTAAGCATCACAATATTGACAAAGAATCGGTATTTTCCAAAAAGTTTATCGATCCCGTAAAGCTGCAAACCAACGAGTATTATTCGCTGGTGCAAAAAATCAACCGTTTCCAGCATGAACCTCCCGGAAAAAAACGCGGCTCAATGTTTTTCAACATTCTTTCCGACGTCCTGTATGCTGTTTTCTTAAAAGGGAAAGATGCCGATAACGCAGCAGCAACATTAAAAATCCCCAATTG
>DHOG01000073.1:3941-8396 GCA_002410715.1 Ruminococcaceae bacterium UBA5396 | reverse complement strand
GCAGAAAAGTGAGTGGCTCGTAATACTCGGTGGTCGTAAAACAGTAAAATCGAAAAAAGTCTGAAAACGATGTGTTTTCAAGGGGGAGCGGCGTGAATTCGGTCACGCCGCTTCCTCTTTCATCAGCTCATTGAGGGGGATAAATCCCAGACCGTCGTACTTGATGTGGATATGCTGTCTGCGCTTGCCGCTGCTCTTGTCCGGCGCGTCCACATAGATTGCAGACACCAGCTCCCGCAGCGCATAGGGCGTCAGCTCCTCAATCCCCACATACTTATGAGCTTTCTGAATGAACTTTTCGATGTTCTCATTCTGTCGTTCCTGTGCTTCAATCTCCTGCTGCAAGGTGATGACCTCTGCTTCAAGCTGCTTCTGCTCTGCTTCGTAGCTTTGGCTGAGCATATCAAACCGCTCGTCGCTCAAGCGTCCGCCTGCGTTGTCCTCGTAAATCTTGATAAACAGCCTCTTTAACTCGGAAATGCGTTTTTCGTCCCGGTCAAGCTGCTTTTTGCGGATTTGGATTTGTTCCCGGCTTTCAAGGCGCATTTGCTCTTCCATAACGGTACGGAAGTGTCTTTCATACCGCAGGATATACCCCATGACAGCTTGGATATGCTTCAAGACCATACGCTCCAAAACATTGACCCGGATGAAATGATTGCCGCACTTTTCTTTGTGCTTTCTGTGAAGCGAGCAGTCAAAGAAGTCCTGCGCTGCGTCATGGTTATTGGACGAGCCGTAATACATCTTCGAGCCACAATCGGAACAGCAGACCAAGCCGGAGAAAATACTGCTTCTGCCGGTGCGGGTCATGCGGTGGCGCTGCTGCCGGATGATTTGTACCTTGTCAAAAACATCATCCTCAATAATGCGTTCATGAGTGTCATGGAAAACGGCTTGCTTTTCAACCGGGTTTTCCCGCTGCTTCTTGTCCCATATGGAATTGCTGAAAGTCTTGAAGTTGACGGTACAGCCTGTGTACTCCCGGCGCTCCAGTATGTTGACAACGGAACTGTCGCCCCAACCGTAGGGATTTTCCGGCTCCGGGTGCGGTGTCTTGCGCCCCTGTTGTTTCTTGTAGGCTGTTGGGGTCAGCACCTTGTCCGCTTTGAGCTGGTTGGCGATCTGCTGCGGGCCTCGCCCCTCCATGCACATAGAGAAGATACGCTTTACCACATCAGCGGCTTCCGGGTCAATGAGCCAATGCTTCGGATTCTCCGGGTCTTTCACATAGCCATAAGGAACATTGACGGTTAGCGGTACGCCGCGCTCACCTTTCGCCTTGGTAACAGCCCGGATTTTCCGGCTGGTGTCACGGGCGTAAAACTCGTTAAACCAGTTTTTGATTCCGGCAAAATCGTTGTTGACGCTGTTAGCATCAGCGGAGTCGAAATCATCGTTGATGGCAATGAAGCGTGTCCCATTCTGCGGAAAGGTGAAGTTGGTGTAAAGCCCGGTCAACGCGGAGTTTCTTCCAAGACGGGAAAGGTCTTTCGTGATGGCAACCGCCACATTCCCGGCTTCAATCTCGGTCAGCATGGCTTGGAATCCGGGTCTGTCGAAAGTCACACCCGAAACGCCGTCATCCACAAAAAAAGTCGGGTTCGGAAAATGATGCTCGCGTGCGTATTGAAGCAAGATACCCTTTTGGTTTTCAATGGACAGGGACTCCCCAAGCCGTTCATCCTCTTGACTTAAACGGCAATACAGCGCGGTAATTTTGTTTGTTGCTCCAAACATTTCTGTTTCCTCCTTTAGTGGAGCAACTGTCAGTACAGGATTGGTTGCCTCTATTGTACCAAGATTCTGAGCGTTTGTCATTCCTGTCCCTCCATCTTTTCCGTAAACTTTTTGGCGGTGATGCGCTCCAACTTTCGGACAAAAGTTTCCGTCCCCTCATAGCTGCCGGTGACGGTGTAAACTGTCCCCGCAATTTCTTCCGTAACAGTCAATTCGGGAATCCAGTATGCGGAGAGATTTTTCACATGGATATGCCCATCCTCGCCAAACCAAAAGTTACGGTTGTGCCGTTCCTCCGGCAGCGGTTCGCATTTGGCGTAGGGGTCGGGATTGGCAAAATGGTACTCGGCGGGAGTGTCCCCGGCGGCCTCCTCCTGCTCTGCCCATTGGCGTATTTTCTCTAATTCCTCCTGGGTGAACTCGTTTTTGTTCCTATTCATAATTCTGTTTTCCTTTCTGCTTCATCGTTCCTGTTCGTGTTTGTGTTCCCGGTCATGCTGTGGCCTGTTCTGCTCCTGCAAAACCTTCTCCACGGCAAATTTGATATTCCAGAGTTTTTTCACATCGGCATAAAGGAGCGAAAGCTCTGCTTGCCTGGTTTTATATTCCTGTTGCAGTGCCGCCAGTTCGTCCCGCCATCTGGTCAGCGGCAGCTTGCCGCTCTCTGAAAAATGTGGTTTCAGTTTCCGCTGTGCCATATGGAACAGGCGCAAAGCGTTCTCATGTTCATTGGCATAGTTCTCACGGCTTTTCTTAAATTTGATGCTGTTTAGCTTCTCATATACGGGTTTTCCGGCGGCATAATATTCGACCATGCGGAGCAGCTCGTCCAGTTCCTTCATGCGGGTGGACTTGGTTTTCAAACTGTCTTTCATGCCGTTGATTTGACCGCTGAGAGTGTCCAGCCGGGCTTCAAGATCGTCCGGCGTGTAGAGGTTTTGCGCCGTGATGAAGTTGATCATCTCCGAATACTGCTTGATGTTGCCCACCTTCGCCTTGTTGCTCCACGCCCCAGCATTGCGCCCGGTGTAGTAGCTGCCTAAAAGCTCTGCAAGGTTGGGCTGCTGCGGTTTCGACAGTTCTGCTTTTGCCTCTTTCAGCCAGCTAAACAGGGCGGCGATTTTCCGCTTTGCGTCCCGGATAAGCGCATTGGTCGCCTTGATCCAGCGGTTAAGTTCACCCTTTTCCGTCTGGATGCCTTTCGCCTCCATCTGCTGGACAGCTGGGCCTTCGTGGATGGTGGGCAAAAGGTCAAGCCCTTGCCGGACAAAGCTGCGGTTGTCAATACGGCAGTCTAAACCCTTCTCCGCGAACTTGGCGTTGCACAAATCCGCCCATGCTGTACGCCATGCCTCCAGCGTTTCTGGCCTGCCCCAGTCTGTGGTGGGAACGGAGTTGAACACATCATTTCCTGCTTCGTCCTTGACGCGGTTTCCGTCCGCGTCCAGCACATATTCCCGGTGCTGCTTCGCGTCCCATGTGCCATTTTCTTTCAGCGGACGGATAGGGCAAAGAACATGGAAGTGCGGATTGGAAATGCCGCCGTCCTCCTTGTCTGGCTGGTGAACGACAAAGTCAACGGTCATGCCCCGACTTACGAAATTATCCAACAAAAATTGCCTTGCAAGAGCGATGTTCTCATCCAGAGAAAACTCGTTCTGCAAGGCAATATCAAAACTGTATGCAAGCTGGGCTTTCTTGCCGCGCTCGGCTTTCTCCACGGCGTTCCATAGCGTTTGGCGGTCTGCGTATTCCGGCGGGGCGTGGGCGGGCAGCAGGATTTCAGAACAGATGACGCCGCCCTTGCGGGTGTAGTCGCTGACATCCCCGTAGTACTCGCTATACAGCTTTTCTCCGGCACGATAGGCTGCGGATGCAATCGCGGATTGCCCCGCGCTGCGTTTGACTTGTGTTGCGTGGAAATGGAACAACGCCATTTATTCACCATCCTTTTGCTGCGATTTTTCGTGCTTGGTCAAGGCCATGCTGACTGCCGTTTTGACCTCCGGCAGAGAGAAGATAGATTCTGCCAGCGTGTAGAACTCCGTTTCTGTAAGATCCTTCACCTCTGGAGCGATACTCTCAATGGCCGCGCCACGTGTGATAAGCCGGTGCGCCCGCTTTTGTCTGTCGCCTTTTTCGTAATACTGGACACGGTTATTCAGCCGTTGGAGCTTGTGCTTCTCCTGCTGGATTTTCACCTCATTGGCGGCGTATTCCTGTTGTAGTTGCTCGATGGTTTTGCTCATAAAATCCCCCTTCAAGTAAAAATGAAAAGACCGCTTTGCCAGGAAAGGCAAAACGGTCATGTGTTAGGATAGGTTCGGTATGCGGTTGTCAGACCCGCCGGAAAGATACACCCTCTTTGCGTCTGTATCTTTCCGGCGGGTGCGCGGGGATAGCTGCAAAGCAGCGCAAGGGTGCGCAGCCCCTTGTTCGGAGCGCAGCGACGCAAAACAGCCCAGACTTCATCAGTCTGGGCTGTTGCTCCGCAGGACGCACGATACAGGCCACAAGGCCATGTATAGAAGTGCGCCCTTTGGATTATTCCACTGGGGTCTTGTTAGAATCATCCGTTTTGTGCTTCATCTTCGCAAAAGCCACAAAACAGAAAATCATTTCAAGAACTACAAACATGGCATACATAAACATACATACAATGGACACAGCATACATGATACCCGCAACTAAAGCAGCCCAGCTTGCTTTCAGAGC
>DHOG01000073.1:0-3826 GCA_002410715.1 Ruminococcaceae bacterium UBA5396 | reverse complement strand
CAGAGCCCAACCCAACCAGTTAAAGATGACAGCAACTCCTACACATACCATGTGCGGCGTGACTAATGCGGCTGCAATACCGGCACCAATGGCCTCTGCGCCATCAGTAGAAACAACCCCACCAGAAAAATAGGAAATCAGATAGATTAAGTAGAGCGTACCAATAATGCCAGATGCCAACAATAATTTGCTCTTTTTCATTTTTAAGACCTCCTTTCATTAGGGATTCAGCGTAACGGTTTCATTGAATATATCGTCTGCGGACCAGTCATCAGAATTGTAGATCCTGAGTTTCATTTCAATTTCTTCGACAGTTGTAATATCATTTTCCTCAAAATCAGAGGTAGACCACGACATAGACGCAAATGCAACTTTCCCAGCGCTTACAGAAGATGCCCAAAATGGGTCGGCCATGAATCCGTTGACAGATGCCTCGTCTACGCTATATGTCAATTCCTTGTCGGTCTTGTTTATCAGATAAAGATTGACCGTATAACCCCAGATGCTGTCCTCGCTGTAACCTGTCACAATCACAGTAGCACTGTCGTTATCAACAACCACGGTATCGGTAGATTGGTTCTCCCTTACAAATGCAGTTGCGCTTTCCTCACCAAAAGGATAGACATGAACGGTTTCTCTTGCAACGCTATCCGCAGACCAATCGTTGGAATCATATACCCGAAAAGAAAGTTCAATATCTGTAAAATCGTCAATGCCGTTGGCAGAAAGATTGGAGTCAGAAAAACTTATCTCCTCATTAGATTTTTTTCCTGCTGCGACTTCAGTAGCAAAAAAAGGATCAGCTTGGACACCATTTATTGCGGCAGAATCAATAGAAAACATAAAGGTTTTGTCAGCGGATTTGTTTTCTAAATATGTTTTTAGTGTATATCCCCACATATTGTCAGGCTCAATTCCTGTAATCTTGATTAAACACTGTTCGTTATCTACGACAGTAATTTCTTCAAAAGTGACTTCTTTTTCGCCTTTGCTTTCTTCCACGCTCTCGTTTTCAGAGAGTTCACCAGAACTTGCAGAAACCGAGGCTGTGCCAGCATTGCTTGGAGTTGATTCACCGCCGCAAGCTACAAGAGAGAGTAGTAAGGAAAGTGAAATCAGTAATGTCGCCAATCTTTTCATCTCAAATCCTCCCATGATTAAAATGTGTATCTTTTTGTAATGCGTGGTTTATAGGTACTGTTTTTATTGTACCACGGGTCGGGTAATATTTCCATATCTATTTGACGAAGTTGTTCATTTTTGGGTGAATGGTGCAACTGCCAATGATTGCCCACAAAAAGGTACACATTCCTGTAAATCTATCCTCATTACAACAACTTGGCCTTTTCGTAAATCGATGCCCGATAGCGAAAGGTGGCAAGAGGCATTCCACATTCCGTTGCCGCAGTGGTGCCTGTGGTTTTCCCATTTTTCCATTTCTGGTAAGCATTGTGAAAATTGTCGGGTAAGGGTTTGGGCGGACGCCCAAACCGTACACCTCTTGCTTTGGCCGCTGCAATGCCCTCTGCCTGACGCTGCCGAATGTTTGTGCGCTCGTTCTCTGCCACGAAGGACAACACTTGCAATACAATGTCGCTAAGAAAGGTTCCCATTAGGTCTTTGCCCCGGCGGGTGTCCAGCAGCGGCATATCCAGCACCACAATGTCGATGCCTTTTTCTTTGGTGAGAATGCGCCACTGCTCCAATATTTCCGCGTAATTGCGTCCCAGACGGTCGATGCTCTTGATATAGAGTAGGTCGTCTTTTTTCATTTTGCGGAGGAGTTTCTTGTATTGAGGCCGGTTGAAGTCCTTGCCGGACTGCTTGTCCATAAAAACATTGCAATCCGGCACGCCCACCTCATGCAGAGCGACAATCTGCCGATCCTCGTTCTGATCTCGGCTGCTGACACGGATGTATCCATAAGTAGTAGTGGCGATATTATTTCACCTCCCGGCGCTTCTGCCAGACGATTTCATAGCCCAGCGCGTCGGCCAGTTCCACGGCTTCGCCGTAGCGGAGAGAGCCGCGCTTGAGCTTGCCGGACAGGTTGGGGACGCTGCTGCTCCAACCATACTCGTCCACAAGATAGTCAACCACCTCGCTCATGGTCATGCCCGCCCGGACAATGTAGGATTTGATTTCGTTCCTGTAATTCTCGTTCTTTTTCATGTGGGCTAATGCCCTCCTTTTTTTCGTTTGCCCTGCGGCAAAATGAATGCGCCGACAGGCGATACTCATTTGCCGTAGAGCATGGTTTTTGTGAAAGCAGTTTTCCGTTCAGATTGCCGCCTATGATGCCCTGTTCATAGAGGGGCTTGTTCGGTTTTGCTGTTCTGCGTGGCATTTCGTAAAAATGCGAAAATGCAAGCGTACCTGCAAACTGTGTTCGCCCTGCGGTGCAACGCTCTTTGATATGGATAGGGATAGGAAAGGAAGCGATTGTTCGCGAATTTCACTTCCCTTGATTTTTACCATGCTTTTTTTTGCGCCGTTCTCCCCGAATGCCGTTCCTGCCCGGTCATCTCACCCGGCGTATCCCCGGCTTTGGCACGCTCCCCGCACTTGTGGACACAATGTCCACAAGTTGCGGTATCATGGCAGTGCTTCACCAGTCGGCATATCCCATTCGGACGGTCATGCAATTTTCAAGCTGCAAATGTCTGTTGACAGATACATTGTAGCGAAAAAGCACGCCCTCTCCCGTATATCCAAAAGGATGGAAAAACGGGGCAAAAAGCGAATATTTCCACGCTTATGGACAAGCTGTGCTATACTGAATATGCACACAGGCATTGACAGGTGAAAGGGGGATACGGCAATGAATACAGCCTTAACCATACAGGAGAAATTGAAGGATTTGCGGGTAGCACAGGGCTTGACGCTGGAACAGCTTGCGGAGCAAACTGGGCTTTCAAAATCTGCACTTGGAAAATATGAGAGTGATGAAGTCCGGGACATCAGCCCCTATGCCATCGTAACGCTGGCGAAGTTCTATGGCGTATCCGCGGATTATCTGCTGAGCATGGCAGAAAACAAAAATCACCCAAACACAGAGCTTGCGGCTCTGCATTTGAGTGACGATGCGATTGATGTATTAAAAGCCGGTAAATACAATCACCGGCTGCTGTCAGAAATCCTCTGCCACAAAGATTTTCAGCGTATGATGCTGGATGCGGAGATTTATGTGGACAGGATCGCGGATATGCGGGTCAATGATATGAACGCCATGCTGGAAGCCGTGCGGCAGATGCTGCTTGCCAAGCAAGCGGACAATCAGGAGGATTTGTACCTTCGGACATTGGAATTGGCGCAAGTGCAGGAAGATGAATATTTCGGCCATGTGGTTTCCTGTGACTTGGCGGACATCCTCCGTGACATTCGGGAAGCTCACAAACCCGATACGACCACGGCAGACGAACCTTCCGTAGCGGCACAGATGCAAAATCAATTACAAGCTGCTATGAATTTCGAGGGCAGTGCAGAAGAAAAGAAAGCACGGGCTTTCCTCACAACCTTTGGCATTGACTATGATGCCATCACCAAAGAACAGTTTGTCAATCTGATTGAAGTTCTCAAACTGTCCAAACACATGAAAAATTCAATCAGCCAGCGGGGCAAGGCGAGTCCGTATCAATCTCACGGAAAAGGCAAGAAGAAACACAAATAAGCAAAAAAATACGCTGTACTCAGTTCTTTTGTTGAGTACAGCGTATTTTGTTTGCCCAATCCTGCGTGACAGATGCCCGTAATTTGCATTCTTGTTAGATTACTGTTTTACGAACACCTGTCTAATCCTCCCTGTTTTTTTTATATCTATTGTGGA
>DHOG01000021.1:2487-3063 GCA_002410715.1 Ruminococcaceae bacterium UBA5396 | reverse complement strand
TACAATCCATTGCTGCTCTTCATCGGTTAGCGCTCTTCGATGCTCCTGCGGCGCGCTGGAGGATATTTCTACTGCATCGGCGGGATTATACTCAATTACCCTATTATTAACTGCAAGTTGCATAATCTGGCGAGCGACGGATCTACGAAAATTAAGAGTGCGCTTTGCGGTCGGCCTCCCAGTCGTCGGATTTGCTCCTGCGTACCGGTCAAGGGAATCTTGAAAGTCCTGCGCCCGAAGCTTTCCAATTTGCGCGGAGCCTAGTTCACCTTTCCACCAATCGACAGCACCCTTATAATTTGTGTATTGTCCATAAGACACTCCAGCCTTAGTCTGGAGGAAGCGATCTGCCCATTGTCTAAATGTATCCCGTTCGGCAGTTACATCAAGCCCTTTCCCTATTGCGAGCTTAATTTGTTCTGCCTTTTTATTCGCTTCCTTTTGAGTTTGGCCATAGACGGTCTTGTACCGCCGCTTTCCGTCTACTCTGCCAAGATATACCTGGACGGCAATGCGCCCGTCTGCGCGCTCTGCGTTTCGCTTTTTAGGCATAATTATAGCCCTCCTATTGATTTT
>DHOG01000021.1:0-2279 GCA_002410715.1 Ruminococcaceae bacterium UBA5396 | reverse complement strand
GCCCTGCTGATGGTGGCCGCTCGTTCCGTGGATCAGACGGAGCGGGCGGCTTTTTTATTTTAGCTCTGTAATAACTTGTTTTGCAACTCCGATTATTTCTGCGTAACCACTGTTGAAATCAGAGCATTTAACTATAATAGGGTCGAACTCTGGATTGTCTGGCATCAAAAATACCGTATCTCCCACTCGTTTAAACCTTTTTAATGTAGCTTCATCGCCATTTACCCGGCAGGCTACAATCTGGCCATCTTCCGCGTCCGGTTGCTGATGAATGAGGACTAATGATCCATCTGGTATTCCGGCATTAATCATGCTTGTACCGTGTACGCGCAACGAAAAATATTCTTCCGGATTTTTTACAACGACGGGAAGATAGCCTTCTATATTTTCTTGCGCCAAAACAGGGACGCCGGCTGGGATTCCTCCAAGAATGGGTACCATACCGGTTACTTGAATAATATTATCTGCCTTGTGCTCTTCGATAAGATCTGATTTTTGAACTCCAAAGTAATTAGCCATTAATTCTATTTTATCTATTCGAGGATATTTGTTTCCGTTATACCAATCTGTAAAGGTCGAATAGGAAATGCCTAAATCGTTGCAAATCTGTTTTCTGTCCTTGTGAGAGCGCTCAACATATAGCTTAAGGTTTTTCGACATTACTTCTTTGCTTCCCAAACTGGTCATCTTAAATCCTCCTACTCTTTCTAAGAGCTATTATACGCTTTTGTCGTGAAAAATCAATACTTAATTTAAAAAAATTACGCTTAAGGGGTTGACAAAACGCTTTAGGCGTCATACAATGATAGCAGACAAAGAAAAGAGGTGAATTACATAATGAAAATTACCCTAAAAGCAGCAAGAGTTAATGTAGGCATGACGCAAAAAGAAGCCGCTGCCGCTATGGGAGTTACAAAAGATACTATTAGCAATTGGGAGCGTCGAAAATCTTTTCCAAATGCAAATATTATCAAAAAGATTGAGAAAGTGTATCGTGTCCCGTATGACAGCATTATTTTTTTACCACGAAATAACGCTTTAAGCGTAAAAAGCAGCACGAGCTGAACCTGTGCTTTTACAGAAAGGAAGGCGAAAAGCAGGAATGAATAAGCAAGAAAAGATTTTGTTTGCAATAAGCATGATCTTTTCATGTACCGCCCTCGCTATTTCAGTATGGCGATTAATAATGCAATAGTTTTCGGGGCAGAAAGGAGGATTTTTTTCAAATATTTTTTAAATGGAGGCGAAAGCATGACCAAAAAACAGGAAGAAACCGAAGCCAAAAATGAATATTTGGCAAATAAAATAGCCCTGCTCCTGGTTGAAAGCAAGGCTAGGGTTGAAGACATCGGGTACATTTTCTCAAAGGTAGAATCAAGATTGGCCGTCGGATCCATCGATATTGTTAACTGATGTTTTAGATGGCCCTGACTGCTTCCAGATATCGGACATAAAAGGCTTAATGTATTCTGCCACAGTCACTAGAGTACAGCATTGCGACTGATGGCGATACCAAGCACATTTATAATTGCATTCTTCCGCCTTTTCCCGATTTATGGACAGTAATGGACAAATCATTTTGATTGCCTCCTCTCTTGCCAATATTTTACAGCAGGGAGGAGAGAATTTCAAGAAAGGAAACCACCATGAAGATCAAAATATCAGACATAAAGGTAGGTGAGAACCGCCGTGAAATCGACGAATCGAACGTGCTCAATCTTGTAAAGAGCATCCGCGAGGTAGGGCTTATCAACCCGATCACCATCGCAAAAGATCACAAGTTGATCGCCGGGGCGCACCGCATTGAAGCCTACAGGCGTATGGGCCTTGCGGAAATCGAATGTACCATAGTCGAGATTGACGGCCTGAAAGCCGAGCTTGCGGAGATCGACGAAAACCTGATCCGCCACAATCTGAACCACATTGACGAGGGCGAACAGCTTCTCCGCAAAAAGGAAATCTATGAAATTTTGTACCCGGAAACGAAAGCAACCAATCTGGGCGGCGCATTCCGAGGCAATCAGCACACAAAAGAGGTCACGGACACCGCGTCCGTGACCACAGCAAAATCCTTTGTCAATGATACCGCCGATAAAATGCAGATCGCCCCGCGTACCGTGCGCCGCAAGATTCAGATGGCAAAGAATCTTACTCCCGAAGTTAAGGCCATTGTCAAAGAGCATGGCATCAGTGAAAAAAGCTCTGAAAAGCTTGCCCGCATCAAAGAGCCGGAGAAGCAGAAGGAAGCCGCCGAGAAGCTGGCGGCGGGGGAGCCAATA
>DHOG01000108.1 GCA_002410715.1 Ruminococcaceae bacterium UBA5396 | reverse complement strand
TACCCCTTGAAATCAGGTTCGACAGTATCGGATGGAGCATCTCACCACTGGCTCAATATGGGGCTATTTCCCTGATTATTATGACAACAATTTTGGGTGGGATGATGATTGCCTTTAATATTGTGGAGGAAAAGCAATCCGGAACGATCAGTGCTGTGAATGTATCACCTGCCGGTAAATTCGAGTTTGTTGCCGGTAAGAGTATCCTGGGATTTATTATTCCGGTGATCCAGTCTATGGGTGTGATGTTGATTTTCAAATTCACCGGAGTGAATCTGTTGATGCTTGCCGTGATTGTGTTTTGCAGCGCTTTAGTGGGCGTCATCCTGGGATTTGTCATCGGAATCATTGCCAATGATCAGATCAGTGCCGTCAGCAGTATGAAGCTGACCTTTCTGCCGGTGACGGCTTCCATTCTGGGTGCTATTCTTCTTTCATCCAAGTGGCTTCCGGTGCTCTACTGGTCACCGTTTTACTAGACCTTTGCGGCAGTCAACGAATTGATTTTAAAAGAAGCAACCTGGGGCAGTGTGATGATCAACTGCGGCGCTATTGGTCTGCTGTCTTTTGTGGTATACCTGGTTCTGAGAAAAAAGATCCAAAAGGGGCTGGCTTAAATCAGCCCTCAGTTTATTGTATTGTTTTTTGTTGCAACCTATTTTTACAGAAAGACTGGAAAGGTATATCTGAGCTCCCTTATTACTGCAATTGTAGTTTCATGGATAACATGTGGAGGTGCAACTTACTTTTAACATTAAAGGAGGTTTTTGTCGATATCTTGACGGCAGTCTTGAATGTCATAAACATAAACCGCATTATCGACTATTTCAAAGATGCAGCGATATCGTTTGCTGAACAATTTATACCTAAGTTCAGCGTCAATCGATATTTTGGGTGTGTAAATCGGACAGCTTTTGGGGCTGTACTCAAGAAATGCAAGGGCACTTTCCAACTCAGAATAAAGTCGCTCTGCTGCCGTAACACTAACCCTTGCAAGAAATTCAACATGTGAATACATACGGTCATATGCGGAACCGGCGACCCTCACCAAATATTTATGAGTCGGCATTTTTTGCACCCTCCGCTATAGCTTCTCTCATGTGTGTTAAAAATTCATCTTTGGTATAAAAATACCTGCCTGCTTTACGATATTCAACACCTTCACGAATAATTGAATCACGGTCAGTACCATACGTTACAGGAAACGGAATGCCGCCTGCATCCATAGAAGCTACCAAAAAAATACGAATTGCCGTTGATGTGTCAAGACCCAGCGATGAAAACAGCAGGTCGGCAGATTCTTTTAATTTATCGTCCACACGAACTTGAATTGTTTTTGCCATAGTTACAACCAACCTCATTCCTTTGAAATTATATTGCTATTGTATTATATTTGCAATGAGTTGTCAACCACACAAATACTTAATTGATTTATGCGCCTCGGAATGCCATAGGTTTCTTGATAAAAAAGGTGCAACAATTCGCTTTCTGCTTGAACAATTCAGTCAAGCCGCACATCTGCTGAACGGTTACCAGTGGGCATACACCCCTCATATCGGACGGCCAGAGCTTTTAAATCATTCAAAATCGATCACCAGCTGTAAAAGTCTGAAATTTATTATATAATATTGACAGTTGTTTGTTGGTGAGGTGAAAATATGTTCCGAAAATCGGTTAAATCAATATCGATAATGTTCAAATATGCACCGTGGCTTACCCTGATAAAGCTGCTTCAAATTAGCTTGTCAGCGGTATTGGCTCCGTTATCAATATATTTCACTCAGCGGATCATAGACACCCTGTCCGACATTATAAATAACGGAGAAAGATGGAACGGGTTAACCATATGGATTGGATTTCTGTTGTTCTCCATGTTTTTCAGTTCTGTCGGCAGTGGATTTCTTAACGGGATCCTTTACATAGCTATCCGTCGCAGACTCAATACGGGAATGACATCGGATATTATAGGAAAATTCAAACGACTTGATTACGCTTGCTTTGAGGATAAGGATGTTCAGGATACACTGGAACGCATGTCTTCTGATCCACAGGATAAAGTGTTTCAACTTTTTCTGACAGTCACCGGCGTTATCGAATGTGTAATAGGAGTTATAGGTGCAACACTCATATTTTCACAGGCTGGATGGTGGTTTACAGTAGTCTTTGCTGCTTTACTTGTTCCTATGATTTGGCTGGACTTCAAAGCTGCTGATATTATGAACACGATGTTCAACAACCAATCCACCGATGAACGAATGCTCCATTATCTTGGGGGACTTTTATCAAGCAAATCGTCCCTGTTTGAACTGAAGATTTTTCGTGCTACTGATTATATAGCAAAAAAGTGGCGTAGGCTCGCAGATACTGTATTAGATATTCGTGTAAAAACTACTGTTCGCTCACAAAAATACTTTTTACTAAGTACAATACTGTTCAAATGCTGGTCTTTTTTCATTGTGTTAGGACTGGTATCGACTGTTATTAGTGGAAACATTACTATAGGCTTATTCACAGCGCTCATTGCATCCACAGGCTCTGTGCTTGAAAATGCTGACTTACTGTCACATACTGTGCAAAATCTTCGCGCTCGATATTTACTTATGGAGCACTACTACAAGTTCTTGTCGCTTCCAGAAATGGAAGACGGCGGCGAGCAGCTTACGAATTCAACACCACATATCCTCTTTGATAATGTGACATTCACATACCCGAAAACAGAAACAATGATATTGAATTTCACATCGTTTGGCAAGCGCAAAGATGGCGGATAAAATCATCGTAATATCTGACGGTGTAGTTTCCGAAAGTGGTAGTCATTCGTCATTGATGCAGGCAGACGGATTGTACGCAAAAATGTTTAAAGCGCAAAGCGCCTGGTACGTTTCGGACAACATCTCTTCGATGGGAGGTGTAATGGAATGAAATATATCGGGCGAATCTATGCAAGTATTTTCAAATGGGTACCAGGCTCAGCTATATTTACGGTACTGAACTATATTTCAGGCGCATTTGTTCCGGCAATCATAACGATTATTTCAGTCAGGTTGTTCGACAATACCGCACGCATTCTATCAGGAGAGCAGGAACAAAGCAGTTTATATTTGTACGCCGTGTTATACCTTGTGATATATCTCGTAAACGACCTTCTTCATTATGTTTTCAGCATTGCTGTAAATGCTGGAGTTTATGAAAAAGGGACAGCCTTTTTCCGGATAGCTCTGTATGAAAAAATGTCAAAGCTGCCTCTTATCGCATTTGAAAACTCCGATATACTTAATTGGTAAGAACGGGCTGAAAAAGCAGTAAATGACGAAACGCTTTCAACGATTTTTAACAGAACACTGGCCTTCCTCCGCTCAGCAGTATCCGTTGTCAGTGTTGCATCAGTGTTATCAAGATACAGTTTATGGCTTCTGCCTTTATCGCTGTTATCCGTATTGCCGTATCTGTTTGCCCGACTTGTACGCGGTAAGGAATTTTATCATGTGAAAAACATTCAGGCCAAAAAGACTCGCCTTTTATCATATTTGTGGGGACTGTTTACCACAAGACAGACAGCTAAAGAAATGCGTGTAATGGGCTTTGATAAATACATTACAGATAAGTGGAGTTCTACCCGTGATGAAATTAATGAGGAACTCTGGTCAATTCAGAAAAAAGACGCAATATCATTACTTTGGTGTGACGGAATTCGTATTATCGGGTATGGTGTATCTGTGGTGGTTGTTCTTTGGTTGGTTATGCAGGGGTTGGTAAGCTTTGGCGTATTCGGTGCATCTATAACTGCATTTTTAAGCCTTCAAGGGAGTATGAAAAGTTTTTTAACCGATCTCGGACGAATTCCAGAACAGATTTCATATGCAGGTGACTATTATTCGTTTCTCGATATGACCGAAGAGACAGATAGTAAAGCAGTGTATCCCGGATTGCAACATGAAATCGATATAGATGATGTCAGCTTCAAATATCCTAATAGCAGCAATTATGCTTTAAGGAAAATAAATCTGAAAATTAACAAAGGAGAAAAAATAGCAATACTCGGAGAAAACGGAAGTGGAAAAACCACATTGTCAAAAATATTGCTCGGATTGTATTTACCTAGGAGCGGCAGGGTTTTATACGACAACGAACCTGTTAAGACATATTCAAGGGACAGTTTTTTTTCAAAGATATCGGCTATTGCGCAGGATTTTGTTGCATATAATTTGTCACTCCGTGAAAATGTTGCACTTTCCGACATAACGCATATAACCGATGATGACAGCATAAGCGCTGCCCTCTCTCACGCTGGTACTGGTAACTTTGGCAGCCTTGACGATATGATGGGACGTGAATTTGGGGGCAGGGAGCTTTCAGGAGGACAGTGGCAAAAGCTTGCCATAGCACGAGGATTGTTTAAGGAGAGTGAACTTATTCTCCTCGATGAGCCGACAAGCGCACTTGATCCGCTTATTGAAATAGAGTATATCAAAAGTGCAAA
>DHOG01000092.1:31753-34095 GCA_002410715.1 Ruminococcaceae bacterium UBA5396 | reverse complement strand
ACCAACATTAATTTTACACTAAGTGTGTAATTGTAACAAGAGGGTGCTGGATTTCCATAATTCCTACAATACATTTTCAATTATTATTCCCAAATCACCCCTTAAAGCTTTTCAAGTTTTTCTAAAATATAAACCTTAACATCCTCAAAAGCCTTATAATTAAGATTAAAGAAATCCCCTGCATCTTTTATATTAGAAGAAAACATCTGTGTTATATCATTATTTTTAAGGAGCTTTGAAAATATTTCTTGTCTTATTTCAATGCCTTTTTCTTCAGCCATCTCTGTCAGAATATAATCATTAACCCCTCTTAGGATCTGCATATATCTTAATGACAATAAAACGCTGCCATCTGAGTTTGGATACACGAAATTAGCATCTCCGGCATGAAATGTATGCCACCGTATATCTTTTCGGGGGTTTTTAGTCCATACCGTGTAATCCCATCTCAAAAAGCCATCTAGATTAAGGCAATATGTTAAATAACCGATTAATCTAGATTCCAAAAGGTTAGAGGATATATACATGTTGGGGTATTTAGGAAAACAACATACATACCAAGAGAAAATTTTGTTGTATTCATTCCTGTATTTTTGAATGTTTTGGTACTCTTCACAAACAGACGGCAAAATTACGCTAAAGTTGTTTACATAATCCTTACACTCTTCCACATGCGACGTTGTATTGATTGCAGCAGAAAATATAAATTTAGGTGCAACTGTTTTTAAGCGTTCAACGCACCTTTCGTACAAATTCCGATCCAATGGTTCATCCGCTACAATTAAAACCTTGTCAATATAACCGTTGCTAATAAAGAAATCATGCAACGATTTGATATAAGCATCAATTTCTTTTCCGTCTTTTATTGTTTTAATACATCCGTCACTTAAATCCTTATACCTGAGTTTTATAGCATCCGGGTGATTCTCGGCAATCTTTCCAAAACCGTATTCATCATCCTGCCATATACTGCATAAGCCGTATACTTCGATATATCTGTCAATTCCGTATTTAAAACACAGATCAATATATCGCTTGATTACAGAAAAGTCATAAACATATTCACCGTCGGGTGTCCTGCTGATCTTAGCCATGTTATATTCATAAACATCGGTTAGATCGTTTCTGCTTCTATGTGAATACTGCCCGGCCCAAGGAGCATCGCTGGCAATGATTGTGGCGCACCGCTGGCCTAAGTCAGCGAGGCTCCTTATATAGCTTTCCATTGCATTAAAATGCTCATCGGAATATCTGGCCACTTCAAGATGATTTGCAAGCACTGAATTATGCTGCCAGAGATTGAGATAAAATTTGCTGTTCTTCTTGTCCTTAAGAACAACATCATAAACCCGTAAGGTAAAGTTGACTTCACCCTTGATTTCTTCATCACCGAACTTTAGGCTGGAATACAGTTTTACTTTACCTTTATAGGTACCATTTTTGCAATTCTTAGGAATATGTAAAGTATAAAATAACATTGCAGTATCGTATGCTTCATATTCCTTTTTTGTAGCCTTAAGAAGAATATCGCATTTACTGCTTCGATTATCGTCAATTACCATTTCTTCAATATTTGCTTTGATAGCGATATCATGGCTCTCACATTCGGCTTCAGCGCGAACTGCCGTATAACCCTTCCTAATAGAAAGCACCATTCTGTCATCTGTCGTAACAAAATAGTTTTTTTCACAGTTTATACCTACCTGAAATGAAACACAGTCGTTTCGACACGCAACAAGATGGATCGATTTTTCTTTAAACAATTCCCTGCCATAGGGAACAGGAACAATGTTGTTATACTTATCCCATAGCTCTTTAGGATATGTTCTAACTTCGGTTGCGCTGCTGTCATAAAATACACCGGTATAAAACTTATATGCCTCGTCGATAATGCCATAATTTAAGTTCATGCTAACACACCTTCTCTTTATCGCTTTCATTTTTCAGAAACTCGAAGTATTGCGGATAGATTGAAGTTAGTGTGGGATTTGCTGCTTTTAGCATAGCCATGATATTTTCCGGAGGAACATCCCCCGGAACCGCATGCGTAGGAGCAAGAATATAACCGCCGTTTTCTGACATCAATTCGATCATGCGACAAGATTCATCATATACCTGCTGCGGTGTCCCTATTGGAAGCAGACGCTGGGTAGATATTCCACCCCAAAATGTGAGATGGTTTCCGTATTCCTTTTTAATGCGTTGAACATTGTATATCTCGGGCTGAAAAGTTTGATATACATCCAACCCGGCATCAATCAAGTCACCGAACACCTCATGTATATCGCCACATGAGTGCTGTGAAACCACCTTGCCCTTAGACTTGGCAGCACCATATAACC
>DHOG01000092.1:23025-31575 GCA_002410715.1 Ruminococcaceae bacterium UBA5396 | reverse complement strand
CACCATATAACCGCTTTATTCTGGGTAAAATGAAGGTGCGCCAATGTGTAGACCCCATAATCATTCCCTGCTGTTGACCCCAATCGTCTCCGAAGTGTATCCCGTCTACCTCATATTCCAAGGCTATATCCAATATACGGAGGTTGTACTCGGTAATTAAATCCATCAGCTCATGCACGAATTTTGGTTCCAGCACCATATAGACAAGTAAGTCCTCCATACCGCACAAGGTCCAGGCGCGTTCAAAAAGGCTGAAACCAATACAGTAAAAATTAAAATTATCTGGATACGAACGTAAACCGTTTTCAATTATTTGACGAACTGCCTTTTCATCAACCGGCGGCATATCAAATCCCTTAAGTGATGGCTCCCTTAGCTTTTTATTAGATACAAGGCCGATATCCTTGTCTATTCCGCTTCTATTCCAAACAACGCCAAAGTGATCCTCGAAATATCCGGGCCTCACTTCACTGTAATGAGAGTATTCATACATACAAATATGGCTGTCCAAGGTGTCGTAAAAGTCAAAATTGCGGCAAAAGTCTTGCATTGATTTATATGCAGGCTCGGTAAAATAAACGCTATACGGAATTCGATCTGTGCTCATATGTTGGATAGCTCTGATTACACGTTGCTTATTCGTCATTATTCATCCACCCTTTTCTTGATGCAGACCATTTCAAAAATACCACCATCAACATTTTCAATATACTCATCTGTAAGCTTTAACCCAATCAAATGCCGTTTCAAATGGGAACATATCATCTGTGCACTCTCCCAGCCATTCCAATCCTTCATGAATTTTACCCGAGTTGGTAGATAGTATAATATAAGCTGCAACCGTATCCTTATGGGAAATAATATCTCTGTTTGCATACACAGGCTTACCGTCAAAATAGTAATAAATACCATCTGTATCCCAGACACAAGCGTAATCATGATAGTCATTGTATATTGGTTTATCCACTTCACCCCAATAAGGCCTGGATAAGTGTTCACCGGTATTTCTGTTCCAAAAATGCTGTGTGATCGGAAACTTAGCCCCATAACTAGCCGAATATTCCACGATATCTATTTCACTGCACCCCTTATCGGGAAATTCTTTATCCATAAAAAATGCATCTTTCGTATATTCTCCTTCCGGCATCAGCCAAAAGGCTGAGTTGCAGCCCCCTCTATCCGGCGATTTCATTCGCGCCATAAAGCAACCGCCTATTGATGAATATTTGCTCAGTGTTCTAATACCGGAAGCTGTGTATCTTACCTTTCCGGATGGTTCAACAATACGTTCCGCCAAAAGCGTCAGCTCGCCATCTTTTACGTTAAAATTCGTGTGTTTATATTCAAATTGCGACCATATATCAGTGTTTAAACTGTTACCGTTAAAATCATCCTCAAAATTAACCTTCCACTTTCTTGGGGTAATGGTCAATTCCGCTTTTCCCTTGGTTATCTTGTCGGTAGCCTCCACAATAAACTGGTTATAAATATCTTTTTGTTGAGCGGATACCACCACAATATTATCATTGATAATTATATTGTCAGGGTAAGTTTTTATTATGTATTCATTTTTTTTTCGCTCTGTACCATTACAAATCACCTTAATTTCATATTCTGTCGAATACCCGGGCAATTCCGGAAAATAATTTGCAATTTCAAGTCTTATACTCAAAATACACACACCTTTTTTGTTATGTTTTTTTGAGTATACCATAGCAAAATTATATAAACTTTACGTTAAAGAAAAAATAATTGATGTTTTTATTTCTTTATAAATACAACGCATATCTTGTCTTTTTCTTATTTAACGTAAATATTAATTCGAAAATATTAAATACTTTTTTGTAATAACTGATAAAATTTAATATGCAACCAAGATTTACGTTTGTTATTTGGAGGGATTAATATGAAATTTAATAGAACTATAAACAATCAAATAAACGATATTCTTGAATACCTAGGCGTAGTCTTTTCCAAAGACGGTATTCAGCTATATTTCGAGGAAACTCCCGCAATAAACGGATTAGAGGTAAAAAAACAAGGTGATACCGTACAGATTTTTTATTCGCAGCTTTCTTATCTGTTCAGAGGTATTGGTATTGCTTTTGAAAATGCTGATAAGGACAGTTTTTCAGTTAAAGAGAATTCCCGTTTTAGCACAAACGGTATGATGATAGACTGCTCCCGCAATGCGGTAGTATCAATAGATACTTTGAAAACAGTTATTAAGCAGCTGGCCTTAATGGGTCATAATTTGCTAATGCTCTATACCGAGGATACATATGAAATTGAAGGTGAGCCGTATTTTGGATATATGCGGGGACGATATACAATTAAAGAACTAAATCTACTAGATGAATATGCTGCGGGATTTGGCATTTCTATGATCCCGTGCATCCAAACACTTGCACATCTAAATGCGGCTGTAAACTGGAGGGTTTATAAAGATCTTACCGATATAGAGGATGTTTTACTCATTGATGATGAGAAAACATATGAATTTATTGAAAAAGCAATAAGCTCTTGCCGCAAAGCTTTTCACAGCAACCGTATTCACATCGGCATGGACGAGGCACATTTGGTAGGTCGCGGCAAGTACCTTGATTTACATGGTAATGTAGATAAAACCGATTTACTGCTGCGTCATCTTGACAGGGTATATGAAATCTGCCAAAAATATGGTTTCCGCCCCATGCTGTGGGGAGATATGTTTTTCCGAGTTGCAAACAACGGCGAATACTATATGAGGGGTTCAGATTATTCCAAACTAAGGAAATGTGTAGACGGCAGTATGGATTTGGTATATTGGGATTACTATTCAAAAGAAAAAAGTGATTACATGAATCTCGCCGGTGCCCACAAGGCAATTGCAGACAATGTTGTGTTCGCTGGAGGTGCTTGGAAGTGGACCAGCTTTGCGCCAAGCCTGTTCCACAGCATGCGAGTATCGCGCTATGCACTACAGGCGTGCTACGAGAATGGTATTAACGAGGTTCTTACTACGTTATGGGGCGATAACGGTAACGAAGCCAGCTTGTTCTCTGTACTACCGGTTATACAATTGTTTGCCGAAT
Organism: Ruminococcaceae bacterium UBA5396; assembly: GCA_002410715.1. Classification (GTDB taxonomy): domain Bacteria; phylum Bacillota; class Clostridia; order Oscillospirales; family Acutalibacteraceae; genus Avimonas. The sequence continues at coordinate 28,501 of DHOG01000092.1, read as the reverse complement.
GCGGATTTCATGAAGAATTCGATGATGAGTACTTGTCACGCAGGTTTAAAACCTGCACAGGTGGCTGTTTGGAAGACTTTTTATTACTGGATTTGCCTAATTTCCCCGGCGGCAAACACGACAGGGAAGATTACAATCCGTGTAAATACTTATTTTATCAGGATGTTATGCTCGGCTTATTCGATAAGCATGTTGAAGACGGATATAATCAATACTATGATAATGTGTCCGAAACATTATGGAGTGCAGCCAAGCGCAATAAGAAGTATAGCCATATGTTTGAAACTCTTGCCAGTCTATGCGATGTGTTGAAAAACAAAAGTGAAGTTGGGGTAAAGCTAAAAGACGCCTATCTTAAAAAAGATATGCAGAAACTTCAAGAAATTGCTGCAATAACCTTGCCAAATATTATATCCAACATCGAAGTGTTCAGGAACGCCATAGAGAAGCAATGGTTGACCGAAAATAAGCCTTTCGGATTTGAAGTACTGGATATGAGGATTGCAGGAGTAATCCAGCGTGTTAAATCTGCTCAAAAGCGAATCCAGTCATATATTCAAAATCCCTCTTTGAGGCTGGAGGAATTGGAACAAAATCGTTTATTCTTTGATAATATCAACGAAAAAACTTTAAGCTGCTATAGATGGGATCGTATTGTCTCAGCTTCACTTATTTAATGGGTGTCTAAAATAAACGGTATTATCAGTAAGAATTGTTTAGCTTTGATATTCAAACAAGAAACGGAGGTAAAATCATGTTATATAATGATTGGACACTTTCAAACAATGAATATGATCCCCAAAAAAGACAAGCCCGAGATGCCTTGTTTTTTACTGGGAACGGCTATTTCGGAATTCGCGGTTTTTTTGAAGAAGACGAAAAAACCTTAGGTGCCAACGGCGGCATATACATGACCGGGGTGTTCGGTATGGGTTCATATGATGCGTGGGAAGGAAAATCCAGCGAACTTTGCAATGTACCCAATGTATTAAGGGTATCCATATCTTGTAACCAAGAAGACGTTGACGGCTTCTCCTCTATTTCTGATTTTAACCAGTCTTTAGATATGAAAAAGGGTATATATACTCGAAAGTATCTATGGACTACCGCCGAAGGTAAACGGCTTGAGTTTGCTTTTGAGCGTTTTGCCAGTATGTCCGATAGACATAAAATAGGTCAGCGTATTACCGTAAAAGCCTTAGATAAGATAGACGACCTGTCAATTTCGGCACTTTTGGATAGCGATGTTACCAATCTAAATCTAGTTAGCGGTGAACCTTTGCCTGTTCAGCCAGGCAGAAATCATTTTATAAGCAGGAGCGTAAAAACAAACACTCTGTCTGTCACCTTAGACGATCCGGATTCTACCGTACTGAATTTTGCACAGCATACGGTAGCTTCCATCAACGGAAAACCCATCACCGGAAAGGTGATAACAACCGGTAAGACTTGCGGGACTTCCTATTCCTGCTCGCTGAACAACAATGACGTTTTGATACTTGAAAAAATGATAATAACGGTTACTTCGTTGGATGAACACCTAGACGCAGAACAAGCAATTAAAAAATTTTTATCCAATCCTGTTTGCTACGAGCAGGAATTTACTAGACACTGCTTTTCGCTTACAGACAAATGGCGGATATCAGATATTGAGATTGATACCGAAACAGATGATTTGACCATAGTTCGCTATAATATTTACCAGCTGCTATGCGTTTGTCCTGAGCATACCGACCGCTTTGGAATCGGTGCGCGAGGGTTAACCGGTGAAATGTATGAGGGTTGTGTATTCTGGGATAACGAAATTTTTGTGCTCCCCTTCTTTTTATACACAAATCCATCCGCTGCGAGAAAACAGCTAATGTTTCGTTACCACACGCTTGACGCAGCACGTCGTCATGCCAAGAAAAACTGGTTTGAAGGGGCTATGTATCCATGGCAGGTTGACAGAAAAGGGATTGAGCAAACCCCGGTAAATTGCGGGGCGTATTATGCTATTCATATAATCGGTGACATTGCGTTTTCCATTTACCGCTACTGGGAATTGACCGGTGATGACAATTTTATGATGTCATACGGTGCAGAAATACTATATGAAACAGCAAGATTTTGGATCAGCCGCTGCGATTTCAATTCCTTTGACGGCAAGTATCATATCTTTGCAGTTCGCGGTCCAAATGAATACGATGTTTATGTCAACGATAACGCTTTTACCAATATGATGGCCGCCTATAACCTAAAGTCAGTCAAAAACGTGTTCCAAAAGCTGAAAGACAGCCATCCTGTTAAATTTGAAAATCTATTCAAACGGCTGGGAGCCAGTCAAGATGAAATTTCCCAGTTTTGGAAAGTTGCAGACAAATTATACATACCTTATAATGCCAAAATGGATCTTTATCTGGAGGATGATACCTATTTAATCCGCCGTTCACTAGACTTAAAGCGTGCCAAACCAACTAAAAAACGTATTATCGACTCTACGCTTCCTTACGAGGCACTTCCCTTATATCAAGTTACAAAGCAATCCGATACTGTTTTACTATGTTGTCTGTTTCCCCACCTGTTCACCCAGCAACAAAGAGAAAACATTTATAGTTTTTACGAGCCGCGCACTGCCCATGACAGTTCATTAAGCTATTCACCACACGGAATTCTTGCCGCTAACATTGGGTTACATAAGGAAGCTTACAGTTATTTTATAAAGTCTGCTTATCTTGATGTCAACGATCTTCAGCTAAATACAATAAGCGGATTACATTTTGCAAATTTCGGCGGCACTTGGCAGATGGTTTTTCATGGCTTTGCCGGTATCTCGACCGATAATGGCAGGCTATGTATTAAACCTAATCTTCCCGCTCAGTGGAACCGTCTTACGCTTCATTGCTGCTTCCTTGGTCATATAGTGAAAATAGACATTGATAAGTTCTGCATTGCTGTACATAAAGAAACCGGCGAATCGCCGCTTACTGTTTGTGTAGCGGGTCAAGACTACTTGGTTGAAGATGAACCCTTAACAATAAAGTATTGAAAGGAATTCAACATGGACGCAAAAGCCTTTTTGTTTGATTTAGATGGTGTGCTAACCAATACCGCGCGGTATCACTTTTTAGCATGGAAGCAGCTTTGCTCCCGTTTGGGACTGAACTTTTACCAAGAAGACAACCATAGGTTACTTGGTGTGAGTAGGCTGCGTTCATTGGAGATTATACTTGAACTAAACGGTTGTGCTTCAAAGTATGATGAAAAACAAAAGGCGCTGCTGGCAGATGAAAAGAATAAGACCTACGTTTCAATGATTAAGAAAATAACCCCGGACGATTTACTTCCGGGTGTTTCAGAATTTTTAATGCAAGCAAGAAGTATAAATATTAGACTGGCAGTTGCTTCAGCTAGCAGAAACGCTCGTTCTGTGCTTGAACGGCTACAAATCCTGGACAATTTTGATTACGTGGCTGATGCCGCAAACATCACCCACCCAAAACCTCATCCTGAGATTTTTCTTGACTGTAGCCGTGCCTTAGAAATTAATCCGCTTTATTGTATTGGATTTGAAGATGCCCAGGCAGGGATTGAAGCAATACATTCTGCAGGCATGTTTTCGGTTGGTATCGGAGTTTCGGTTACTTCGGTTGCTCCAGATCTTGCACTAAATTCAACAAACCAGCTTTCCTATAAATCATTATCGAACTCGTATTCTCTGTGGCTGAAACAAAGGGAAGCAAAAAAGGCGTAAAATCCTGACTTTTTAGGTCTGTATAGGCACGTTATGTGCCTGTTCAAAGAAAGGACTGACAATTATTATGAAAATTCTTGCCATCGGAAACAGCTTTTCAACCGATGCCACCGTATATCTGCACGACATTGCTGCAGCAGATAAAGTTGATTTAACGGTTGTTAACCTGTTTATCGGGGGCTGTTCTCTTGAAACACACTGGTGCAACATAATCAGTGATGCACCCGCTTACTTGTACGAGCTAAACGGTCAGGAAACGCGAATGATTTCAATTAAAGAAGCCCTTCAAGAGGCAAACTGGGATTATGTGACTATGCAGCAATACAGCGGGCTGAGTGGTGTTCAGGAATCTTACTATCCGTATATCACTGATATCTCTAATTATGCAAAATTGCTGGCACCGTCAGCGACACAGTTAATCCATCAAACATGGGCGTATGATAATGGCTGCCAACATGAAGACTTCCCTCGATACGGCAACAATCAACAAACCATGTATCTTGCCCTAAAACGTGCATATGAAGCAGTGGCAAACGACTTAAAGCTTGATATCATCCCATGCGGGGACATAGTTCAAGCTGTTCGCTCTCATCCGGTTTTTGACTATGCAAATGGAGGGCAAAGTCTTTGCCGTGATGGTTATCACATGCATTTTGTATATGGCAGGTTTTTGACTGCGGCTGCTTGGTATGAAAAATTAACCAAACACAGTATATTAACAAATAACTATTTGCCCCCGTCCAACGGAGATACAATTATTGACCAAGAAAAAATAAAAATAATAAAACAACATGTCCATAGCATTATCTCCCAATAACGATATCTTATTTATGAAACGGCGGTCACAATCGCGAAAAATGTAAATTGGTGTTAAGATTTCTCAGACTGCCGCTAAAGCGGCTAGTTTTTTGCCTTTCTTTATCGGCTCACCCATGCAGGTCTATGTATTTGATCAGCTGTAAGATCTTCTTGCAGCTGATTTTTTATATCCTCTTCTATCTTCTTCGCATTTTTCCCAACCGTATCAACAAAGTAACCTCTACACCAAAAATTAAGACAAGAGAAAGGTTTTTAATAAGCAACCATTGTGTGACAATCATAAGGATCATGCTTAATGGCAAAGAAAAGGTCATCTTTAAGACAATAAATATCTTGGCGATTTTCTAATATCCATATAATATTTCCCTGTCAGATATGTTATAATTGAGGCAGAGGATCATACTATGACGGCAAGGTAAGGTACTTGTCTGCCGGAAGTGCAGCAAACCCTTCGGATGGATGTTATTGTGGTAACTAAAGGAGAAAATTGTTTCTGTTACCGGAGATTTATTTTACTAGGAAAGGCTAAAAAGTTATAAACAAGGAAACCATTACGATAAGCGGCATGACTTGCGCCGCTTGTGCTAATAGAGTTGCTCAGTTTCAGTATTGGCAAATGCATTAAAACTCCAAAAGATTTAAACCATACAAATAGGAGGTATCGCTAATGATAAAGGCAGTGTTAAATGTAGAAGGTATGTCATGTTCTCATTGCGAGAATGCAATCAAGAAAGCTGTTGGTGCTCTTGACGGTGTCGGCAGTGTTACAGTTGATTTGAAACAAAAAACCGTAACCGTGGAATATGAATCTTCAAATGCAACCCTTGAACGTATTAAAAACGAGATTGAAGACCAAGGATATGATGTGCAATAATTAAAGCAGAAAATGAGAGAACTCAAAACTTAAGCTTAAGTTCCCTCATT
>DHOG01000092.1:22462-22812 GCA_002410715.1 Ruminococcaceae bacterium UBA5396 | reverse complement strand
ATATATATTGGTTTTCGTATGTACTACTATGCTTTACTATATTGACCATAGGTTTTTGCAATATCAACCATAATCTCAGCTTTTTCAAAGGAAGAATCAGATGGATATTCGCAGCCGGTTGCAAGCATATAACCGCCACCCTTGGCGAAAATATCAATTTGTCTTCGACATTCCTCGCTCCACTCTTCATTTGTATTTAATACAACCATTGGAGGAGGAACACAGCCAATCAAGGTGATTTTATCACCATATTTTTCTTTACACTCCACAAAGTCCTTGCAATCAGCAGGAGGATGCAAGAAGGATATTGCACATGGATCCATTGTTTCTATTTGGGCATCAAAATAAAT
>DHOG01000092.1:21526-22233 GCA_002410715.1 Ruminococcaceae bacterium UBA5396 | reverse complement strand
ACGAACAAGCACTCCCTCCATCTCAAGCCACATGCTTTTTGACATAATAGAAGATGAAGCAAATAATGTATCAAACATAATTCCATGAACGCCAACATCAAGAAGCGCATTACAATAATCCTTTAAGGTTTCGTTAATCTCTCCGGCTGCCTTTAACACTGCATCCGGGTCATCATACATGTCCATATACATATCTTGCTGGTTTCTTAACATAGACAATATTCCAAGCGGACCGAAAACGAATGCAATAATCGGTACCTCTTTGCCTTTTTTCTCAACAAGTCGCCGGCATACATCAATATGCATCATCATACGCTTTGATGTTTTGTAATCAACTTTTTTAATTTTAGAATATTCATCAATATCCTTAATAACCGGATTTGAATAATCAGGATGTGCCGCCTCATTACTGGGAAATATAGTAGCTAGATTCCAAGCGTCAGCCTCTAGAGATAAATCAATGAGGGTTACAATACAATCTAAATCAAATGTTTCTTGCGCTTTAATTAAAGCATCTGCACAGGTTTCTGCATCGGTTGACCATTTCTCATATGTTGCACCTATTAATTTCCTGGTTACGCCGCTTAATATTGGATAAACAGGAACTCTATCAGGCTCTTTGTGTTGTAAGGCTGCAGTTACCCTTTCAATCGGTTTCATTTTAAAACACCCCCGTAAATTATTTTTACTATAACAATTATAATGAA
>DHOG01000092.1:0-21264 GCA_002410715.1 Ruminococcaceae bacterium UBA5396 | reverse complement strand
ACGCCCTCCTGCTGCTGAGCAGCACCACGCTTTTTTTGGTTTGCTCTTATTGTGCGAATCGGAGAATTGACAGAGATTCACAATCATAACGAGGAGGTATACTCATGGGTTGTTGCCATCATCACAACAGTCATGATAGCTGCATAAAAAGCGTTCCCATATTCAATAGTTTAACCGATGAGGAAATGTTGGAAGTTGCCCACATCACAAAGGCAAAAACCTTTGAAAAGGGAGAAATGGTATACATGTCGGGCGACAAAGGTGGAACGCTGTTTGTCTTGCATACCGGCAGGGTAAAGATTACAAGGCTGGGCGCAAGCGGCAAGGAGCAGGTAATCCGGATGATTGGTCCGGGGGAATTCATGGGGGAACTCTCGTTGTTTCGTTCACTTCCTTTTGCCGATAACGCCCAAGTATTAGAAACCTCAACCATGTGCATCATTGAAGGGGCAAGACTTAAGGAGCTGATGGCAAAGTACAGCTCGATCGCCTTTAAAGTTATGGATGAGCTTAGTCGCCGCCTTGAAAAAGCCGAAACCCTGATTGAGTCAATCAATCTTAACACTGTAGAGCAGCGTCTGGCGCAGGCATTGCTATCCTTGTCAGAAGGTAAAAAAGAAATTGTTCTCAATATGACAAAGGGAGATTTTGCGTCCCATCTTGGGATGAGCCAAGAAACCCTGAGCAGAAAGCTGACAGCCTTTCAGGGTGGTGGACTGATTGAGTTGATTGGGCAAAGAAAAATCAAGATAAAGAACAGAATGGGATTAGAGGAAATACAACAGACATAAACCTTTATATATTTATTTAAGCCCAATTAACAATCAGGCGCTTTTCATATAAAATTATTTCATGCTTTGTAAGATTTCCAACCCTGTTTTGGTGTGCTCATCTTTTGATTCAACGCTAACTGTTCCATCATAGCCTGCCGCCCTTAATACCCCAAATATTTTAGCAAATTCACCTTTATTGTCAGGTGTAGGTTCTATCCTATCGAAGCTTGCTATATGGACATGATGCAAATATTTTATGGAATCTTTGATGATACCAAAATCTTCATTTTGTACGGCCATGTGATAAAAGTCGGCAAGCAATTTAAAGTTTTCATGATTGATTTGTTTGACCAACTCAAGACCTTCTGCAACCGTATTTATTATGTTACATTCGTTTACACACAAAGGCTCTAAAACAATGATAATTCCATATTGTTTGGCAATCGGCACAATAGCATTTATAAAAAATACAATCTGCTCATATGTCTTTTTCTTATCAAATCCTTCAGGTACACTTCTAGCACCCGAACTGCCGAAAACCACCTTTTTTACACCTAAGTCTTTTGCTCTGCTAAATGCCCTGTTTACATAATCCAATAACATCTATATATAATAGGGTTGTGTCAATAATTCATATTGCAATAACTGACATTTTGTGTTACATTATTCGTAATTTGTCACTTTGACGAGGTGGATATAAACGGTAAGGGACATCTTGATTTCACTCAAGATGTTTTGAATTTTTTATAACTAATTACATATGGAGAGATGAAAATGAAGGCATTTATGGACAAGGATTTTCTGTTAAACAACCAAATGTCCCAACTGTTGTACGACACATATGCGAAGAATCTGCCGATTATCGACTACCATTGTCATATCAATCCGAATGAAATTGCCAAAGACTATCAATTCCGTTCCATCACCGAGGCTTGGCTTGGCGGCGATCATTACAAATGGCGGCTAATGCGGGCAAATGGTGTGGACGAGATGCTGGTTACCGGTAATGCTGATGACCGAGATAAATTCAGAGCTTTTGCTGCCTGCCTGCCCAAAGCGGTTGGAAACCCCATCTACCACTGGGCGCACATGGAGCTGCGACAATATTTCGGATACCAAGGTGTACTGAATGAAACAACTGCTGATCAGGTATTTGATCTTTGCAATGAAACATTAAAAACGCTCCGTGTCAGGGATATTATTCGGAAGTCCCGGGTTGAGATGATTTGCACAACCGATGATCCTTGCGACGATCTGGCAGCCCATAAGGAGATACGTGGGGATGCCGGATTTGAAACGAAAGTCCTTCCGGGCTGGAGACCGGACAAGGCGGTCAACATCCACAAGGAAGGATTTCGGGAATACATCGCTGGTTTGGCAGATATCGCCGGCACTCCAATAACCGATATGAGCAGTCTGCTTGAAGCCTTAAAGAAAAGGCTTGACGTATTCGAAGCGGCGGGCTGTCGGGTATCCGATCATGGATTGGACTATGTTCCCTTCGCCCCCGGAAAAGAAAAAGAAGCCGAGCAAGCGCTTTCTGCTGCATTGGCTGGAAACGCTGTATCCCCTGAAATGGCAGAGGCTTATCAGTTTGAGGTGCTGAAACGCTTAGGGCGGGAATACGCTCGCCGCAGCTGGATTATGCAGCTGCACTATGGTGCGCTGCGAAATAATAACAGCTCTATGTTTGCTAAAATAGGCCCCGATACCGGATATGATGCCATCGGCCACGCCGGAGATCCAAGTCGCATCGCAGGGTTCCTGGACAGCTTGAACCGTGACGGTAATCTCCCAAAAACTGTACTCTATTCCCTCAATCCAAACGACAACACCATGTTAACCAGCATTATGGGCTGCTTCCAAAAGGATTGTCCCGGCAAGCTTCAGCATGGGTCAGCCTGGTGGTTTAACGATACCAAAACCGGTATGGAGGTGCAGTTAAAGAACCTGGCGGAGCAGTCGCTTCTGGGAAATTTCATCGGTATGCTGACCGATTCCCGCAGCTTTCTATCCTATGCCCGTCATGATTATTTCCGCCGTATCCTGTGTAATCTTGTCGGGGGATGGATTGAAGCCGGGGAAATGCCGAATGACATGGAAATGGCCGGTCGGCTGATCGAGGCTGTTAGCTATGGCAATATTGTGGAATATTTAAAGCCATAACACGTGAGGTAACCTGTAAAAGGTGGTACATATGCACAATCTGAAAGAAGAATTACAAAAACGCTTATTTGAATTGCAGGATTTGAAATATCGAGACTTCCAGTGCAGGCTGATGCCGACGGTGGATTCGGAGACGGTAATTGGTGTGCGGACGCCTGAGCTGCGCAAGCTGGCAAGGGAGTATGCCAAAAATCCCGATATCGATTTCCTGAAAACCCTTCCGCATAGATATTACGAGGAAAACAACCTGCATGGCTTTTTGATCGAAACGATTAGGGACTACGATGGGGTGATCTCTGCGCTGGACGCCTTTCTCCCCTATGTGAACAACTGGGCTACCTGCGACCTAATGCGCCCCAAGGTGTTTAAAAAACATTTGACGGAACTGCTGGAAAAGATCAGGGAATGGCTGCAATCTGACCATACATACACCATTCGATTTGGGATCAAAATGCTGATGTGCTTTTATCTGGATGATAAATTTCAGCCGGAATATCTTGAATTGCCGGCTAAAATAAAGTCGCATGAATATTATGTAAACATGATGATTNNCGGAACTGCTGGAAAAGATCAGGGAATGGCTGCAATCTGACCATACATACACCATTCGATTTGGGATCAAAATGCTGATGTGCTTTTATTTGGACGAGCAGTTTAAACCCGAGTATTTGGCGCTTGTCGCCGGAGTAAAATCACAGGAATACTATGTCAACATGATGATCGCATGGTACTTCGCCACGGCGCTTGCCAAGCAATACGACACGGCACTTCCCTACATTCAGCTTGGATGTTTGGGGGCTTGGACGCATAATAAGACCATACAGAAAGCGATTGAAAGCTACCGGATCACGGATCAGCAAAAAGTATTCTTGCGAACATTAAAGATAGCCCGACAGTGACGCGGACGGGCTTGACTTGGTATAATAATTGTCTTATAAGCTGTGGGGTCAATTCCCTACAGCTTATTTTAGATTATATTGTTATATTTTATTAATTTAGTATTGACAATAGTGTGCGTCATACAATATAATAGGAACAGAGGTGATGGCATTGTCTGAATTTGAAGAATTAATCTCTATTTTTGAGGTGGAATTAAAAAGAGGTGTTTTAACACTGGCTATTTTAAGCCAGCTTGAATCTCCCCAATATGGATATTCCCTGTTGCAAACCCTGATTGACAAACAGGTGGATATCGAAGCAGGAACCCTTTACCCATTACTTCGCAGGCTGGAAAAGCAAAACATTCTTGAAAGTGAATGGGACACATCGGAAAGCCGCCCGCGAAAATACTATTCCCTCAGCGAAACCGGAAAAAAACTATATCACAGCCTCAAAGCAAGTTGGCAGCTGCAGGTTGATAACATGATGAATTTGATTGGAGGAGCGGAGCAATGACTTTGATTGATAAGTATATCTACACCGTCACAAAACATCTGCCGGAAACATCTGTAACCGAGGTTGAAAAGGAACTTCGATCCAACATTTTGGATATGCTGCCTGAGGATTACACCGATAATGATATTGAAAAGGTTTTGTACCAGTTAGGCAATCCAGTCGATTTGGCAGGTAAATACCGCGAAGGCAAGCGATATTTAATCGGCCCCTCGTTATACGGCAATTACTGCTTTGTTCTGAAGCTGGTGTACATTATTGTGGCAAGCTGTGTTCCGATTGCAGCCTTTGTAATTGCAGCCACCGATTCCTCCCTCAAGTCCCCAGGGGAGGTACTGCTGCATGTTTTAATACAAACCATCGTGATTGCAATTGAGGCGGCATTTCAGGTGTTTGCATGGGTAACCGTAATTTTTGTAATTTTAGAACGATCCGGTGCTGCACATAAAATAAAGTGGCCATATACCGGCAAGGATTGGACGGTTAGCGACCTTTTAGAGCCGCAGCAACCTCGAACCAATCAGATTTCAAAGGCAGATTCGGTTATATTAATTTTTTTTACAGTCGTTTTTACCGGAATCATTTGCTTTTTTCCGGAGCTTTTTGCATGGTATTCAAAATCTAATGGTCTTTGGGTTATAGAGCCTCTGTTTAATGTTGACATACTTGCCAATTATATTCCTTTTATTCTGCTAACATCGGCCATCGGAATTTCATCCGCAGTGTTGATGCTGGTTTTCGGCAAATGGAATGTAACGCTGGCGGCCGTCAAAACTGTGCACAATTTCTGCATTGCTGCATTGGCGGGTTCAATGCTGTTTAACAGCAGGATTTTTAGCAACGCATTTAAAATCACTTTTATGAAAACAGTGGATCTATCCCAGGATGTCTTTGCAAAAATATGGCGATGGAGCATTTGGGGTATCATGATTTTTATCCTGACATTCTGCATCTGGGATACAGTCAGCAGCTTCCGAAACATCCATAAAAACTAACTTTCACACCTGAATCATTCATACAAAATCAAAACCACGCTTCCAATGCGTGGTTTTGATTTTGTGAAGCCATAGATTCATCATGATTTTAAGTTGATGGTGATGGCTTTGGGACGTGTCATTGCGTCAATTGAGTACCGTATTCCCTGTGTTCCCATTCCCGAAGCCTTTATGCCGAGAAAAGGAAAATGATCGGGTCCGCGCTCGGTCTTGTTGTTAATCTGCACCGTACCCACCTCCAGCCTATCGGCAATATAGAAAGCATGGTTGATGCTGTTTGTAAATACCGACGATTGCAGACCGTATTCGGATTTATTCGCAACTTCGATCGCCTGGTCAATATCTCTGACACGCAGTACCGGAAGTAATGGCGCAAAGGGCTCCTTCCATGCAATTTCCATATCAACTGTTACACAATCAAGCAGCGTGGGATCAATCAAATTGCCGGCTCTCCTGTTTCCGGTAATCAGCTTTGCCCCCTTGCTTATGGCATCCTCAATTAGGTATTGGGCATAGTCTGCCGATTTGCCGTCAATCAAAGGTACAATTACGGCATTCACCCTGGGATCGCCGACTTTCAGCTTCTCAATCCTCTCCCGCAACATCGGAATCAATCTGTCTGCAACCTCATCCGTGGTGAGGATCCTCTTGACCGCAGTACAGCGCTGTCCCGAAAATGCAAACGCCCCGTCTACAATATTGTCGGCCGCAAATTCCATGTCGGCATCCGCCAAAACAATGGCGGCGTCCTTTCCGCCTAGCTCCAACATCAGCGGAGTCATGCAAACCAGGTCGGATATATGTTTTCCCACCTCGGTACTTCCGGTAAAATTGACGAAGTTGATGCCCTCATGCTCTACAATATAATCCCCGATTTCACTTCCCCTTCCGGTTACAGTATTCAGGATTCCCTTTGGCAGCCCGGCATCATTTATGGCTTTTACCAAATGCAGTGCGCTGACTGCTCCCTGCGTCGCTGGCTTTAAAATCACAGAGTTCCCTCCCATCAAAGCCGGTCCGATTTTAGAAGCAGAAAGATTGACGGGATAATTAAAGGGCGATATTGCAAGGACTGTGCCCAGCGGCACTTTTCTTACAAATGAGATTTTGTTTCGCGAGCCGCCGGGAAAGTTTTCTCCTCCGATGGCAAGCCCCTCCATGCTTTTGCCTGTGTCGGCCGTAAACCGCAGAAAATCGGACGTTCTTTTAATTTCCGACACAGCCGATTTTTTATCTTTGGCGATTTCCATCACAAGTACATCGGATATTTCATCCGCCCGTTCCTCAAGCAACGCCGCTGCCTTATAAAGGATATTCGCCTTTTCATAAATCGGTATTTCCGCCCATTCGCTCAAATTGCTTTTGGATACCTCAATGGTTCTGTCTACCTCTTGCCATGTGACCGCCTGAACCGATCCGACAAGGGACCCGTCAACCGGAGAAATAATGTCGATGGTTCTCCCCGAGCCGGATAATACCCATTCCCCGTTCACAAGATTTCTATAAACCTTTCTTTCATCAAAAAATATGGACATGATAGGACCACCTTTCGTCTCTCTATTCAACACAACAACCAGAAATATGATACGAACCATAACACTTCATTCTATTATATTCCGATTATATTCCATTATTTTATATCATGCTGTGACTTAAGTCACATAGAAGAGATTTTTTACCTATGATTAAGACAATAATGCAGGAGCTTAAAATGAGCTCCTGCATTATTTGTTTTCATCAAAATATTTGCGAATTGCGTCTGCAGCCGGGCGTGATACGCCTTTAACAGCCGTGATTTCATCCGCGCTGGCCGAGCGAATGGCTTTGACCGAACCGAAATGACGAAGCAGTGCTTCGGCTCTTACCTTGCCCACACCCTTGATTTGCGTCAGAACCGTTCCGATACCCCTCTTTGCCCGCCGCTGACGATGATAGGCAATCGCATAACGGTGTACCTCCTCCTGAATGGACGAAACAAGGGTAAACGCTGAACGCCTGCCATTAATGGCGATTTCTCCGCCTTCCCCAGAAATGGCTCTTGTCCTGTGACGGCTGTCCTTTACCATGCCAAAAACCGGAACGTTGTATCCTCCGGCTTCCAGAATCGGGCGGACAGCGGCAACATGTCCTCTGCCTCCGTCCAGCAGGATTAAATCGGGCAGCCGTCCAAAGCCGTTGTCCTCACCCTTATGTTCCTCATATTCCGCAAGACGGCGGGTCAGCACCTCACGCATCGAACCATAATCATCCTGCCCAACTACTGTTTTTATCTTAAAGCGGCGGTAGGAAGACTTCAGCGGCTGGCCGTTTTCAAACACCACCATGCCCGCAACATTGTCGCTGCCACCGGTGTTGGAGACATCATAGCTTTCAATCACCCTCGGGGGTTGCGAAAGTCCCAGAAGCCGCGCCAGCTCGTCCAGTGCCGCGGCGTCTCGTCCGGCAATCCCCACCTGCTGTGCGGCACGCTCGGCGGCGTTCCCACGGCACATTTCAACAAGCTGCGCCTGTTCGCCCTTTTGGGGCTGTACTATATAAACCCTGCGCCCCGCCTTCTCGCTCAGCCATTGTTCGGTCAGCTCTTGATCCTCGATTTCACCGTCAAGGGTTACCTGTGGCGGCACATAATCTCGTATCGAATAATAACGCTGCAAAAATTCCGACCGAACCGGGGGCAGATCGCCGCCCTCCTCCACTACAAAGTCCTCGCGGTCATATAGCTTGCCTTTTTTAAACCGGAATACCTCAAAGAAAACGCCCTTTTCCCCTCTTGCCAGAGCGATTACATCCTGCTCCGCTATGCGGGAACGAACCACCTTTTGCTTTTGCCCCAATCTCCGTATTGCAGCAATACGATCACGAAGCCGAGCCGCTTTTTCAAACTCCAGATTTTCAGCCGCTTGATTCATGCGTCTTTCCAGTAAGGTAAGCAGCTTTGTGCCTCCCTGGGTCAGGAATTCAATTGCCTGCTCAATTCGCTCGTCATAATCCTCTTTGGATATATAACCATTGCAAGGCGCACAGCACTGATCGATGTAATGATTCAAGCAGGGACGTTCCCTTTTGCCTTTGCCGAATACGCGGTTGCAGGTGGGAAGCTGAAAAACCCGGTTCACCTCATCCACCGCTTCTTTGACCACAAACCCGCTGATATACGGGCCGAGATAGCGTGCCCCGTCATCCGGCTTTTGCAGGGCGACTGAAATTCTTGAATAGGGCGGCGGTGATATTCGGATATAGCGGTAGCCCTTGTCATCCTTAAGCAGAATATTATATTTGGGGCTGTACTGCTTGATAAGCGAGCATTCCAGCACCAAAGCCTCAAACTCGTTGTCGGTAACAATATATTCAAAGCGGTCAACCTTGGATACCATCCGCCGAACCTTTTCGGTATGTCCGGTATCCGAACCAAAATACTGGCTGACGCGATTTTTCAGAGCCTTTGCCTTGCCGATGTAAATAATGGTATTCTGAGAATCTTTCATAATATAGACGCCGGGAAGCTGGGGCAGCGCCATTGCCTGTTTCCGTAGCTCTTTGATTCGATTTGTCTTTTCCATATGCAACAGCACTCCTCCTTTGATATAACGTTATAAGTATATAATATCTTGATAACGCAAAATGTGCAACAAGTAATAAATGTAGATACTTATCCCGGCTCCCTCTTAGAGGGTGCTGTCGCCCGTGGCAACTGAGGGAGATGTTTTTTACTAGTGATTTTCTAACCACTCCCTCCGGCACTCCACCTCCCTCAAGGAAGGAGTCTAGCCATGTCCGCGTCAAAACAGGCTAAAGCCTACAATAAAAAACGGAACGCTGAAGACAGCGTTCCGTACGGATGGTATAATACAATTACATTTCAACCGACAGTATTCGACTAAATGTGCTATATTCCAAAATCATTTAGAGATGTTTTCCGATTATTCAACCGAAATGAAGTAATAATACACCGGTTGGCCACCGTTTACCAATGTTATATCAACTGCATTACCGACCTTTGACTGAATGGCATCACGAACTTCCTCGGCCTGAGCTTGGTCGACATCTTCTCCATAAATCAGCGTAATAAAGCTGGTATCCTTGCCTGTAATTTTACGTGTATTAACAATGCTTTTTGTTAGTTTAATGGTTGAGTGGCGGATATCACTGTGGGTAAAAATAACCTTACCGTTTTCAAGAGCAAGAATTTCACCCTTCTTGATTGAATGACCACCGAAATCACTGTTACGCGCAGCGAAAGTAATCGAGCCTGTAGAAACGTTATCCGCCGACTTCATCATATTAAGAAGGTTGTCTTCAACATTGTCTTCGGGATTAAAGCTAAGCATTGCCGAGATGCCCTGGGGTATGGTGCGGGTTTGAAGCACATGCACCTTACGATCTGCCAAAGGTACCGCCTGCTCTGCCGACAAAATAATATTTTTATTATTCGGCAAAACAAATACAACCTTTGCAGGTGTGGCTTGGATTGCCCCGAGTATATCATCGGTAGAGGGGTTCATGGTCTGGCCGCCGGACACCACGGTGTCACAGCCGAGATCACTGAACAAAGCATGAAGGCCTTCCCCCGCCGCTACTGCAACAAACCCGTATTCGTTTTCGGGCTCACGCCTTTGGGGCGGCATGGGTTGCTCTTGGCTTTCCGGAACCCATGATGTATTGGCGTGCTGAATTTTCATGTTTTCTATTTTAACTGTTTCAAATTGTCCGTATTTCAAACCTTCGGACAATACCAAACCCGGGTCGTTGGTATGCACATGCACCTTGATGATTTCAGAATCATCAACCACCACCACACTGTCCCCCATTGATTCAAGATAAGCCCGGAGACGAAGGGGATCACGTGTGTTGCCCTTTTCACGGCCCACAATAAATTCGGTGCAATAGGTGAACTTGATATCGACTTCAAATGCGCCGGCAGCATTGACACCGGCTGTGCTTGAATGCTCCTGTGTTGTATCACTGCTTTCAACAATCGCGCCGCCTTCAAAAACATCCTGCATGGCACGGAAAATAATGCAAAGTCCTTTTCCTCCCGCATCAACAACACCGGCCTTTTTGAGAACCGGCAGCAAATCCGGCGTACGCTCCAGCGATGCTTCCGCTTCAGCGCAGATGGCTTTCCAAACCGGAGAAACAGAAGGATCGGAAGCCGCCGTCTCACTTCCCTTTGCTGCTGCTTCGCGCGCTACAGTTAGGATTGTGCCCTCAGTGGGCTTCATAACCGCCTTATATGCTGATTCAACACCAAGGCTCAGCGCTTCAGCCAGATCGGCACCGTTTGCTTCTTCTTTTCCTTTAAGACCTTTTGAAAATCCTCGGAACAATAGCGAAAGAATGACACCGGAATTGCCCCGTGCGCCGCGAAGCAGCGCAGAAGAAGCTACATCTGCCGCCTGGCTGACAGACGGTTGCTCGAGACGGGCAAGCTCCCGGCTGGCCGCCGCCATCGTCATCGACATGTTTGTCCCGGTGTCCCCATCAGGAACAGGAAATATATTCAACTCGTCCACAGCCTGTTTTTCTTTCGCTAGACAGTTGGACGCAGATATAATCGCATCGCGCAGAATTTTACCCTGTAACAAAATAAGCACTCCCTTGAAGGCAATTGGCAACTACCATACGGCGATACCGTGCAGTTTATTCAGACTTCATACCATCCACAAAAACATTGACCTTGCGGACTTCCAGACCTGTGGCCTGTTCCACCGTATAACGAACTTTATTGACAA
This sequence comes from Ruminococcaceae bacterium UBA5396, assembly GCA_002410715.1. Classification (GTDB taxonomy): domain Bacteria; phylum Bacillota; class Clostridia; order Oscillospirales; family Acutalibacteraceae; genus Avimonas. The sequence goes on along the minus strand of DHOG01000092.1, from coordinate 10,206 downwards.
TACTCTTTGCAATGGCAGAAATATTCATACCATATATTACGCTGATATGCAAATCAATGACAAGCTTATCACCTTCACTGCGCACGCGGACACCTTCGTCTGCGTAGGAACGGCGTGAAATCAAGGAGCGAAGGCCTTGCTTTGCACCGCTTTTGACCATTCCTGCCACGCCGTAACAAGAGGAGGCAGCGTTACCAACAAGGTAAGCAAAATATTCCTGGGAGATTTCTATCGTGCCCAGATGGTTTTCCATTTGAATCATATGCGATCCTCCTAAATCAGGTGATTGCGGAATTGAACGAGTTTTCTATTATACTATTTTAAAACCCAGTTTTCAAGTCCGTAATATACATCATATTCAGTTGCCGTAACGCCGGATAGAGCGCGGTTGAAAGCAGCCATCCCGTTCCTCCAGCAAAGAGGGATAAACGGAACATCAGCCGAAAACACATCAACAAACTCCTGAAGCGTAAGATCACCGGCCATATACTCGGAATATGCCTCTGCAGATTCTCCTCGGGTTTTTATGCCATAGGAAGCACTGCCGCCCGAGGTCAGGAACGGCTCCAGGCTCATATTGATAGGAAGCTTGATTTCACCGATGTAAAGATCAAACTTTCTTGATTTCAATCTTTTGACAAGATCCGAATGAGAAAGCTTTGCAACATTGATCTTGATTCCTGACTTTGCCAGCTGTTTCTTGAAAAGCTCGGCAGACGCGATCCGAAAGCTGTTTTCTTTCCCTACCAACAGTTCCAGCGTCAGCACATTATCGACCGTACTCTTATCATTATAACCCGCCAACTCTAATTGTGCAACTGCTGCTTCAATATTTTCCTTGCTTTTAAAGCCATTTATTTTAGATACGATTGCCCATGAAGGGTTAAAGGGGGAAACGGCTGCTCTTGCCCTCCCTGCAAAGGCACTTGCACATAGGTTGTCCCGGTTGATGGAAAGGCTTAAGGCCAGCCTGACTTCCTTTTTCGACAAATCGGAACGACTTGAATTTACACCGACAAATACAAGAGAATTTAACGGAACGCTAATACTTGCGCTTGAAGTCTGGGGAATGCGCCCACCGGCAAGGTCAGTGAAGTAATAGCTGATATTACCGCTTTCCAGTGCGTAACGCATTGCATCCCCGTCCGGGATATCAAGTAGGTGGATTGCCTGGATCTTGGGCTTGATGCCGTTGCGAGAATTTGGCTTGAGAACAGGTGAGTCGTTGTCTTTGAAGTAATAACGCCCGCTGCCTATGGGCTTTGAGGCTGTTCCCTCTTTAATTACCGGAAACGAGAGGCAGGCAGCTGCGTTTGGGTCGGGCGAATTCAGCACAAACACGATCTTTTTATCAGTTTCGGCTTTGGCAGACTTAATGTTGGAAAGCAGCACCTTGTAATTCTGTGATTTTCTTGCCATAGAAAAGGAGGATACAACATCCGAAGCGGTTACAGACGAACCATCCGAAAACTTGACGCCGGAGCGCAACACTGCAGTCAATGTCAGTGGGGAGGTGCGATCCACCGATGAGGCGAGAGAATTCTTAGGCATCATTCTATCATCAAGCTTTGTCAAGCCATCATAAAGCAGCGAGCAGATTTCAAGATTCACCGCTGTCTCGGCTTCAAAAGGATTAAGAGAATCTTGACTGCTGTACGAAAGGGAAAATACACCCGGGGTCTTTTGATTGGCACTGGTGCTGCTTGATTCTGTGGGCTGGGAGGAAGTCTCATCTGTATTCTTTTCAAAAAAATTGCAGCCTGTTGTTCCAAGCAAAACGATGAGGGCTGCAAAAATCACAGTAATTCTGGTCATAAGCATCCTCCTATAATGCTGATAAATAGCCATTTGCGTAATGCGGATTTTGATTAATACTACTACAACACGGATGTAGATGTTGACTCAACCAGCTCTGCCTCTGACCAATTATCTTGGAATATATTACTGATTCCAAGACCGAAAACAAGTATACAGGAACAGGGAAAAATAATCAAGCGATTCAGTACAGCCAAGGGATTATTGTCTCAACGATTGGTTTAAAACCTTCGGCTAAAAACCGAATGTAGTGCAGAGTGTAGTTCAGTTGACACAGATTCGTTCAATGGCAGTGGTTTTTCCGGTAGAATCACACAGCGTCAATAGTACCGCCTCCATCCGGCTTGGACCATCTGCAATGCTGAACCTGACAGGAATTTTGCCCTTCATTTTTGCAACTGCAAGTTCAGGCTTGATGCCAAGTACCGACTGATAAGGTCCGGTCATTCCGATATCGGTGATAAAGCCGGTACCCTTTGGAAGAATTTGCTCATCCGCAGTCTGTACATGGGTATGGGTGCCGACCAGTGCCGAGATTCGCCCGTCGGCATGGTATGCAAGTGCCTTTTTCTCGGCGGTAGCCTCGGCATGAAAATCCACAATACAGAATTTTGGGTTGCCCGCTTTTTCAATCAGAGCATCCAGCGTATCAAAAGGACATGCAAGGGGATTCATATAAACAACCCCCAGCAGATTTATCACAGCAACCTGATAACGCCCACGGTCTACAATACAAAGACCGCGACCGGGTGCTGATGACGGGTAATTGCCGGGGCGCACAATGGCGGGGGAGGAATCCAGCAGCTCATAAAATTCATGTCGTCTATAGGTATGATTTCCTCCGGTAATGACGTCTGCACCGCTGTCAAATATATGTCCGGCAGCAGATAAAGTCATCCCGTTGCCGTCAGCGGCGTTTTCGCCGTTAACAATGCAGACATCCACCGAGTATTGTCTTTTAACTGCCGGAAGCACGTTGCGAAGCAGCCTGCACCCGGCACTTCCTACCACGTCACCCACACAGAGAATATTCATTTAAAATTCATGTCCTTTCTAAGTTTTATGCCCCAAATAGACATAAAACAAATGTAAAAAGCACTTTAAAAATATAATTTTATTATGGATGTTACGGAGTTCTTTTATTGTAGCCTTAGCTCAATAAACCACTGACAATGCCGGTAAAAGAGAATTGCTTTAGCTTCAAGGCTTCTTTTCGCTCATGCCGGCGCACAATCTTTCTCACGTGAGAAAGGTTGCAAAGACCGTCGCTCCAACAAACGACCAAAGGCTGTCACCTTTGGAATCCGCAAAATACCTCCCTCAGCCGCCTGCGTCGACAGCTCCCCCTGAGGGAAACATCCCTCTACGAGTGATACGCAGGCAGAAGCCTGACGGAAGGAGTTTTCTTTTAACTGTTGGGCAAGTGCAGTAGAAAGAACCTTTAGTGCGTCTTTGGATGCTTGCCGGTAGTATTCACTTTTAGGGATTGTGCATACCACGGGTTTAACGCCTGGTCTTTTCAATTAGCATTCCGGACGGCAGTAGTTTGGTATAGTATTAAGCGGCGTCCCATGTCAAGGGACGCCGCCGAATCTTAGTGTTTACAGCTATTTCGCGTAATCGATGGCGCGGTTTTCGCGAATCAGGTTTACTTTAATCTGACCGGGATAATCCAGATTGCTTTCAATTTTCTTTGCTATATCACGTGCGAGAAGGACCATCTGATCGTCGTTAACGGTCTCAGGACGTACAATGATACGAACTTCACGACCGGCCTGAATTGCAAAGGAACGTTCAACGCCTTCAAACTCATTTGCGATTTCCTCAAGCTTTTCAAGTCTTTTGATGTAATTCTCGAGGTTTTCACGACGGGCACCCGGCCTTGCGGCAGATATTGCGTCGGCAGCCTGTACAAGGCATGCAACAACGGTTTTGGCTTCAACATCACCATGGTGTGACTGAATTGCGTGAACAACCGCTTCGCTTTCTTTATACTTTCTGGCTATGTCAACGCCGATTTCGACGTGAGAGCCTTCAACCTCATGATCGACAGCCTTACCGATGTCATGAAGCAGACCTGCGCGGCGTGCAATAACCGGATCGATACCAAGCTCACTTGCCATAATTCCGGAAAGAAAGGCAACTTCCATCGAATGGTTCAGAACATTCTGTCCATAACTGGTGCGGTAATGCAAGCGGCCCAGCAGCTTCATAATCTCTTGTGAAATGCCGTGAAGACCGGTTTCAAGCACTGCACGCTCGCCTTCCTGTTTGATGGTGGCTTCTACTTCACGGCGGGCCTTTTCCACCATTTCCTCGATACGAGCGGGGTGGATGCGGCCATCAGAAATAAGCCTTTCAAGTGCAACCCTTGCAATTTCACGCCGAACCGGATCAAAACCGGAAAGGGTAATGGCTTCAGGGGTATCATCGATAATCAGGTCAATGCCGGTAAGTGTTTCGATCGCACGAATGTTGCGACCTTCACGTCCGATGATTCGGCCTTTCATTTCATCATTGGGCAGCGGAACAACCGAGACGGTGGTTTCTGCTACTTGGTCGGCAGCACAGCGCTGAATTGCATGAGAAATAAGATGACGGGCTCGCTTATCTGCTTCTTCACGGTATTGAGTCTCAATTTCAGTTATTTTAAGTGCTTTTTCATGGGTCAATTCGCTTTCAAGATTGCCCAGCAGGTGTTCCTTTGCCTGCTCTGCGGTAAAGCCGGAAATGCGCTCCAGCATTTCAAACTGGCCTTTCTTCAAATTCTCAGCATCTGAAAGCTTAGATTCAATTTCCTTTTGCTTTTTAGAAATATCCTCCTCTTTTTTCTCGTAATTTTCAATCTTACGGTCAAGCGACTCTTCTTTTTGCTGGAGACGACGCTCCTGTCTCTGAATATCAACGCGGCGTTCTTTTAGTTCGCGTTCCGATTCTGAGCGCTGACGATGGATTTCATCCTTGGCCTCTAATAGTATTTCCTTCTTTTTTGATTCTGCTGCGTTTAACGCGTCACTCAATATTTTCTTTGCTTCAGCTTCGGCTGACCCGATTGTACTTTCTGCAATTTTCTTTCTATGAGAAACGCCGGATTTAAAGGCGATAATACCTGCAACAATGCTGCCGACGATAAGGCCGGACGCGCAGAACAAAATATTTAAGACATAATCTTGCACTTAGATGCCGCACCTCCTTATTTATTTGGTAATTTAATGGTAAAACGGGGTGAATCTCCCCGATGCATTCTCGGGTAGGAAATCCCGGAAGGCTTGTCCCCTTTGCAACTGCGCCACCCAGAGCAAAGGCGTTTATCGTAAACCCTAACAATTATTGTATAACGCCGCTTTGTTTGTGTCAAGTAAAAATTACTGATCCCCCGATTATTTCAATCCTTATCTTTTGTGCAAACAGTTAAAATATTGTTGATATAATGATAAAAAATCGGATGGGAAAACCAAACTCCTAGCCTCCGGCGCTTGACGTTTTAATAAAGCGGCGTTATAATCGTTCTTACTTTTACAATTGATTTTCAATTATAGATTAAGAGGCGAAAATGTTACGGTGAAGGCTTTTCGCTGACCGCAGTTGAGTTTTGATAAGCTCGGAAGGACATGATCTGTATTATGGATAAAAAGAGAATTGAAGCCGCTGTGCGTGAAATCCTGATTGCCGTTGGGGAAAATCCCGACCGGCAAGGCCTGCTGGAAACCCCCCGCAGGGTTGCAGATATGTATGAGGAAATTTTTGCGGGTCTTGAGGAGAATCCTGGTAGGCATCTAAAGCTATTTGATGAAGATAAGAATGATGAGATGGTGACGGTTCGCGACATTCCCCTCTACTCGGTTTGCGAACATCATCTGGTTCCTTTTTTCGGGGTTGCCCATATTGCGTATATTCCCCGTGACGGCAAGGTGATCGGGCTTTCAAAGCTTGCGCGTATCGTGAATTGTTTTGCCCGTCGTCCCCAGCTACAGGAGAGACTTACCGCCCAGATCGCGGATTTTCTTGAAGAGAATATCAACCCGCAGGGAGTGGCGGTTATTATTGAAGCCGAGCACCTGTGTATGACAATGAGAGGGGCGCGCGCAGCAGGGTGCCGCACGCAAACATCGGCGTTGCGCGGCAGAATGAAATCAGATGCCCGTGCCCGTTCAGAGGCGCTTGCTCTTCTGGCATCAAAGGGATAGCCTCCCTCAGAGAGGGAGCCGAGGGTGACAACGATACGGAATCCGCCCCTAAGGTATTATACATTATTCGGTTTATGTGTATGGATTAACCTATATTCACATTTGTATAATAATAATGCAAAATCTCGTCATATTTCATTCCCTGCCTTGCCAGGTAATCGGCACCATATTGACTCATTCCCACATTATGACCATATCCAAATACCGTAAAAACAAAGCTGCCGTCGGTATATTTAACCGAGAAGCTTGCCGAGCGAAGTCCCAGTGCTTCACGGATTTGAATTCCGGTTAAGGCTGTTTTGCATACTGACAGCCTTGTCACGGTTCCGGATGCTGAGGTCTGCAAGTCGTTGCCCAACCAAGTTTCGGGGGTTCCGGTTATGGTAACGTCTTTTATTTTACTCAGCTTTGACTTTAATTCCTCCGGCTTAAATGAGGCGGTAGACTGATAGGCAGGCGATAGCTTATCCCCGGGGCTTGCAACAGGCTGAAGATAGGGGTAGGAGGTCCCCCACATGACTGCCGCGTCTTCGGTTGTTCCGATGCTGATGGCATGATAAACCGCTGTGATGGGCTCCCCGTCATACTGAATCAGTTTGCCAAAAACAGCGTTTACCGCTTCACTCATTTTTTTATAATAGGTGTCAAAGCTTTTGCCCCAGCGTTCTTTTAGTTGTTCAGTGGTGTAGAAAACCGAATAGCCGGACTGGGTATCTGCAAAATCTGCTCCCTTCAGTGCGCTGTCCGGGTTTGTGCGGTGTCGTTTACGCAATACACTATAATATGTATAAGATGCAACCGCCTGTGCTTTCAGCGCTTCGGTATGGTAGGTGGGGTACATTTCAGCTCCTACCGATCCGATTACAAAGTCTTTTTCAGACACGTCATACACCACTCCTGTATCGGTGTCCAGAAGGCGGAAGACCTCTTGAGTTTTGGTATCCTTATCAGAAGCGTATGGCGATGTTCTTTCTGAATAAGGTTTATTGTTATTCTTGTCCAATTCCGATTTTCCGAGAAGCGGCAGGGGAAACAAAAGCAGCAGCAGATATACCACACCCGCCCATATAAGATAACGTTTCATAGCCTTCTCCTTTCTGTCTTTTGGTTTTCTATGCCTTGTTTTTCCATTGCCAAAATGCATGAATTGTTTGATGAAATTTCATATTATATTCTTTTGCTTCATAAAGATTGATATCTTTAAGTGATAAATGAAACAAATACTATTAAAAACTGCAAATTAATTAAAACTTTGCTCTTTTTAACGTATAATCATCTTGACTTTATACCATGGGTTTAATATAATTTCTACTATGTTGCAACCATGTTGCTATTGCATGCTATGCTGCTTTACGAAAGGATTGAGCCCATGGAGGTAAATAATGAGAAAATTTCCAACTCCACTTTAACATCACTATGCGAGGAATTCAGGAAAAATAACCGAATTGATCCGGCAAAATTTGAACAATATGAAGTGAAACGCGGTTTGCGAAACGCAGATGGCAGCGGCGTTGTCGCAGGCTTGACTATGATTTGCAATGTCCACGGTTATGTAATCAATGAGGGCGAAAAATCTCCCGAAGAAGGACGGTTGGTTTACCGTGGAATCGACATACAGGACATTGTTGGAGGATGTGCCCACGACAATCGGTTTGGATTCGAAGAAACTGCATGGCTTCTTCTTTTCGGAAAGCTGCCTACCAAAGGGCAGATTGAGCACTTTAGCAGTATTTTGTCTAAATGTCGTGAGCTTCCGAATTATTTTGCTGAGGATATGATTATTAAGGCACCGTCGCCCAATATTATGAATAAGCTTGCGAGTGCCGTGCTTGCACTTTATTCGTACGATGGTATGCCTGACGATCTCTCTATGGAAAATATTCTACGTCAATCGATTGAAATGATGGCGATGCTCCCGACCATAATGATTTATGCCTATCAGGTCAAGCGCCGCCATTACGATAAAGAAAGTATGTATTTCCACCCAATGATTCCGGGACTTAGCACGGCAGAAACCATATTGCACACCCTTCGTGCCAACACGAAATATACCGATGAGGAAGCAAAGCTGCTTGACCTGTGTCTCATGCTCCATGCTGAGCATGGCGGAGGAAACAACTCCACGTTTGCTGCGAGGGTTTTGTCTTCATCCGGCACAGATACATATTCGGCAATTTCCGCGGCAGTCGGCTCTTTAAAAGGCCCCCGCCACGGCGGAGCGAATATTAAAGTGATGGAGATGCTGGAATATATTAAGTCCGGCGTTGGTGACTGGGAGGATGATGATGAAGTCGCTGCCTTTCTTGCTCGGATGATCAACCGCGAAGCGGGTGACAGGTCGGGTTTGATATATGGGATGGGGCACGCGATTTATACGTTATCCGATCCGCGGGCGGTACTTTTAAAAGAGGCGGCTTACGGATTGGCAGAAAAAAAAGGTCTTGGTGCGGATTTCCGTCTTCTTGAAAAGGTGGAAATGCTAACGCCAAAAGTTTTTGCCAATGCCAAGGGTGTAGATAAGGCAATCTGTGCTAACGTTGATTTATACTCCGGTCTGGTTTATCGTACACTAGGCATCCCTGAAGACCTTTTTACACCCCTCTTTGCCATAGCCCGTATGGCAGGCTGGTGTGCGCACCGTATTGAAGAGGTTACCACCGGTGGACGGATTATACGTCCTGCATATAAAGCACTGGCAAAGCCTCAGAAATATATTCCTTTGAGCGAGCGGCAATAATACGGCAACCATATCATCATAGCGAAACATGAAACTCAACTACACTCGGCACTACCTTCGGTTTTAAGCCAAAGGTTATAAGCCAATCGTTGAGACAATAAATCGAAGGAAGGGCAAATATATTATGCGGAAATTCTTCCGTCCGGCAGCAGTTATTTTGACGGCAGTCGCCACCATATTGACCACTGTCTTAAGAGTTATGCTTACACCTGCGATGCAGGACGCTGAAACCGGCAACTTCCACGTGAGCTATATTATAATCGGATTTATACTGGCTTCAATTGCAGTACTTTCGATTCTTGTCTTATCGGGTGAGGGCAGATTGTCGCATACCAATTCCATGATAAGGCATGATCGTCTGCCGATGGGGGTTGCGTCTGTCGTCGCGGGCTCTGTTCTGATTATTTCATCTCTGTTTGATGGATGGAGATGGAAGGTGTTTGGCCATACTCCGCCTCCCAACCAGGCAATTATCAGCAAGCTGGATTCCTTTACCCTTACCTTGACCCTGATTTTCGGTGTTTTGGGCGGAATGTTTCTGGTTTGGCTGGGCTTCAAACTGTTGGGCGGCAGCCTGAATTTCAGTACCGGATTTTCGGTCGCAGCCCTTGCGCCTGTCGTCTGGATATGGGTTCGGGTGGTTCGATATGAGGTTTCCTACGCCAGCGCAATTGCGGTTGAGCAGAGCTTCTATGATTTTGTGATGCTGTTATTTACCATGGTGTTTCTTTTTTCATTTGCACGATATATATCAAAAACCGGAAAACAATCGCCTCGACAGCTTCTAATTTGCGCATTTTGCACCACCATTCTTACGGTTTCGGGTTCGCTTACTTCAATTATTCTCTACATGCTTGGAGAAACCGAAGCATATATTTCAAGCCGTCTTGCCGGATTACCTGATTTGTGTTTAGGAATTTTTGCATTCTGTACGGCGGTGTGTCTTGTGTTTGCCCGCAAAATACTGGAACCCGACCAACAAGAAATTTCCGTTGCTGATACCGTTTCGGATGAACAGGAAAGCCTCGGCGGGGATACGGTTGATGATATACTGAACGATATTTATGGTACGGATTCAAATGAAAATATCTAGGAATAGAAACTGCGTGTACGCCATGTTGTGGCGCACACGCAGTTTTTCAGTTGTAGGCTTCAGCATGTTTTGATACGTCTTGTTCGTATCAAAACCATATAAACACATCAGCATCGATGCAGATGTTGCTATGCCGGGGGAGGGAATAGCTTTAGCTATGCGTTCTTTCGCTCATGTCAGCGCACATCCTTTCTCACGTGAGAAAGGATGCAAAGACCGTCACTCCAACAAGCGACCAAAGGCTGCCGCCTTTGGAATCCGCAGATTGTGATAAATGATGAGATTCAAATTCTGTCGACGCGAATAGAGGGAGTGATACTCTTTTAAGAGTTGCGGGCAAGTGATGCAGTTGAAAAAACTTTTAGTGCATCTTG
>DHOG01000147.1:4022-4635 GCA_002410715.1 Ruminococcaceae bacterium UBA5396 | reverse complement strand
ACTTTTTATGCGTTTGGTTTTGCATTAAAATATGTTTGATGGTAAAATATTGGTAATAAAGTGTAGAAAGAGGTGGTAGCCATGGAGCAGTATTACATGGTTGCGGTGTATCTATTGCAAGGCGGATTGTTTTTAGCAATCACGCTGGGCTTGCTGCACCATGTTCTGCGCAATTATACCGGAAAAGTGGAAAATGTAAAAGCGAAACCGGTCGATAAATATTTCAACACCTACTATCGGTATAGCAGATTCCAGGGTGCCACACCCAAAACTGATTATATCATTGTGTTTGATGTGGGTGGGAAAACCAAACGGTTTCAGGTAAGTCCTTTTGTTTATGACAGTATTCAAAAGGGTGAAAACGGAGCTTTAAAATATAAAGGCAGCCGATTTATAGAATTTGAGTAGAACGCTGCTATTAAAAATAGTTCCCCAATCTTTTATTGAAAATATAAATATGGTATACTATATCACAAAGTTGGCTACCGCCGCCTTTGTGAATTGGAAAAACCGCTGTTCGGGCTAAACGCCCTCCTGCTGCTGAGCAGCACCGCGCTTTTTTGGTTTGCCCTTAATTTTGCAGCATGGCTATCACAAAGTTGGCTACCGCCGC
>DHOG01000147.1:3036-3809 GCA_002410715.1 Ruminococcaceae bacterium UBA5396 | reverse complement strand
AGTTACCCTTATATAGTATAAATAATAACGGCTGCTCTTGTCTTGATCTGAAATCCGGGAACCAGATTTGAGGCGGGAGCCCATAGATCAGTATTTTAAGGAATATAGAAAATGGCATTATTGACGGTACACAACTTAACCAAGTATTTCGGTGACCGCTGTCTGTTCAGCGGCGTCGGATTTGAAATAGGCGAGCGGGACAAAATCGGGCTTGTCGGAGACAACGGTAGCGGAAAAACCACGCTGCTTCGCATCCTGACGGGAGAGTATTCTTCCGACGGGGGCGGAGCGGCGTTTTCTCGTGATACCCGTCTGGGCTATATGGAGCAGCACACCGGAATTGATGCGCAATGCACGTTATGGGAGCAGGCTGAAAAGGTGTTTGCCAATGTAATCGAGATGGAAAAGGAATGGGCGTCGGTCAATCGGCGTCTGGCGGGCAGTGAAAGCGGAGATGCCGATTTGATTGAACGACAGCACACCCTGACCGAACAGATTGAAGCGGCGGGAGGACTGACATATAAAAGTCGGATACGGGCGACCCTGCTGGGGCTTGGTTTCGATGAGGCCGCGTTCTCCCAGTCAGTATCCTCACTCAGCGGCGGACAGAAATCCAAAGCGGCAATGGCAAGTCTGCTGCTGTCAGACACCAACCTCCTGTTTTTGGATGAGCCCACCAACCATCTTGATATTCAGTCGGTAGAATGGCTGGAGGAGTTTTTGCATTCCTATGTCGGCGCGGCAGTGATTATCTCCCATGACCGTTATTTTCT
>DHOG01000147.1:0-2864 GCA_002410715.1 Ruminococcaceae bacterium UBA5396 | reverse complement strand
CCCATGACCGTTATTTTCTTGACCGTGTCACCACCCGCACGTTTGAATTGGCAAACAACAAGTTCTACTCATCAAACGGCAACTATTCGGCTCATAAAGAGTTGCGTGAAAAACAGCGGGAGGTAGACGAAAAGCATTATAAAAATTCAATGCGTGAAATTCAGAGGGTGGAGGGAATTATTACCCAGCTGAAACAGTTTAACCGTGAAAAAAGCATACGAGCTGCTGAAAGCAAAGAAAAAATGCTGGAGAGAATGAAGACAGGGCTGGAAACGCCGGAAAATGACGCACCTGTGATTCGTTTTGATTTTTCTGCCCGGGTAACAGGTGGAAACGAGGTTTTGAGTGCCGAAAAGCTGGCAATGGAATTTCCTGAACGCCCCCTCTTTGAAAATGTAAGCTTTGACATAAGACGGGGTGAACGAATTTTTCTTCTGGGTCCAAACGGTTGCGGCAAAACCACGCTGCTGAAGATATTGAACGGTAAGCTTACACCCAAAACCGGAAAAGTACGGCTGGGCGCAAAGGTGAGTGCGGGTTATTATGATCAGACGCAGTCGGAGCTTAACCACTCAAAGACGGTAATGGATGAGGTGTGGGACGCCTACCCCGACCGTACCCAGACCGAGCTGCGTTGTGCGCTTGCAGCGTTTCTGTTCCGTGGGGACGATGTGTTTAAGCCTGTTTCCATGCTAAGCGGCGGTGAGCGAGCAAGGCTTATGTTGCTAAAGCTAATGCTGTCTCGGGATAATCTTCTACTGCTGGACGAACCCACCAACCATCTGGATATCGCTTCATGTGAAGCATTGGAGGATGCCCTGTCCGGCTATGACGGTACGCTTTTTATCGTATCCCACGACCGCTATTTCATCAATCGAATGGCAACCAGGGTGCTGTATCTTGATCGAAGCGGCTGTCGTTCCTATATCGGAAGCTATGACGACTATATCAATGAATTCCGTCGGCAGGAACAGCAATACGTTGCTCCCGCTCGAGCCGGAAAGCCTGCTTCACCCAAAGTGAGTGATTATAAGCGCAGAAAGGAACAGGAGGGCGAGCGCCGCCGTCTTAAGGGACGGATTAAAAGAACTGAGGAAGATGTTACTGCAGCCGAGGATGAGATAAAGGCAATTCATGAGCAATTGTCAGATGAACAGACCGCTTCCGACTATAGCCTTATCATGCAGCTTACCACACAGCTTGACAGCAAAAACACCGAGCTGGAATGCTTGATGGAGGAGTGGGAGAAACTGCAGTCGCAACTGCAAATGGCGGAGGGAAGTTTCGACAAAAACCCGGAATCAGATGATTGACAACAGATGCTGTTTATTTTACAATAAACCTGAAACGGGGGTTACCGATGGATAGAAATCTTGAGGTGCTGAATCATCTTCTTGTAGATACCTTTAATGAAATATTGAAGGTCGAGGAGCAATCTCTTCGGCTGGTTGCCGGCAGTGCAATCACGGTCAACGAGGTCCATACGTTGGATGCAATCGGGCAGGGCGAGCTGCTTACCATATCCGAGCTGGCATCCGAGATGATGGTGACGGTAAGCACAATGACAATTGCAGTAAACAGGCTTGAAAAAAAGGGGCTTGTGGAACGTGAACGTGCCGGTCATGACAAACGCGTAGTGCGTGTCCGCCTTACAGATCGCGGGCGTTCTTTGGCATATGTCCACAGGCGTTTTCACAGGAGAATGGTGAAGGCGGTTGCAGAGAGGCTAACAGCAGAAGAAATTAAAATTCTTACCCAATCTATGGAAAATCTTAAGGCATTTTTCCACGCCGAAAACAAAAGCAATGCCAAGAATATTGTCCAGGATGAATGACACCATTTCTAAATCTTTCATTATAAGATGGTTAATAACATGGTAAAAACAGACAGATGCAGAAATCTAAATTTTCTGCATCTGTCTGTTTTTGAGCGGTGTATTGTTGCCTTTTTGCAACGGAAAACCACAAAACATCAGATCGTGCTATAAAGGATGATTATTGGTTATATATACGCATATATGCGTTATTTTCGATGAAGATAAGTTACACTGCCGGATGAACCGCTGAAACGGTTGGGAAGGTATACATTCGTCCGTCGGCGTCAACAACCGATACAGGAAGATGGGGAAGAAGGGTTTTTATTGCTTCGATAAACAGATTGCTGTCCGCACCCGGGGTACCACTGACGATATGAACCGTTTCAGTCTTTTTTGCATGAACTGCAACCGTTAATGCGGGATTATTATTAAAGTAAAAGGTCATTTCGGCACCAAGTGAATTTGCGGTATCATACAGATTCTGTAATATCGCAGATGTGGATTTGGATACAAACCCCTTGGGCAGAATGCAGATGACCTTAAGGGAAATTGACTGTTTTTCAGCAATTTCGGATCCCGCACGGATCAGCCTTTCGCTTGAAAGCTGGTCGGTTACACATACCAGAACATTTTCTTCGGATGAATGATTCATTTTAACCATGCCCTTTCTGTGCCCGCGAACATTGCTCAAAACGGGCGGATATTTCTTAAAGCAGGTTGATGATTACAGGTTGTCCAAACTGCCTTCACAACCTATAGTTTGCCCTCTCGTTAGAGTCAGGATGAATCTTTTTTACCGACTACTTGGAATCTAATTACTGCCCCCTTTCACGTTATGAGTATATGATACACCATGCTTGTGTAATAACCGTAAACAAAAAGTGTACAAATTATTAATTTGGCAAGCCAATCTTTTGTACAAGCTATAATAATATATTGTGAATTCTTGACTTTTCAAAGCGTTGTGCTATTATTCTAATTCAAATCTATTATAAACCATTATTAAGACGAATGCAAATTTCACAAAGAAGAGGGTCTGATCAAGTAT
>DHOG01000202.1:1418-2857 GCA_002410715.1 Ruminococcaceae bacterium UBA5396 | reverse complement strand
GGGAATGGACACCGATCAGGAAAAACAATGGCGAATATCACTGCTCACTGATGATGAGTATAAGGCGTTTGAGTGGTTCCGGAAGGGATACACAGCCCGTTGGACAGAAGAAACGATGCTTCTTGACCGTAAGACTGCCAAAAGGTTGTTTAATTCCATTTATCGCAAGCTATGCGTTACCGATGAGGCTGAGGTCAGCAGAGTATATCGTGCGACAAAGCTTGCACCGGAGGAGCTTCCTCGAGAGGAGGATAACCCGTAGCCAATTAAATGATCAGGGTGGAATAATGCAAGCACCACCACATCCGGAAGGATGACAATCACTATATGAATTTTAAAGGAGGACATCATGAAACACAAATATTTTAGAACATGTTTACTATTGGTTTTAGCACTTCTTACAACCACTATATTTTCTACCAATGCATTTGCTGCCTTGCCGGAGGGTGTGCCTTCCTTATTGGAAGCCCCTTCTATCGAGAAAATCGAGCTAAAAACACATGAAGACGGCAGCCCCTATTTTGAAGCACAAGTTTATTTTCCGCAAAGTGTTCTCAATTTAGACAGTGAAGCTCCCGGCGGTGGTTCTGTTTTCTGGGACTATGCGGTAAAGGTTGACAACGACTCCTGGGGTGAGTACGGAGGCGGCGGGTATATCAATGTTTACACCGGTGGAGAAGATGAAGAGGGACCTGTCAGTGCCGGCAACTTTGCGATTACATTTGATCCCATTGATGAGGGAAGTCTGACCTCCGTCGATATAAAAAGCCATATTTATTCCTACCAGCTCCGCGTATATTACGATTACTATGAAGGCTGGCCGGACGTGCAGCCAATCTATTCAACTGCTTCTAATGCGGTTACGATTGGGTCGGGCAGCTTTTACTCCGATGCCAGCACATGGGCGGAGTCGGAGCTTAAAAAAGCAAATGAATTGGGTCTTATTCCGGATATTCTGAAAGGCGCCGACATGACGAAGCCCATTACTCGTGAGGAGTTTTGTGAGCTTGCTGTCTTGCTTTATGAAAAGGTGAAAGAAACCATGGCAGAACCTGCGTCCACGAATCCGTTTACCGACACAACAAACAGTCAGATACTCAAGGCTTATTCGTTAGGCATCACTACCGGTACTTCAACCACAACTTTTTCGCCAAATATGCTCATCAATCGGGAGCAATGTGCCGCAATGCTCTTTCGTGCAATCAAGGCAATAGCTCCGGATGCCGATTACAGCGTTGCAAGTATTAAGGACTTTCCTGATCAGAAGGACATTTCATCCTGGGCGGTAGATGCGACTAAATATATGTCGAAGTTAGGAATCATAAAAGGCGATGCGTCCGGCAATTTTATGCCGAAAGCAACAACAACAGCACAGACAGCTGCAGGCTATGGCATGGCAACCCGTGAGGCAGCAATCCTCATGACTGTCAGAACTTACG
>DHOG01000202.1:0-1307 GCA_002410715.1 Ruminococcaceae bacterium UBA5396 | reverse complement strand
CCTCATGACTGTCAGAACTTACGAAACCATGGACTGATGTAAACTCGGATATTAAGAGCGGAGCGTATTTCACTACACTCCGCTGCCAATATGGCGGAGGTGAAGATGATGATACAAGATTGGACACATCGACGGTTCCATACCGGGTTGATTATATTGATACTGTACATTACAGTAATTTTTACGGGGTGCGGTAGTACGGTTCAGAAAGCACCGGAAAATAATGAGCCGGATGATACACAAGCAGAAAAGGAAGCAGCAGACGAAACCTTTTCTTCCGGGACTTATTGGCTTATAGAGGTTTCAGAGACTAAAAATTTCACTTACACGATTCCAAACGGCAGTGGTGGAGTCATTGATATGAGCGCCGAGCTTTACTTTATCGCATGGAAAGCAGGCGGCAAAGAAATGTTCGGTCAATACGAGGGGCGGGCATTAGTGGCATTTGATATGGATTTAAGCAAAGCCGGAACCGGTGGAGTTACCGTTGCGGGCGGCGCTATGGACGACAGCATCAGCAACAATATTTCCTTTGAACTTATTCCGGAACAGCAGGAGGCAATAACCGCAAACGGCGAGGATATTGATCTTGCACCGCTTGTAAATTTCATTGGGCAGGCGGAAATCATTACGGATGAGTACACGATATCACAGCAGAACTGGAAAGCATTAGCGGACGGAAAAGTCAAGTTAGATGTTAACGACAGCTTCGGGGACGGTACAAAAAATTTGCAGGGATTTGTATTGAAAGCAGGTGAAAATACAGCCCTGATATCTGTGAGTGATTTTACCGCCGCTTATAATCTTGATGATTTTCGAGGGACAATTTCACAAACTGAACTGGAAGCAGATCCACGATCCATGTTCCGAGACAAAGTTATGTCACGCATGGAGGAACGTTTATCTTCTTCGGAACAGTATGGCGGTCAGCAGCCGTCTGAATCAGGTTCCGGCGATATAGACGTTCCGAGCGGTTTAACGGTTGATTCGGAAGGACGCGAAGGAATGGACACAAATGGCGACGGAAGGCTTGAAATTTATTTCGGCGAGGATGGAAACGTCTGGGCTGATTTTGACGGGGACGGCAAGTATGAGATAGCAGGCGAAGACGGCGTCGATCACTGATATAATTATAAAAAAGAATCAAATGAGAAAAATAAAGTGAATTAATGATTAACATTATAGCAATAAACAACCCCTTTCTTTTCCTGTTACTGTTCTAAAAAGGGGTTGTTTATTTAGATATCAGCTTGAACTTCACTTTGTTTTACCTTAAAATAATGATAACCCATATATATTCCATGAAT
>DHOG01000115.1 GCA_002410715.1 Ruminococcaceae bacterium UBA5396 | reverse complement strand
TGACAAAACATATTTACAGCTGTATGATGACATTATTGTGGAAGGGAAGGGAATCTATGATGGAAAAACCGTCCGCTGATTGTACTGCTTATGAAATAGCCGAAAACCTGAAAGAAATCAAAGACAGCATGGCAGAAGCATGTATCAAGGCCGGACGTCGTCCCGAGGATGTTATGTTGCTGGGGGTGACCAAAACAGTACCGCCCCAAAGGATAAATGCAGCGATTGCGGCGGGGCTTAGGTCAATCGGTGAAAACAGGGTGCAGGAGCTTCTCGGAAAAAAGGATGAGCTGACCCTAGCAGGTGTGGATGTTCACCTAATCGGACATTTACAGACCAACAAGGTGTCAAAAATAGTCGGGCAGGTCAATATGATTGAATCCATTGACAGTTTCCGTCTTGCAAGTGCAGTTAACCAAGCATCAAAAAAAGCCGGAATCGTAACCGATGTCTTGGTTCAAGTAAACATCGGGCGAGAGCAAGCTAAATCCGGTGTGATGGAGGAAAACCTTGAAGCGCTTCTTGCTGAAATGGGGACTCTGGGCAGCATAAAGGTGCGTGGACTGATGACAATCCCCCCCATTTTTGACACAGAACGTGAAAAAAGAGCGGTTTTTGCTCGTATGTACAAACTGTTTATTGACATTAGGGGCAAAAAAATAGATAATGTTACTATTGGCACGATGCCCATGGATGTTTTGTCTATGGGAATGTCAGGCGATTATAAAGAAGCCATTTTAGAGGGTGCAACCATAATCAGAATTGGTTCTGCACTGTTTGGGAAACGATAGTAGGAAAATGAAAGAAAGGGTTGGAAAGAAAAATGAGTATATTTAACAAGTTCAAGGATTTACTGAGTGATCCCGAAAACGACGAGTTTGATGAAGAAATGGATGACGGAATGGATTTTGTTTCAAAATCTGAGGAAAGATCATCTGTCAACATTCCGATAGAAAATAGTAAAAAAAGCAATAAAGTCGTTAATATACATGCGACAACGCAGCTACAGGTAGTTTTGGTTAAGCCCGAGCGTTTTGACGATGCCAGCGCCATTGCTGACCACCTTAACGCAAAACGAACGGTTGTGCTCAACCTTGAGGGCGCAAACAAGGATGTTGCCCGCCGGATTCTTGACTTCCTCAGCGGCGTTGCCTATGCAAACGACGGGCAGATTAAAAAGGTCGCAAACTGCACCTTTATCATCACCCCATATAACGTCGGCATTATGGGTGACTTGCTGGACGAGCTGGAGAATAATGGCCTTTACTTCTAACCGGGGCGCAGAGGATGCGTTGCTGAAAGCGTGGGTCGGGGATGCGGTCCGGCTTTGCGGGCGGCGATCCTCGCCTTGTTTTGTCGGCTTCCTAGACCTGCGGCAATGCGAGGCTGCAAAAGGTATGCTCAAAAATGCAGGCGATGTAGACACAGAGCTTTTCGGAGGGTTTGCGGATGCCGAACGCCGTATGCTTGGTGTTTTTCCGCCGTATATTCAGCCAAACTCATCTGCGTTCCCTATAGAGACGCTTGTTTTTGGATATCGGAACGGCGTCCCTCTCTGTCATCGTGATTTCCTCGGCACCATACTCGGCTGTGGTGTGAAAAGGGAAAAAGTCGGTGATATTCTTTGCGGTGACGGCATCGCGGTTGTTTTTGTGGGGAAGGATATTGCAGGGTTCCTTGAAACCCAGATCACCAAGGTCGGGGGCGAGGGTGTTTCCCTGATTCAAAATTATCAGGGAGAGCTGCCGGCTGCTTATAGCTTTCAGGAGCTTGACGGTACGGTTGCTTCGCCTCGTCTTGATGCTGTTGTGAAAACCGCCGCCGGATTATCAAGAGAAGAAGCTGGGAGGTGGATTGAAGCAGGTCTGGTTTCGGTCAATCATATCCCACGTATTTCTGTATCTTTTATAATCAAGGAAAATGATATTTTGTCTATACGGAGCGTTGGACGCTTCAGGGTTCAGAAAATCGGCCCTGAAACCCGTAAGGGCAGGCTTTTTATTTCGCTCTTGAAATACATTTGAATGAAACATGTTTTTGAACCGGAAATGCAATGATTAATTTTTTGTTTAAAATTTAAGAAGCAGATAATTATAACAGAGAGGGGTTCCTATGTATGCTTACCGCCAATGATGTTCAAAATATTAAATTCACAAATTCAAGGGGCAAATACAAAGCTTCCGAGGTTGATGAATTTCTTGATCGGTGTGCCGAAACCATCAGCGCCCTCACTTCCGCCAGGAATGAGCTTGAGAAGAAGCTTGAGGTTTTGGCAGATAAGCTGGTGGAATACCGCAACGATGAAGATAATATAAGAACCGCTCTGCTCAGCGCTCAAAAGCTGGGTGATACTGTCGTTCGTGAAGCACGGCACAAAGCTGGGCTGATTCTTGACGATGCGAGAATCAAGGCGGAGAAGATACAGGAAAACGCACAGAAAAGTATTCGAGAAGAGGAGCGCGAGCTTGAACGGATTCAACGTGAGATTACGAATTTTAAGGCGCGTATGCTTTCCATCTATCGCGAGCATCTATCTTTGATTGATGTGCTTCCCGAGGTCAAGGAAGAAGAAGTCGGTAAAGAAGATACCCAGCCTGAACAGACCGAGGAATCGGCAGCAGAAGCAGAAGTGTCTTTGGTAACGTCTGAGAGCGAGGCTGCTTTTGAGCCTGTCGAGGAACCTGCTGCTGCTACAGCCCCCGCTGCGGTTCCCGAGGTTGTTCTGGATCTTCCGGAGCTTCAGGATGACCAAGATGAAAATGAGAATCAGAAAAATAATTTATCCGATACGGTAGAAATCAAACCGGTTTCAAGATTCGGCGATCTAAAATTCGGAGACGATTATGATATTTCAAAAGACAACGGTGAGCACCCCACCAGTATTTTTCGCCACCGCAAGTAGAAACCATACCGTTTCGGGTATCCGTTAAAAACTTGATTTTATAACCAGCAGTTTGAATCTTTCGCACTCAATATAAAGCGTTGAGGGGTTTTGACCGATGGTGAAACAATAAAGGAGCTATTCCGATGCAAGAACAGGATTATAACAAAACCATGAACCTTCCGGCCACAGAATTTCCTATGAGGGCCGGACTGCCTCAGCGTGAGCCCATCATGCTGAAAGAATGGGAAAAGAATCGCCTGTATGATAGGCTTATGAAAAAAAACAAGGGCAAGCCTCTATGGGTGCTGCACGACGGTCCTCCATACGCCAACGGTGACATCCATATCGGCACCGCAATGAACAAAATTATTAAGGATATCATCATCCGCTATCAAAATATGGCGGGCTACCTCTCGCCCTATGTTCCCGGCTGGGATACGCACGGTCTTCCGATCGAGCTGAAGGCACGGGCAAAGGCGGGTGTAGAAAACGCAGTGCAAATGGCACCTGCTGAGCTTCGCGCCATCTGCCGTGAGTTTGCGCTCGGTTATGTAAATGACCAGCGAGATCAGTTCAAACGACTTGGGATACTCGGCGAGTGGGATAACCCGTATCTTACCCTAAGTCCCGAATTTGAAGCCCGTCAGATTGAGGTTTTCGGCGAAATGGCGTTGAAGGGATACATTTATAAGGGGCTGAAGCCGGTTTATTGGTGCCCGGAATGTGAAACAGCTCTTGCCGAGGCCGAGATTGAATACAGCGAAGACCCCTGCTATTCGGTTTATGTAAAGTTTCCGGTGACGGATGACAAAGGACTGCTCACCAAAGCCGGAATCGATCCAAACCGTACCAGCTTTGTGATATGGACCACAACGACATGGACGCTGCCCGCCAATGTCGCAATCTGTCTCGGTCCCGACTTTAACTACAGCGTCATCGAGTGTGATGGTGAATACTACATCATGGCCCAAGCGCTTTATGAGGAAGCGATGGAGGCGGCGGGAAAAACCGAGTATAAGGTTGTCGCATCATTCAAGGGTTCCGAGCTGGAATATATGAAAACCCAGCATCCCTTCCTAGATCGCAAATCCATGATTATTATCGGCAACCATGTAACCCTTGAAAGCGGTACCGGCTGCGTTCACACTGCACCCGGTCATGGTGTTGACGACTTCAATGTCTGCAGAAACTATAAGGATCTTCCCATCGTTGTGCCGGTTGACAGTCACGGAATAATGACAGATGAAGCCGGATCGATTTGCGCGGGAATGACTACAAATGATGCAAACAAGGCGATTGCAAAGCACATGGAGGCAACCGGTTCGCTGTTTGCCATGAAAAAGCTTGTTCACCAGTATCCCCATTGTTGGCGCTGCAAGGAACCGGTTCTGTTCCGCGCCACCGAGCAATGGTTTTGCTCGGTGGAAAGCTTCAAGGACGACGCCATTCAGGCCATCCGCGGCGTGAGATGGCTGCCGGCTTGGGGTGAAGAGCGAATTGTTTCCATGGTTCGCGAACGCAGCGACTGGTGTATATCCCGTCAGCGGCTTTGGGGGGTTCCCATCCCGATTTTCTACTGCGAGGACTGCGGTAAGCCCATCATTAACCGCGACTTTATCAAGGCGGTTTCGGAGCTGTTCCGCAAAGAGAGTTCGGATGCATGGTATACCCACAGTGCGGATGAGATTCTGCCCCAAGGCTCGAAATGCCCCCACTGCGGCGGAGGTCATTTTCGAAAAGAAAAAGACATTATGGACGTTTGGTTTGATTCCGGCTCCAGCCATGCCGCCGTGCTGGCCCGGCGTCCCGCACTGTCCTGGCCGGCGGATTTGTATCTGGAAGGCAGTGACCAGCATCGCGGCTGGTTCCAATCCTCTTTGCTGACTTCCGTGGCTACCAAGGGAACTGCTCCTTACCGGGCGGTTTTGACCCATGGTTTTGTGGTGGACGGCGAAGGCCGGAAAATGTCTAAGTCCTTGGGCAATACGATCGCCCCGCAGGATATTATCAAACAATACGGGGCCGACATTCTGCGTCTCTGGGTTGCATCCGCGGATTATAAGGCGGATATCCGCATTTCCAAGGATATATTGAAGCAAATGTCCGAGGTCTACCGTAAGATTCGCAATACCGCGCGTTATATACTGGGCAACCTCGCGGATTTTGATCCGGTAAAGGATAAAGCCGCCTATGAGGATTTGCGGGAAATAGACAAGTGGGCTCTGCTGAAACTGCAAAGATTGGTTACCCGCTGTACCAATCTTTGCAGTTTCAGCAGA
>DHOG01000008.1:5440-8421 GCA_002410715.1 Ruminococcaceae bacterium UBA5396 | reverse complement strand
CGGCGCACAGCTACTTTATCTGCCTCCATATAGTCCGGATTTCAACCCGATTGAAATGATGTGGTCAAAGTTGAAAGCCATCCTGAGAAAGGTCAAAGCCAGAACGGCGGACTCATTGCTTCCGGCTCTTCCGAAGGCATTTCAGGATGTTTCCGTAAGTGATATCACGGGCTGGTTTCGTGAATCCGGCTATTCGCTTTCTGAAGTGGAATTGCTGTAAGATAACCGGACCTGGCTCAATCAACATAAAAGCCTTTTCAATTGGCAAAGCTGTCATCGGCATGTTATTTCCTCTTCCTTCTCCGAAGCCAGGGATATATCTATGCTTGATCTTGTTTGGATAATCCTTCGTTTTATTTCAATCACATATTTTCATGTAATTATCCCGATA
The DNA here is from genome assembly GCA_002410715.1 of Ruminococcaceae bacterium UBA5396. GTDB lineage: Bacteria > Bacillota > Clostridia > Oscillospirales > Acutalibacteraceae > Avimonas. Next base: position 8,030 of record DHOG01000008.1, on the reverse strand, counting down.
TTGAGAGGGAGTTACCCCGAAACATTTTTTAAAAGAACGATAGAATGTGCGCATACTGCTGAAACCGGAAGACATGGCGGCATTTATTATCGAAACTGAATCATCCAAGAATAACCCTGACGCATAGCGACAACGCAGGGTGTTGATGTACTCGGAAATCGTACATCCCAAATAAGTATTGAAAAGATGGGAAAAGCGGCTGGTACTGTACCCAAAATGTTTAGCAAGTTGCTGAAGCGAGATTTGGGAAAGATAATTATTCTGGATATAAATCAAAACATCCCTTATTGTATCCTGATTTGAGGTGATATTATTATTAGTCAGTCCGATTCCGGCAATCAGCGTACCGATGATTACATAAATATATCCTTTGACAATATCCGTGCTAAGTTTTCGCCATGCATCGTTCTTGGAAAGGACTTTCATACTGCGTAGTATTTCACTGTTTTGAATATCAGTATCCTGGTAAACGTTTTGCGCAAAGCTGCTGTGGGAGAACTGTTTATTATAGGATGGTATATAATCCAGTGGGACGGTAAGTATTATTTCTTCAGATGAATCCACGGTTTCGTAGTAATGAATCGTGTAGCTGGTTACAATCAATATCTGGCCTTTTTTTACATCGTAATGCACGCCGTTAAGCGTTGCTTTTAATTCTCCATTGGTAACATATACGAATTCCAGGCTACTATGAAAGTGCGGCAGACAAGAATCATTTGTGACATTCCAGCATGCCGGAATAATATAAGTATCTCTTCCCCTCTCATATGTTCCAAGCATAGGGCACACAACTCCATTCCCTTGTCAATCTAATTTCTTTTGTAGTGTAGCAAAAAATGTCACTAAAAGGTTAAAAAACGGCACGATATATTTTTATGCCATTGCTATAATTGAAACGGATTTAGAGACAAATTTTCAGAACATTCAAACAATATAGATAATAATTTATATCGATATATCATGCAGATATGCAACCTAAGGTAAAACAATCTTTGAGAGAAAAGTGCACAAGCGATAAATAAAAAATGATAAAAATTGGCATTGTAATGTTGCCTTAATGGATCGGAAATCTTTTGCCTTTTTTATGAAACGCATACTCTAATTCTTCTTTATTTTACCACTTTTTACTCTGCACTTCCATATATAAGTTTCTATGACCTTGGCTAAATATTTACATGAGATTTATGATTCAGTCAGTGAATGATAGCTGCTGCATTTCGGAAAGCTGGCATGGACTTTACCGCAGAGACTGTTTCTTGGGAAGGAGGAGAAGTACGTCCTTTGCGGTGAGACTGAAACCGTTTATGCCCAAAAGCTCGAAAAGCACCAGCTTTCAAATACATGACAGGACAGTGGAGACTATCATATGGGAGGTAAAACTATATGAAAAGATTACAAAAAACTTTATCATTGCTTCTTGCATCGAGTTTGTCGCTTTCGTTGTTGGCCTGCAATTCCGGTAATACCAGCAAAAGCAGCTCTGGAACTACATCAGGTGGAAGTCAAAAGGAGATAGTATTGAATTATCTGACCTACCGCACTGGCCAGAATGTCGGTGCAAAGTATTTTGAACCGTCGGTGGAAAGGTTCAATAAGAAATATGCAGGTAAATACAAAGTCGTCCTTCAAGAGGTTGTTCAAGATTCTTATGATGATAAAATCAAGCAGCTCGCCCAGGTCAATAAATTACCGACACTGATGGATGGCATGCATGACACGACTTGGCTCAAAAATTATGTGGTTAAGAATAAACTTAGTTACGACCTCAAGGATTGGCTTGACAAGAATGCGGATATTAAGAAGCTTTGTATTAAAGAGTCTTTAGATTACTGCACAATTAACGGACGCGTTGACTTCATGCCGAATATCATTTCTTCCCCTAGCATTGTCTACTATAACACTAGCATGTATAAGCCGTCAAAAAAGGTGCGCGACATGATTCCCGACGAATTTCTCACATCCCTCGGCGACAATAAAATTGCCTTTATGACAGGTGAAAATGCATGGACGACGCAGCTCTTCTATTCTTCCCTTATTGCCAATCAACTTGGCGGAAGCGATCTGCTTTCCAAGCATACGGAAGATAAAATCACGGATTTCAACAACAGCATTTTTATCAATGCTACGACGGAACTCCAGAAATTTTTGCAGAAAACCGCTTCTTCTAATACGGTAGGTGCTGCATATGCAGACGCCGATAATACGATGCTGAGCAAAAAAGCTTCTGTGATTTTTAACGGTGCCTGGATGTTTGCGGATTTTGGAAGTACTTCGAAGGATAAATGGAGCAACGGTTTCAGTGGCGACGATGTGACATGCGACTTGTACCCTGGTAACTTTGCCATAACGAATAACGCCTCGTTCGGTGGCTATTGGATTGCCAACAGCGCATCGGATGAACAGAAGGAAGCAGCTCTCGCATTCCTGAAGTTTGTAAGTTCTCCGGATGAAATTGAGCAGGAAATCCTGATTGCCGGCGGATTTGCACCGAATCTCACCTACAGTGCAGACTTTAAAAAAGAGGCGTCCAGCCAGCGGCTGCTTACCCTTTATACCAACGCGTTCAACGACAAGACTAAGATTATTCCTG
>DHOG01000008.1:4994-5291 GCA_002410715.1 Ruminococcaceae bacterium UBA5396 | reverse complement strand
ACGACAAGACTAAGATTATTCCTGCCTTTGACGATGTGGTATATCCTTCCGTTGCGCAGCCAGGCTTCCCAAATCTGCTTCCGCAACTGATTAACAATAAAATGACCCCAAAGGAATTCTGCAGCAAGCTGACGGAACTTTCCAAGCAGGCTGCTGGCAAATAATACTGGTAATAACTGAAAATACGGCATCGGCTGCCGTGGCGACCGATGCCGTATTTCTCACGATATTCGGATGGGAGGGTGTTATCCATGAGATCGCTTACGGCAAAGCAGAAAAATCTGATATGGATTTGGG
>DHOG01000008.1:4257-4795 GCA_002410715.1 Ruminococcaceae bacterium UBA5396 | reverse complement strand
TTTTCTAACGCCATGTCTTCTGACTTTTCTGCTTTTTTATCTGGCGCCGATCTTAACCCTGGCCTACACCAGTTTTACAGACTGGGACGGAGCTAATTCACCGGCCTTTACGGGGCTGGCAAATTACATATACCTATTTCATACATCGGATTTCCAACGTGCCTTAATCAATCTGCTGCTGTGGTCCGTGATTGCCGGAACGTTTCATGTCTTTTTCGGCGTTCTGATTGCCCTCCTTCTATATAAAAAACCGCACGGCTGGAAATTCGTTGAAACGGTGTTTATGATACCAAACGTCATTTCCATGGCGGCCTGGGCTATGATTTACCGGTTTGTATTTAACGGAAGCTACGGAATACTGAATGGAATCATTCGCATATTTTCCCCCGGCTTTTCCGTCAACTGGCTGTTTGAATCCCCCTATGCTTTTTTTGCCGTTACTTTAACGTGGCTCTTTTATGCCGTTGTGGTTACACTGCTCGTGCTGGGCGACCTAAAAGCCATCCCACCTGATTTGCACGAGGCGGCCCGAATCGAT
>DHOG01000008.1:2807-4111 GCA_002410715.1 Ruminococcaceae bacterium UBA5396 | reverse complement strand
CGATGGGGCCAGTGAATGGTATATAACGCGAAAAATCAATCTCCCGTTATGCCGGAATTCCATCGGAACCGCCGTAATCTGCTCGATTTCCGCACGGATTTCCATGTATGAAACCATTTCTCTGACCACCCGCGGCGGTCCCGGAAATGACACCATGAATATCCCCCTGATCCTGGTGAACGCAATCAATGACAGTAAATATGGATATGCGAACGCATCCGGAATGGTCATGCTGCTGATTGGCATCGTTTTACTGGTAGTCGTGAATAAAGCATTCCGTATGAATGAAAGCGTGTATTAAAAGGGGGTGTAAGCGATGAACCATATCAAGAAAATCATTCAATCCGTTCTAATTTATATTGTTCTGGGATTTACGGTAATCATCTCCATTTTTCCAATCATCTGGGTCGTGTTTTCTTCTTTTAAGACCAATGCCCAGATCCTTTCCAGCCCTTTTTCTCTGCCTACCTCTTTAGGATTCGGCGCTTACCAGGCCGTGTTCAAGCAGACGGATTTTTTAATGTATACGTTAAATTCCCTGCTGATTGCCGCCATATCCACGGCGATTTCACTTGTCATATATGCCATGGCGGCTTATGTGATTGCGCGGTATGATTTTAAGGGGAAAAATCTGGTGTACTCTCTTTTTGTCATAACGCTTCTCGTGCCTTCACAGTGCAAAGCGCAGCCGATCTTTTCACTGATCATTCAGCTCAATTTATATGATACCAAAACGGCTCTCGTCCTTGTCTATATTGCGGCCGGTATGGCAATGTCGCTTTTTATCCTGAAGAATACGTTCATGTCCATTCCAAAGGATTTCAGTGAAGCCGCATGGATGGAAGGCTCCGGATTCTTACGGACTTTTTTTTCAATCAATCTTCCCATGGCAAAATCGGGCATGGCCACGGCTGGCATTCTCATGTTCCTTGGAAACTGGAACGAATATTTCTTCGCCATGCTGTTGACGACATCTCCAGCCTGCCGTACGCTTCCGGTCGCACTTGCTTCGTTTAATGAAACTTATTCGTACAATTATACCAACATGTTTGCGGCGCTAACAATGGCAATCCTTCCTGGCATTCTCATCTATGCTTTTGCGCAGGATCAGGTAACAAACAGCATTGTGGCATCCGGTATAAAAGGATAAATTTCGAATCCGACCAATTTGCTGTATCGTCGTGCGGTTGCGTCTGAAGCCGTTCCGCATGCGGGCGGGCTTCACAGCGAGCCTGTAATCGTCGAATATAATGCGGAAAAGCAAAATTATGCTTGCCGTTAGGATGTTTGTTGCCATTTTGGCC
>DHOG01000008.1:974-2690 GCA_002410715.1 Ruminococcaceae bacterium UBA5396 | reverse complement strand
GGATGTTTGTTGCCATTTTGGCCTGTATATGATTTTGTTTAGAGAGAAAGAAAATAGCTGAAGACAGAAATTTTCCTCATACGGAAATATAAGAAAGGGAAACCAACGGCATGCAATATTTGGATTACGACACCGGAACCGGTGCGTTGCGGAACTGGCTGATCTGTGAAAACAATTTTAACGCGCACTATCTGGGAAAGTGCGAGGCGATTTTCACACAGGGAAACGGATATTTGGGAGTGCGCAATTCGCTTGAGGAAGCTTATATCGGCGAGACGCGGGGAATGTTTGTGGCAGGAACCTACGATCAGGCTGACACCGACGAAGTGACGGAGCTTCCGAATCTTCCGGATGTTACGGCGATGGATATTAGTGTCAACGGATTTCGGTTTCATCTTGATACTGGAACCATTCGTGAGTACGGTAGAACGATGAATTTGAAAAACGGCGAGACAGTTCGGCGCGTTAAATGGGTTGCACCCGACGGAAACTTCATTCAGATGGAATTCAGAAGATTTGTTTCACTTTCCGACAGGCACGTCATGGCGACAAAAATTACCGTCACCCCGCTTTCAGGGAATATTTCTCTCAGCGTTGAAAGCGGAATCGACGGCAGGGTAACCAACAATGGAACTCAGCATTTTAACAGTGGGAAGTGTCGCCTGTATGAAGGTAACTATCTTCAGATGTTGTCTAAAACCGTACAGTCCGGTGTCACTGTAGCCGTACACTGTGCTAATTTACCTAGACTGACGGAATGCGTGGACGTTTCTCTAGTAACGGACCGACGGATATTGAAAAACCGCCTTACCGTAAAGCTGAAAAAGGGAACGGATTTTTGCTTGGAGAAAATCTCCACAGTACATACGAGCCGGGATCTGAATTATGAACATCTAAATGTCGATATGGCCGAACAGCTTGAAAAAGACGGAATGGAATCGTTAAAAACGGCATGCGAGGCAGGTTATGATTCTCTTCTCAGACGAAGTTCAACCGCCTGGGAGAAATATTGGAAGGCCAGCGATATCAAGGTGAAAAGCGGGAATCCGTATGACCAGCTTGGCCTGCGGTTTGCCTTATATCATCTGAATATCATGGTGAAAGGAGATGACAGCCGGGTTGGCATCGGGGCGAAAGGTTTAAGCGGAGAGGGATACAGAGGCCATACATTTTGGGATACAGATCTTTTTATTCAGCCGTATTTCACTCTGACACATCCCGACGTGGCAAAGACGCTGCTTGAATATCGTTACAGAAACCTGGAAGGGGCGCGCCGAAAAGCGCTCCGGGACGGATATCGCGGCGCCATGTATCCTTGGGAATGCGCCTGGTATGACGACGGTGAAGTAACTCCGCGATATTTGGGCGTAGATGTCGTCACTGGGGAAAGGGTGCCAGTCCTGACGGGAATTCTCGAACAACATATTACAGCCGATGTGGCCTACGGTGTGTGGCAATATTACATTGCTACCGGAGATGAGAAGTACATGAAGCGCTGTGGATACGAAATCTTACTGGAAACCGCCGTGTTTTGGGGCAGCCGCGCAGAATATAACAGAAAGCTCGACCGGTATGAAGTGAACGATGTCATAGGGCCGGATGAATATAAAGAACATGTTAGCAATAACGCTTACACCAATTATATGGCCTGCTGGAACATGCGTCTGGGACTACGCGCGGCTGATCTCCTTCAGAATAAGCAACCGCAGCTGTTCC
>DHOG01000008.1:0-789 GCA_002410715.1 Ruminococcaceae bacterium UBA5396 | reverse complement strand
ACCGCAGCTGTTCCAGCAATTGGACCGAAAAACAGATTTTTCAAAATATCGGGAGAAAATCAGGAAGATATGCGGAAAAATGTATCTGCCGTCTGCAAATGCGGAGGGTATCATTCCCCAAACGGATGAATATCTTTCGCTGAAACCTCTTGATCTGGAAAAATACAAGCAGGATGGCGTCCTGGCGATTACAAAGAAATTAAATGGGGATCAGCTAAACCGCTATATGGTTTCAAAACAGGCGGATCTCGTAATGCTGATGTTCCTTTTTCCGGATCTTTTCGATCGGAATATCGAAAAGAAGAACTTTACTTTCTATGAAGCTCATACGCTGCACGATTCTTCCCTCAGCAAAAGCGTTCATTGTATCGTGGCCAACAGGTTAGGAATGAAAAAAACGGCGTATCGCCTGTTTCAAGAAGCGTTGGATATCGATCTTGGCCCGAATATGAAAAGTTCCGACACCGGGATTCACAGTGCCTCAATGGGAGGGATTTGGCAAAGCGCCATCATTGGATTCGGTGGATTGAGTTTTCGGGAAGGCGGCCTTCATATCGATCCGCATCTTCCTGAAAATTGGGAACGGATCCGCTTTTCCATCGTCTGGCATGGAAATGCTTTGCTCATAACGGTATCCGGAGATCGAATGGAAGTGACCAATCTTGGAAGCGAAGACATCAGTGCCTCTCTCTTTCAGTTTCAGGTAACAATTCCGGCCGGCGCAACCATCATCAAAGAACGGAATCGGAAGAATGAATTCTAAGGACACACCGATTAAATCAGTGTGTC
>DHOG01000146.1 GCA_002410715.1 Ruminococcaceae bacterium UBA5396 | reverse complement strand
AATACTGTGGGAAAGTTGAGTTAGTAATTTATTTCTACATTTGATGCAGGAGTCCAAACACCTTCTATTTCATTGGCAAAGGTGTAATAGTCTCCGGTTGAGATATCTGTCAACTCCTGAATTGACGCACCTCCTAAATCGTAGTCTCCGGGTACTGTTATACCGGTTGTGGCGCTTATGGCTGCGCCTTTCTCTACTGTTAGCTTAAGCTTTGAAACTCCGGAAAATGCAGCGTTCCCATTAATCCAAAGCCCCATCCCAGCTGTAAGGTTCAAGTTGGAATTGTCGACCTTTAATCCGGAAATTGTTTCTGCTGCCCATTCACACTCCATGTCCAGAACGCTGTTTTGTATTTCAATATTAAAATAATCCAGCATAAACCCAACACCAGCCGAGGTTATGTCAACATCAGAATACACAAAGCTGCAAACAGTCTGCTGCGTTTCGCCTATATCTGCGCTCAATGCATATATATAGTTCTCATCAATGCCTTCGCCACCCGCATCAATGGCTAAATTGAGGGTGTTAAATGTTAGTCTGTTCGATACGTAAATTGCCTTACCCCCTGAAGTAACTATACTCAGAGAGTCTTTGGTTTTGTCTGTACCGATAAATTCGGTAGGGCGCTCGATGCGCATAACATTCGAGGCCTCATCCGAGTTTAATGTAACCTCAAAAATGCAGGTTCCCTTGATGTTGATGCTCAATGGGTTGCTGCATTCAACTATATTTACGCCTTCAAAATACTCTTCACTTATTGAGAGGTTCATATTATCAAAGGTAACCGAGCCTGCCGTGCTGTTGATGCTCATGAATATGTCGCTGCCGGTTCCGCTGAATGTCAGCCCATCTCCCGTTATTTTAAGTATTGGGACAAGACTCCCATCATAAGCCTCTACCATTTCATATGTATAACCGAAAATGCTGCCCACGCTGATATCCTCTGTTACTTCGCCATCTGTTACGGTAATCCCGCTTTCAGGCAGAGTCGTACCCTTTGGTATGGATCGGTAGTTCGCTGTATAGGTTTGGCTGAAAATAACGGTATCCCCTTCGTTTAGTAGAGGGTTCCAGCCTGTGAACTCATACCGGAAGTGTTCGTTCCCGGCTTTTACCGGATCTGCGGGCGGAACAATTATATCACCATAATGAAGGGTCTGTGTAAGGGTTGATACGCCGCCGTCAAACAAGCCGCTGCCGGAGTCAAAAGTTATGATGTACTCGTTATAGACCATCTTATACTTTGCGAAAATAGTCATATTCTGTGAGAATGTACCCGGAAGAGCTTCTGACCAACCGTCGAACTCATAATGATATTGGGCATAGCCATCAGGGGGAACTGGATTTTCCACCGAGATATTTGTCAGTTTTCCATAGGCACCCGTATAGTTTTTTGATTTTTCACCGTCAGGGAATTTTCCGTTTCCTGCGCTTACTGTTACAGTATAAATAATTTCGACTGGCATGTAGACCGCCGTATAAGTTATATCCTTTTGAACAACGACAATATCTGTCAGATTAAAGGTATTTCCATTTTGATCTCTCCAGCCAGTCAGCGTATAGGTGTATTGGCTGTCTGCTGCCTTAACAGGGGCAAACGAAGCTAAATCCAGTTGGGTTCCGTATGTAACCTCAAGCGAATGACTTGTGCTTCCATCGGGGAAAGCTGCCCCTTCCCCCGCATTGAAGGTGGCGGTGAAATTCTGATTAGGGGCGGCTATCCATACTGCATTCCACGTTTGGATATGCTGTCTGTCCTGGGAGTAATCCACATCCCAGTGATGGAATTTGTAGACTACACCGTCCTTAAGCACCGGCTGGAGCGTCAGGGCATTGTTGGTGTTCTGGAAGTCTTCTATATATTCCAGATAATCTGGATACGGAATCATACCTGAGTCAGCGGTGGTACTGCCATCGGTAAAGGTACCCATATCTGTTTTGAAAATTATCTTTCGCTCCGTAAATTCAACAATAAGATAGTAATAGGTGTCCTGTGTGGCTTGGGGGAGCGCGTCATATTCATAATCCGCTATAGCAGTATATCTATGGCTCCATCCATTAATTCTGCAGCCCGGATAGTTCCTTTGGTTTCTGGGAAGCGGTGTAGTGCCATAGTTATAAAAGTATATATCACTGGGGTAGTATATGTCGAAATCCTGCCCATAAGCAGTGTATTGAATCCTGGGATAGTTAAACGTGATATATATGCGTTCAATCTCATACTCTGCTTTATTGTGATACATAACAGGAATGGTTTTTTGATTTTCATCGAATTTTTCGCTGCACTCCTCCAATGCACCGGTAAAAGTGAAGACCGCCTTTGTTTTGTCATATCCGGTATGGGTCAGGTTATTAGCCCAGGCATCAAAGATTTTTAAATTTGTCAGCGGTTTATAACTTTTCGCTGGATAGCTGTAATTAATATAAGTGTAATCCCTTCTTAACCAGTGTTTGAATATTTTTCCCTGATCCGGTGACTGATAATCCGTTGGGGTAGGAGGTTTATCGCCATTTTCAGCTGCATATATCTCATAGTGCCACTTACCATCGTTATCTATATACATGTAAGATACCAGCACCTGCCGCTTTGTCATATTTACAGTATAGGTAGCATCCTCCCAGATGGCGACATTCCAATCACCTATATACCCGGTTACCTCAGCTTCCTGGTATCCGACTATACCTTCTATGGGGTTAAGCCAGGGAGCCAAATCGATTGAGCCCGGAGAATTACCCGCAAGCACGAGCTTTTTTATCTCAGCTACCTTTTTTCCGTTCATATTAATCACATAGGTTGCAGTCACAGGATTGAGGTTAACCGTTGATGGATCAATGCTTGGGTCAATCCATATGAGCTTGATTTCATTATATGTATAGCCCTTAGCCCGGCTGCTGAAGCAGAGGTTATCGCCTCCGTAATAAACCCGCACCGTAGCGTCAAGTCGCTTTGTACCCTCCAGCACGCGGACACCATAGTACGTTCGTCCAAAATATTGCGGTTGAATATGGATATGATTCTTATCATTCCAGTCGTTCATCCATGGGTTGGATACCTCGAAATAAAATTTACTCAACTTGGAATAGTCGCCCTTGATCAATTGCCCGGTGGTAAGGTCAAGCATTTCGCAGTCGAGTAGACCGCTGTTACTGATATAATAGTCGTTTTGGTTGATTATCACTGTGTTTCCGGCGTTTTTAAATCTGTACAGCACATATCGGTTGCCCAGCGTGTATATGGGAAATTTCATATCCAAAACTGAAAGCTCCGCCTTTACATTGAAAATTTTGGACTCGGCGAAGATTTTCAACTCGAGATAGAAGCCCACTTCCATATAGATTCCACCGTTCATATTTATATCCGGAGCAGCACCGGTTTTCATTAAATGTAGCTGTAAAAAGCCGTATAGATCCATATAAGCGCCCGCTTCGCCAGTAAATCCTACTCTGCCCAGAGATTCAAGACCATAAAAATTGACACTTACAGTAAGCCTTACTCCGGCTTTGACTCCCAGATAACCCGCGCAGTATAAATCGAGACTTTGCCTGCCGTCACCCGTAAGTCCATATTTGTACGTTTCCAGAGCCTTACTCACACTACCTCTGATTCCAATACGGCTAGCAGACATGAGGGTGGTTTTGGCCGAAAGTCCCACTGCGAGATTAAGCCGGACAACGAATACACCCGTTTCCTTGAACTGCAAAACCGGAAACGGCATTTTAACATCCTGACTCTCCTCAAAAAGGTTGACTTCCAGAATATCGATGTAATCACCCTTCGAACCCAGTACCTCCTGAATGATTTCGGGGACATCGGAATTGTCCTTTGTGAAACCGTCGATAAGTTTATTGATTTCGGCTGTAATATCCAAAAACTCCTCATCCGTGTCCACTGTCCTGACAAGGATGCTAAATTCGATATCGGTTTGTGAATAAGTGTCAATCCATGCATCAAAATATAAGAAACCTACTTTACTCCCGGCAGAAAGAGTAATAAATTCCTTGAAGGTAAAGTCAGCCTTCACCTGGATCTTCTGAATCGTCGCATTGTAATTGAAGGATAGAGTCATTACAACCCAATTATTGTCAACTGCATTAGGGAAATTGCTGTTCTTTGCGGTGCCGATGGAAGCGGAGATGCTTAATCCAGAGATCAATGCATTGACAGTAATGGAGAATTTATCATTGTTTTCCACAGGCGTTGCAAAGGGGGACGACCACGCTTTGGAAAATGCAGTATTTGGCAGCATAGGCCTGTTTGCAAACAAAGACATTGATGCCATCGTCTGGCTTTCATTAAGCGCAACTGCCAGAAGCTTTGTAAATTTTAATGTACCTTCACTGTTTTTTAAATCTTCCTCAAGTTTTTGGATGTCTACGGAGCCGGCTATGTTTTCAGGATCAATGATTTGACGAAAATAAACTTCAAGCTGCTGATAGACGTCGTCCACGCTGCTAGCTTCAGTAAACAACATCACGCGCTGCGGATCTGTTGCATCTGTGTTTATAATGCTTAGGACATTACGGATTTTCGAGTTTTCATTAAGAATCCCTTGCCCGTTTAAATCAATCTCATCTGTTAAGCATATGGTGGTATTGATGGCTATCCCTTTTTCGTCAGCTAAAGCTTTTGTCAGGCTGTACACTCCATCATCAATTATATTGACCTGACTCCAGAGGAGATAAACAATGCTGTCAACAAATTGAATATTATAGGTTTCCGATTTTATTATATTGAAGGCCATGGTTCGGACTTCTTCTTTTTCATTGTTGAAGCTGATTGCCTCATTTATCAGTGATAGCTCGTAAGTATCGCCGGGTGTATATGTATAGCTAGACTTGGGTGAAACGACATATATGCTTGTGCCCTGACTTTTAACTGTAACATCAGGGGTTTCATTCGGATTTACTTTATTCTGAATGGTTATGTAATTTGTTAAATTGCTGCTATTGATAGGTTCCGGCGAAAAAATCTCAAAGCTTACGTCGGGTTCGCAGTCCGGTAAAAACTTGACTGGATCGACAAATTCCTTATAATTATAATTTCTGTCGGCATATGATGCGTAAAGGGTCATGTTCTCTGTGATAGGGGTATCGATAAAGAAAGCCTCGGTCAGTTTGCTGTCTCTGTACCAGCCCGTGAAAATGCATTGATCCTTAAGAGGTATGGACACATCGGGAAGCTTGCCTTCCTTGGGAACGGAAACGGGAGCAATTGCAGTGCCGCCGTTGGTTGCGAAGGTGACTGTTAAGGGGCCTGCGGGGTCGTCTTGGTCTGGATCAGGATCTTGGTCTTGGTCTTGGTCTGAGTTCGAATCAGAACCTGTACCCGAATCTATGTCAGTGCCGGTGTCTGTACCTGAATCCTTGTCAGTGTCTGAGTTGTTGTCAGGCTGTTCGCCAGTAAAGCTGTTGACGACATTATCTGAAAACCTGTGGAGCATTGCTGCAAGCTCAGCTCGTGTGGCGTTCCCCTGGGGATCAAAAATCATGCCATTATTCCCCGGCTTGCCTGTGATAATGCCAAGCGTATTACACCACAGGACAGCCTCCAGTGCCCAATCTGATATTTTATCCTTGTCAATAAAGTTAGCACCATTTGTTGCTTCGCCAGCAGGTACCTTTCCGATCAGCCGCGCATATCTATGAAGAAACACTGATGCCTGTTCGCGTGTGACATTTTCATCCGGTGCAAAGCAGCTACCGCCAACTCCGGTAGTTATGCCGTTCGCAACCGCCCATGCCACAGCACCGGTATACCACGAGTTTTCCGGTACATCGATAAAGGCGTTGGGTAGATCCGTAGTATCGGGGCTCCCTGCCAGACGGTACAAAACAGTAACCAGCATAGCCCGGGACATAGGCATACCGGGGCTGAACATTGGCGATTCCGTACCCGTACCAGTCATTAAACCTCTGGTGAAAACAAAGCTCACATCATCAAAGAACCAATCACCGGATTGTACATCACTAAATGGATTGACTAACGCTATCTCATCGCCTCCCGAACCGGCGAGTGATTTCTCATCCGGGGTGTCGGCATTATCGTCGTTGTTGTCCTTCCTCATAACTGATGTCCCTGAGGATACAGTTGAACCGCTGACTGCCAGCACATCCAACGGTAACATTGTAACTGTTAGCATAACACACAGAAGCAGGTTTAAAAACCTTTTCACTTTCATTTTGCTTCCTCCTTCTTCTTCTATTAAGTTTATTTTTCTTTCATAATCTCTCATTCTCTTAGGTTTTCATATTTTTTTCAAAGAACCTAATGCATGCATATGAGATTTATACATAAAATGGGTTACACGGTTGCAACCGCAAAAGATCCTTTGCTGTTACCTTGATGCGCTCATTACACCATATAACGAGGCTAAGATGGATCCCCGCCCCACCTCTTCGCATATTTTCAACACTTTCCATCTCCATATACAACCGATAATCCTTCATGGGTACGACTTTTTTAATATAACTCATAAGTCCTTTTCCTTTCGTGATAGCCGGTATCAGTTGCATAATTTTTTATACAAAAAAATCCCACTCTACATATATTATAGATCGGGATTTTTTATTTTGCCTCGTACGAATGGATGATATTTCAAGATGATATTTTCAATGTTTAGTTCTTTAGCAGTTTTTCAGCAAGCTTAGCACGCCGGTCGATATCAAGTTTTTGGAATACGGAGTGCAGATGGGTACGAACCGTGTTTTCAGTTATAATCAATTCAGCTGCAATCTCACTGTTTTTAAGTCCTTTCGCAGCCAGAAGTGCTATTTCCCGCTCCCGTTCCGTTAGGTTTTCAGGCAGCGAACCGTGCAAAAGGGCGGTGTGTAACCGATCGAAGCCTATTTTAAACCGGTCCTTGATTTCTTTGTAGCGAGTCAGATGTTCAGGGAAATTCTTTCGGATAAGTTCCTCCGACAGTTGTTTCAGAAGCCAGTGATGTGCGGCAAAAATATATGTAAGATCATCCGGCATACCTTCTTCCAAAGCCTGTTTTAGATTCTCGGCTCCGCTTACTCTGTCCCCTGTTTGGATATGGCCTATGGCGATCATTATGTAAATCAGAATGCTTCCGAATTTCGGGTAAGGATTTATGGATTCCCGGACTGCCTGAAGGATGCCAATTATACGTACGAATTCCCCTGTGTGCATCAGGAAAGTGACATGCACATAAAGTGCGTTGTATCTAAGCGCAGGTGGCAGCTGCTTTATTTGATCCATGTTTTTCAGCCAATCGGGAATACGTTCCGGATATCCAAGTTCATTTAAGAGAAGCCCACGCTGCGTGTCCAGAACCACACGCACAGCATCGTTGCTTTGATAAGAGGCTGCGTGTTCCATCGAATCTAATGCACTTTGCCATTCTTTAAAGCTGGATTTTTCTACAGCAATTTCGCATAGATGCATTGCAGCGCCAAGATGTACAATGCTCTGTCGATTGGCTTCGGCAAGAAAAATCGCCTTATACGCCAGTACCTCTGCTTGTTTCAAGTCTCCCCGATAATGGGCAAGCTCCGCTCGAAAAAGCGCATCCGCACCACTACCGTGACCGTTCGTCAGTTTGGAGTACAAAGCAATAAACTCCTCAAGAGTATCCGCTTCCCGGTCAGCTTCTCCCTGCTTCAGATGAAATGTGACCATTTGAGAATAGTCCCCAAAGCACCAAGGGGCGTCAGGTAAAAAATAAAAAAAAACAAAAAA
>DHOG01000047.1:360-5212 GCA_002410715.1 Ruminococcaceae bacterium UBA5396 | reverse complement strand
CTTTCGCGATCTATTCCTTGTCGTCAGAGTGGCCATTGGCTGCGAACGGGGAATGTTCAATCAGATCTGTTGAAATTTTAAGCGATCGGATGATCGCGGCAACAGCCTGCGAATGTGGTTTTCCGGCTTTCGAGTACACGCCGAGTGCTTTCGCGATCTATTCCTTGTCGTAGGTCTTTTCGCATTCGGCGGGAACTCCGGGGATGTCGATTCCAAGATCACCGTAGACCTTTTTGTAAATCCCTGACACGGCAGCAGCGGAGCGCTTCACATCGACACCAGCGGCGGCCCATGCTTTCCGCAGAATTTCCACGGAATGGTTGACCGGCGGCAGAGCACGGTATTTCGCTTTTGCGGAGGGCGCCTTATGATGCAGGAACGCGTCGGCAAGAACTTTCTGCGCTTTCAGCTGATACTGTACAAGCTTGTTTGCAACCTCCGGATGTTCTTTCTTCATCGCCGGGGTGATACTGATTTTGGCAAGCCAAAGAGGAATGAAGTCGTTGTCGATAGCGATAGCTTCATTGTTCTGGTCGAATACCCCTGCCTCAAATTTGAGGCACCCCCGTTTAAGGACCTCGTCCTTCTGGATATTCGCTACCTGCCGGTCTTTCTCATGCTTTGAAAACCCGATTCCTTTGCAGATGTAAGAAACGCCTGCATAGATTTTCCCGGACTTCTCGTCCTTGGCTGCCATGAGCTCGTCGCCCATAAAAGGAACTGTTTTGACCGATAATTGACTGTTCATTTTGTGCCTCCTATTCCTTCTGAACGACTTCAACATACCGTTTTACCAAGTCCTGTTTTTCCGGCGGAAGCCCGTCTATTACCCTTGCAAGGGCTTGGCTTTGCGGAGAGGCTGGCTGGCGTTCCATCAAATAATCCATTGAAACTCCGAAATAATCCGCTACTCTTTTCAGCCTATCAGCGCTTGGATATGCTCTGTTCCAGCGTCTAATGGATCCGTTTCCGGCCTTGATAGATCGCTCAAGCTGTGCTATGGTCACGTTCTTTGATTCGCAAAGGCTTTTTACGGTATCAAACAACAAAAAAATCACCTCCAGTTAAAGATTTTAGCTTACAAACTATTGACAAGGATTAGAATACAGGCTATTATAGTTATTGTAGAGAACCTAATAGCTTTTTGAGTTTGCATTATTTTGAGCTTACAGGCTCATATTCTTGTTGTGTTTTAGTTCGTGACCTCATTACATGATCCTGCAAACTAAATGTCAATAGGCTTTTGGCTGTTTATAAAAATAATATGAGGGTGTGGACTATGACGCTCGTTGAGAAGATCAAAAAATTATGTGATGAAAACAGCGAAACGCTGGCATCGTTAGAAAAGAAACTACATCTTGGAAACGCAACCATCCGCAAATGGGATAGATCCGCCCCATCCGCCGATCGGTTAGCCAAAGTCGCAGATTTTTTTAGCGTGTCAGTAGATTATCTCTTAGGCCGGGAAAAAAGCAAAACTGAAGAGCTCGACGGCGTCTATTTTAACTTTGCAAAGGACGCCGAGCGGAACGCCATAGATCCAGAGGATATTAAAGCGGCCATTGATTTAATAAAGAAATACAAAAACAAGTGAATTGTGGAGGACGTATGGGCTATACGACAAAGTGCGACCTTTGCAGGACTATCAATCGTTTCCGAAGCGAATGCCTGATTGAGCACACGGACAATGTAGCAGAAGAGTGCGAACTCCGCGGGTGGGCAAAGATTATTAATTACCCTTTTACGACTGTAGGATTAAAGGGCATGTCCTATTTAGCTCGCAATGAGCAGGAAAGAAACATAATCATGTTACGCGAAACTCTTTCGCGGGAAGAGAAAAACTTCACCTGCGCGCATGAACTGATTCACGTGAAATTCCACAATAATTTACATATTGCGACCTTTCAGTGCTTTGACAAAGTTCGGCCAAACCAAAATTCTATTTTGGAATGGCAAGCGAATGAAGGAGCCGCCGAGCTTTTAGTCCCGATTTGCGAGTTTCTTCCGATAATAAAAGAAAACCTGCCAAGTTTGAAGACTTGGCAGGACTTTGAGAATTTTGATTTTGGACTTGCAAGATATTTTTCAACCACCAAAGGCGTAATCAAAATCCGGTATGAAGATTTAAAATATGAAATTTATCAGTATTTAAATGGAACCCCGCTTGAAAACATAGAAATACTATCGCACAAAATGCAATGCAGTAGGGGAATCCAAGTTGAATCTCTGAATGATGTAGAGGACAAGCTCTGGCAAAAAGAATTTGGAATTTACCATATTGATATTGTGGCGGAGGATAATCATGTCCAGGCGTAAAATAACAGACGGCCTGCATCAGCGCGCGGATGGCCGCTGGGAGCGCAAGGAAAAGATCAACGGTAAAATGCGCTGGTTTTCATCGCTTGACCCTGCGGAAGTCTGGAAAAAGCGGGACGCTGCCGTTGCCGCTGGCCCGGAAGAAATGGCAAAGAAGAACGCTGGCCCGATTTTCGATGAGGTTGCGGACGTTTACGAAGATGTTGTAAGGAACATGCCATATGGAACGCAGAAATCCTACCTGCCGGCAATAAGGCGGGCAAGGAAGCAGTTCGGGAGGCGGAGAATAAAAGGAATCGAGCCTTACGAAGTATCCGATTATTTAAAGTCAATTTCCAGCATGGCACGGACAACCGTCCTAAATCAAAAAACGGTTCTCAATGGAGTTTTCCAAACATGGGTAGACAGTCCAAAATGGCATGGGAACCGCAACACCGCCAAAGCTACAACTGCCCCGCACGGGCTTAGAAAAGGCAAGCGACCGCCACCAACCGATGAGCAAATTAAGACTGTAAAAGATCATTATTTGGATCCGGATGCGCTTCCAGCCGTTGTATATCTATGCACCGGAGAGCGCAAGGGGGAAGCGTGCGGCATCCAGCTAAAAGACGTTGATTTTGATGAGAACGTCATTTATATTACAAAACATATTCTTCATGTAGGAAATAGCCCGCATGTGTTGGAAGGCGCAAAAACAGAGGCCGGTGTGCGGAAAATTCCTTTGCTCCAGATGCTGCGAGAAGCTCTGGAGCCGTTGCGCCGCCATTCCCCCGACACATATATTTTAGGCGGCGGAAAAGGCCGCTCACGGCATCTCAGTATGATATGCTATGGGTGCGCTTTTGGCGGAAATATGGTTTTGCTCATTGCCATCCGCATGATGAAAAATATTATTACAAAGGAAATTTGCACATTAAGCATCATAAGGAATGGGTAGCGTATGTTTGCGCGCACCAGTTCAGACATGAGTATGTTTGCATGTTGGCGGAGGCGGGGATACCGGAATCCATAGCAATCCAGATCGTAGGGCACGCGAACGCAAAGATGATTCACGAAGTCTACATGTCGTTGAAGCCAAAAATGGTTGACGATGCGCGGGCGCGGCTTAATGCTCTTATTTCTATGCCTTCAGCGCCTACCAAAACGCCTACTTAATTATTACTTTATCGTTCCATTTCATTCCGATAAATTCCGATACAATATATAACAAAAGCCGCATGAACACTGGCTTTTTCAGCACTCATGCGGCTTATTCAATTGGTGGACCTGAAGAGATTCGAACTCTATTTATTCCGCATGAAATAGGGAAATATCAGTGAGAGCCTATCGGAACGCCTACTTAATTATAATTTACTCTATCCACATGTCTTTAGTCATTTTATCAATATCATGCTTCCGGCGATTTGTTTTCGATGCGTCAATTTCAACTCGGATAACATCGCCTTCTTTTGCCTTTTCCGGGATTGCTTCCCGAGGAATGTTGGCAAATTTTTTATTTTCAAGCTCAACGACGGCAAATTTGCCTTCAAACCTATCTATCGTATATTCCATAACTCCTCCTTATTGTGGTGGGTTGCAGATGCCGCAAGGGCCATAGCCTTGCGCTTTTGCGTCTTTCAAAGAAATTGCATGTTTGCTCTTTTTTAAATATTTGCATCCTGCCCTATGGTATTTGCTTCCGGTATCAGTGATATATACCGTAACACTTTGATTGTCTGTTAATGGAGATGCAGCTTTTGGAGTAGTAGATTTTGCTGTGGCAGCTTTTGATGATGCTTTCGGATGCGCATTTTCTTTTACACCTGATGCTTTTTTGTCAACAGTAATGGTATGCGAATCAGATGTAAAAATGATTGTACCGTCTTTGTCAGTGCGATAAATTGTAGCGCCAATTGCCTGTAATTTTGATAGTGTAGCCGCTGTGGGGTGACCGTAACTGTTCCCGGTGCCTACTTCAATCACGGCATACTTGGGCTTTACCTTATTTAAAAATGCTTGAGAAGTTGATGTGCTGCTTCCGTGGTGGCCGACCTTCAGCACGTCTGCTTTTACATCTGCCGTAATCTGCGATTCCGATGGTTCCCCAGCGTCGCCGGTGAACAAAAACCTATTATCTCCATAGGTCAGCATAATGACGGCGGAATACTGATTGAGGTCGTCTCCGGAGATGCTCACAGGCGCGATGATGTCGGCCGACAGATTTCCGGCCTTAAACATGTTTGTGCCAGCTTTTGCTACATGAATACCTAATTTTTTGCTCTGTAGGGCGGAAATTAGGCTTTTATATGTTTGCGTCGTCGTGGTGACTTTCGGTGCATAGAAGCTGCCAATGTTAAAACTATTTATCACCGCAGCCATTCCGCCGATATGGTCAGCGTGCGGGTGCGTCGCGACCAGATAATCAATTTTATCGTGTTTAAGCCCTTTAATATAGCTGATAATCTGCTGGCCGTTTTCAGGATTTCCAGCATCAATCAGCATTGTTTTCCCGTTTGGCAGCTCCAAAAATTCGGAATCGCCTTGTCCAACATCAATG
>DHOG01000047.1:0-214 GCA_002410715.1 Ruminococcaceae bacterium UBA5396 | reverse complement strand
GCCCTGTCCAACATCAATATAGTGTACCTTTAACTTTGTGCCAGATGTTGGGGCAGCGGCGGGCGCGGCAGATACCGGGGCGGAACTTTCTGGAGCAGATGAAGAGATGGCAGAGCTACTTTCATCGGCAGTGCTGGACACAACCGCAGATGATGCCGGAGGCTGTGATTCAGGCGCGGAAGCAGGAGATGATGTGGTAGGCGCCCCCGCAGAA
>DHOG01000079.1:1191-3080 GCA_002410715.1 Ruminococcaceae bacterium UBA5396 | reverse complement strand
GCCGACACCACCAGCCCGGTTCCGTACAGCGCCCAAGCCAGATAGGAAAAAAACAGGACGATGGACTGTACCCAGCTCATCTCAAACAGCTCCACGCCCATGTTTCCCATCTGCGCAAAGAAGTCGGCCAGAAAGCCGACCACCTGTCCGTAGAGCCATTCGATGATCTGATCCATGACGGTTCCAAGGACGAAGTCCCAGATAAACATTGGATTCTCACCCCTTTCTGTGGAAATAAAAAAGGCACACCATAGCAATGCCTGCGGTGTGCCAACATATCTGTCTGAACAAATTTCGGGCAGGGCGCAAAGATTTAGAAGACTTCAAAAACGACTTGACAATCTGCTCGTTCAGAGCTTCAATACCACACAACGGTGGCCACCGAAATTAGGAAAAGGAGGTCAATTGCGTGGCAGACTACAAAAAAATGTATGATTCGCTGTTTAACGATGTGACAGATGCCATTTCGCTGCTTCAGCGTGCGCAGCAAAAGACGGAGGAGCTTTTCATCTCCGGCAATGACGGCGTTATTGTGGAGCTCAAAAGAGATTCCGAGCCTGACGGCAGCGATAAATAGCGAAATTCGTTTACAAACAGCAAGGAGAGCGGTTCTGCCGCTCTCCTTGTTTTGCTGCCACAAACGCCTTTTGGGGGAAATAAAAAAGCGCACCATGGGTTCATTCACAGTGCGCCTTGGAGCATAATTCCGATTGGTTTTTCAGCTCGCTCATCCTGACGGGGTCTATATAGTGGGTGGCATAGGCTTTTTCAATGTCCTCGCCGCCGCTTTTGGAAAACCGGAGCTTCTTTGCGTGAGGGCGGTTTTTCAGTCCCCACTGCTTATAAAAGGTCCACGAAGCCTTGAGATTGTTTTTCGCGGCATAGCTTCGGATTTCCCGCATGATAAGGGACAGTTTGGAGAGGTTCACTTTGCAGACACGCTCCAAATAATCCACCTTGCCGAAGCGCCACTGCTCATAATCCTCTTTGGATAGGATGTCTAAATCCATCAGCACCTGCACGGGGACAGCTATGCCGCTCTTTTGCAGCTGCTGATACATGGAGTTATGGATTTTCCCTTTCATATCATTGCTGTTCACCGCATCACCTCCTGCGCATTACAGCATTTTCTGCTGGGTTTGCCCACCGGGAGCCTGCGTCCTTTCAAGCCCCTCATCCAACTGGAGCAGGGTTTGATTCAAGGCTGCCATGCTTTCGGATAACCGTACCGGTGAAAGAATATCCCGCTGCGAAAACACATAAATCTTCTGCATTTTTGAAAAGGCCGCCGCCAGCTCGTCATCTGTGCCAACCGCATCAAACAGTGTGAATTCGGAAAACGGCTTTTCCGACAGATCACTTCCGATCCGCTCCCTTTCTTCTTTCCGCTTATAGGCGAGCATGGCTGTGAGCTCTTCCGGCGCTGAGAGCAGGGTGCGGATTCTTTCCTGTTCCATCATGATGGAAAGATCATAAAGGTGCTTTGCGGTATCAAACAGCATCCGCCGCTGGTAATAAAACTCCGCAGCCAGTATTTTATCCGCGAAGATCCGTTCCAGTTTGATGGTCTGCACAGAAAAGGGCTTTACGCCATAAGCCGATTCGAGAATTTGCCGCTGCTCACCGGTTGCCTCCGAATAAAGCAGCGGTGAAACTTCAAGGGCTTCCACCGGTTCACTGATGGTGAAGGAGGTTGCTTCCACTTTGACATAGCCAAAACGCTGCAGTGAGTCAGCGGAATCCACCGCAGTCACAGGTACATATTCATATACGCTGGTGATGCTGCCCCTCTGATTGCTTTCTCTGGCTTTATCGGTTGTCCTTGAAAGAGTATGATAGCCGTTTGCCGATGTTTCCAGCCGCTTTTTTCCCTGACTTTTTGAACAGTC
>DHOG01000079.1:0-859 GCA_002410715.1 Ruminococcaceae bacterium UBA5396 | reverse complement strand
CTTCGGATGCCTGTTCTGCGGCTGACGTCCGAGAGCAGGGCTTCAAATGCGTCTTTATCCTGATGTAAGTTCATCGTTCACCTCCATGAGTAAGTCAATAAGGGGCAGGATCACCTTTGCCGGGTAATGTTTACGTGCGGTAAACAGCAGGGCAAGACCGTCAAGCTCCTGTTGCTTTGCGTAGCCTGCCAGCAGCAGCTCCGGCCTCTGTGCATCTATGTGCGCATCGGCAAGCGCCATTGTCAAATCGATGAACTGGAGATATTTCCAGTTGTCCTCCGTTACCGGCACAGCAGGCTTCTTGAGTTTAATATGGCAATCCTTCGGCAGCTTTGCACCATAGCGGTTTGTGGTGATTTCCATGTCGCGGGGAATCAAGGTAGTCAGTCCCAGCTTATTCATCAGGAATGCGCCCGATTCGTATCCGATTTTTACACCGCCTTGCTCCGTCAGGGTTTTCTTCATCACCTGTTCCGTGCTGGGCGTAACCCTCCCGAACACGGTCTGCTTCACCTGGCAATAGATACCTTTTTGCAGCCTTTCGATTTCGCCCTTGTCCGCCATCCGCTTCAGCTTCACATTGGTCAGGGCCTTGGCCTGCTCATAGGGCAAGTCAAAGGTTCCCGCCAGCTGTGCCGCTATATTTTCTGTTTGGATGGCTGCTTCGTAGGGAATATTTTTAACGGTTTCTGCAATGTGTTCTCCATATCCAATCTGCTCCAAGTGTTTCACCTCCCGGTCGAGTGATATTATATGGCTTGTTTTCATTTGTTATATTTGCCACTATAATATCACTTTATGCACCGGAAGTCAATCTGTCCCTGCTTACATACCAAGTATCGTCCAGTCAATACTTGCA
>DHOG01000128.1:14401-14796 GCA_002410715.1 Ruminococcaceae bacterium UBA5396 | reverse complement strand
AGACAAGGGATTTTGCTCCTTTTTTAAAAATATATAACCACTAATCTGCCGAAGAAAAAGCGATCACTACGCCGCCTTTATTTGCATACATCGACGATAATGCCCCTGTAGAGACAAGAATTACTTCACGCAACGCATTGCATTTTTCCATAAGGTCGGTTTTCAGGGCTGTCGCGCGCTCTGGGCAATGGCAGTAGCTAAGAACCAATCTGAGAGAATTGGCGGCTGCATTTGATGTATGCTCGGAAACCAGCTCAACCAGCTTACGAAGCGAGTTTTGTATCCCCCGCACCTTTGCAACCAGCTTAATATCGCCTTGACCGTTTTCCCCCATAATCGGGCAAAGTGACAGGACAGATGCGATTAACCCCGATACTTTGCTTAAACGGCCGTTT
>DHOG01000128.1:13482-14043 GCA_002410715.1 Ruminococcaceae bacterium UBA5396 | reverse complement strand
GCCGCAATCCGAGCAGCGTTATAGGAGCCGCTTAGCTTTGATGACAGCGTGACCACAAAACACTGATCATATTTCCTCATGTGTTCTGCATAGTCTTCGGAGGACGGACATGCAGAACTCGCGCCCTGCTTTGAAGCAGCCATTTCGTCAAGCATGGCAGCCACATCCACCGTCCCGTCATCAAGATACTCACTACCCGCCAGCCGTATCGTTAAAGGAGCAATATCGGGCACTAGTTTTTCCTTTAGTTCAGGCGTGAGATCACAGCAACTGTCAACAATTAGTTGTATTTTCATTCTTTAGCAGCTTCCCCTTTATGTGTTTATATTGCAAAACGTATGATGTAGTTTCTATAACTAGATTATCATAGTTTGATTAAAGTGTCAAGGAAATTATAATACTACATATACAAACGCATCTATCCTCAGCTGCAATTTTCAATAAAACCTTGAGATAATAAAAATAGTTGCAATTATTACTATATAATCATATAATAATAATTGAAATGCAAACACGTCTGGCGTTTATATGTTTATTAAAAAGGAGGCTTAACGCAATGTA
>DHOG01000128.1:8259-13333 GCA_002410715.1 Ruminococcaceae bacterium UBA5396 | reverse complement strand
TGGAGGCTTAACGCAATGGTAGTCACAAAAAACACTCTGATTGGTGATATTCTTGATTTTGATCAGACGACGGCATCTTTTTTCTTTGAAATGGGTATGCACTGTCTTGGCTGCCCTTCATCGCGCGGCGAGACCATTGAGCAGGCTTGTGAGGTTCACGGCGTAAGTGCAAATATTTTAATTGAAAGAATTAACGCCCATCTTGCTAAATCCTGAATCCTCTGTCAGCAGCGCGGTTTGCCGCAAGGTACCGCGCTGTTTTTATTATAAAAAGGTTGATTTATTGGAGTATCATTATGCGTCTGGACAACCGTCTTTCCCTAGTAGCCTCATTTGTTCGCCACGGCAGTCGTATTGCCGACATCGGAACAGATCATGCCTATCTTCCGGTCTGGCTGGTAAATCAGAATATCTGCCCGAGTGCCATCGCGACCGATATTCGAACCGGACCCTCCGAGCGCGCCGCAAATAATATAAAAATCGCCGGACTGGAATCAAAAATATCGGTTAGACTGGGAAACGGTCTGGATCCGGTAGCACCTTTTGAAACAGATGATATTATTATCGCCGGAATGGGCGGTGAAACCATTGCAGGAATCCTTGATTCTGCGCCATGGACAAAAGATACCGGGTTCCGACTGATACTCCAGCCAATGACCAAGCCTGATTTTCTGCATGAATTTCTTTTGACAAACGGTTATTGGATTGACCGAGAGCAGATTGCAGTTGACGGGAAAAGACTGTATCCCGTTATTCGTGCAGTTTATAATCCGGAAAACGCATCGGCACAGGCACAGCTTCCCGCCGCCTTTATAATAGGAGGGCTTGATGTGCAGCGTGATCGGCTTTATTTTGAGAAGCAAAGAGAGCGGCTTATGAATGCAGCCGCTGCAATGCGCCGTGCAGGGAAAATAAAAGATGCAGAAACAGCCGAAAAGCTGTGCGCTTTGCTTGCATAGCGTACACAACACACTAGGCTAGCTGTGTTTCATATTTAATATTATTTACTTACACAGTTTATTTCATACATTTTTACAATACATATATTGCATTTGAAATCGCCTGTTTTTGCGGGTTGAATGCGCCCGTTTTTTTTGCTATACTTTGTTATGCTGAAAGAAAATTTATCGTGAGGTGGGCCAAAATGCCTATTAAAATTCCCGACAACCTGCCCGCCGCTAAAATTCTGGATTCTGAAAACGTATTTGTCATGACAGAAAAACGTGCCATGCATCAGGATATCAGACCGCTGCGGATTATTATATTAAATCTCATGCCCACAAAAATCGAAACTGAAACCCAGCTTTTGCGCCTGCTGGGCAACAGTCCTGTTCAGGTGGACATTGACCTTTTGCAAATGGCTACCCATGTCTCAAAAAATACATCACAGGAGCATTTGCTTGAGTTTTATCAAACCTTTGAACAGATAAAGCATAACAGGTATGACGGTATGATTATAACCGGAGCACCGGTGGAAACCATGTGCTTTGATGAGGTTGATTACTGGGATGAGCTTTGTACCATCATGACATGGTCACGCACCCATGTCTATTCAACCCTGCATATTTGCTGGGGTGCACAGGCCGGGCTGTATTATCATTACGGCATACCAAAATATCAGCTTCCCAACAAGCTCTTTGGCGTTTTTAGCCACAAGCCGCTTGATCTTATGCACCCCCTTCTGCGTGGATTTGACGAGGTCTTTTATATGCCTCATTCACGCTATACCGAAATCCATCAGGAGGATATCGAAAAAATTGCCGAGCTTCAAACCTTGGTTTTTTCCGACCAAGCCGGCGCTGTGATTATTGCAACACGGGATGCTCGTCAGGTTTTCGTGACCGGGCATTGTGAATATGACCGCATGACGCTCGCCAATGAATATAAAAGGGATGTCAAACGTGGTATGAATCCGGCTGTACCGCAAAACTATTTTCCCGACAATAACCCCGATCATACCCCAACCATGCTATGGCGCAGCCATGCAAATCTGCTTGTGTCAAACTGGCTCAATTACTTTGTATATCAGCAGACGCCTTATGATTTTGTTGACCCCATAGGAAACAGCACCGAAATCTGATTGCAACAGCTTATTAATGTATGGCAAGGCTTTTATCTTGTTTTTTGCAATCGGCGATTTTACATCGGGAGGCAGGGAGCTTTAGTGAAAATTGCAGGTATTGTAGCCGAATACAACCCCTTTCACAACGGACATGCCTATCATATCGAACGAACCCGCTCATTGGAATCCGGGTGCGGCGCTACGCATATTGTTGCTGTGATGAGCGGCAATTTTGTTCAGCGGGGAGAACCTGCCATAATGCCAAAAGCCGAACGTGTCCGCACTGCTATGGCAGGCGGTGCTGATCTCATACTTGAACTGCCTCTGCCCTGGGCCATGGCTTCGGCAGAGGCTTTTGCATTTGGTGCAGTATCCATTCTGGATTCCCTGGGCTGTGTCGATACACTGAGCTTCGGAAGCGAATGCGGTGACACGCATTTACTTGAAAAAGCGGTGGATGCGCTGGAATCTCACCGCTTTTCGGGACTGCTTCGTCTTTATCTTGATATGGGGATTTCGTTTCCCGATGCCCGTCAGCGTGCGGTTCGGGAAATTGCAGGCAATAAAACAGCAGTACTGTTTGAATCCGCCAACAACACCCTTGGAATTGAGTATATCAAAGCGTTGCGTAGGCTTCACTCCCCCATCCGCCCCTATACCGTACAGCGTTTCGGGGCAGGACATGACGAGGAGCTTCCGGTTGGAGATATTGCTTCTGCAAGCGCTGTCAGAAGAATTATTCGGGCAGGACGCATTGACAATGCCATAGCTTACTTACCCGCTGCAACCAGAAATATTGCTTACAAATCGATACAAGAGGGACGCGGTCCGGCTGAAATCCGCCAAATCGAAAGAGCTGTCCTGGCATCACTTCGTCTGATGTCCCGGGATATGCTGGCGGAGCTGCCCGGAATATCGGAAGGTCTGGAAAACCGTCTGTACGATGCAATTCGGCAATCGGGCAGCCTGGAGGAGCTGATGACCTGCGTTAAAACAAAGCGTTATACCATGACGCGGGTACGCCGCCTGATCCTGGCCGGTTTTTTAGGGTTGAAAGCCGGTTTTGAAAAGCAGTCTCCCCCTTATATCCGTGTTTTGGGGACGAATGAGCGGGGTATGGAGATTTTAAAAGCCGCAAAAGGTTCACAGATCTCCCTGATCTCCAGATCAGGCCGGTTTGCGACTCTGGGTGATCCTGCGCAGCGTGTTTTTGAATTGGAATGCCGTGCCGCTGACCTTTACGCCCTTACATTGCCAACCCCTCTCCCCTGCGGCAGTGAGTTTACCTTTAAGGTTGTGAAAGATTAGCCGATTGTACGGCAGTTACTTCTATGTACCCCGAAAATAAGATTGACCGGTGTGAGAAACGATAAGGTGGACAGCGATATGAAGAAATTGAAATTTCGTAAAAGAAAAAAATATATTCTGCATATAAAGCGGATGGCTCGGGCGCTTATTCCTGCCGCCGCCGCGCTTTTATTCTATAAGCTTCTTCCTCATTTTCCCGCCTTTACCGATGCTGTTTTTTCAAGCGTCCTTTTTCGTATTATCGCAGTACCCCTCGGTTTTTTCCTCTCTATCCTTCCACTATCCTTGACCGAGATTCTTGCGATACTTGCCCTGCCCGCCTTGGTGCTGTTATTGATGTTTTTTATCCGCAGACTAATTCGCTCCAAAAACCGCCTGAAAACAGCCGGTAATGCCGGAGTGGTTGCCGTTTGGGTTGTATCCGCCGCACTTTTGTTTTATATGCTGCTGCATGGGGTGAATTTTTATCGTCTGCCGGCTTCCGAGCTTATGGAGCTGGACACTTCCCAAAAATCGGCCGAGCTTTTGCAAAGCCTATGCATCGACCTTGCAAAAAAGGCCTCGGCCGAGCGCCAAAGCCTGAAAGAGGATGAAAACGGTTGCACCGTTCTGTCCAAAAGCCTCTATAAAACACTTGCACAGGCTGGGGATGGATACAAAGCCTTGGATGACCGCTATCCGTTTTTGTGGGGAGTGGTGTCACGTGCAAAGCCGGTACAGCTTTCCCACTGGTGGTCCTATACCGGCATCTCCGGAATGTATTTCCCCTTTCTTTTGGAAGCAAACGTAAATATTGACCAGCCTGACTTTTCAATCCCCTCGACTGCCGCGCATGAGCTTGCGCATACAAGGGGATTTGCGCGGGAGGACGAATGCAATTTTTTTGCGGTTTTGTCCTGTCTTGAAAATCCTTCGGCCGACTACCGATATTCGGGTGCGCTAATGGCATACATCTATTGTAGCAACGCACTATATGCCCACGACGCCGATCTTTGGGCTGCTGCATCTGCGCATTGCTCCGACGGTATCAGACGTGATCTCAACCGTCAAGGAGAATACTGGAAACAGTTTGAAGGAAAGGTACAGAAGGCAGCCGAGAAGATAAACGACGGCTTTATACAATCACAGGGGGTGGATGACGGAGTGCTCAGCTATGATCGGGTCGTTGAGCTTTTGCTTGCATATTACGAAAAAGAGGGATTGCCGAATTAATACGGGTGTACAAATATGACAAGCCCATATGCTGGGCACATGGTTTGGCATATTATGGTATCGCAAGCACCAAAATTAGGCAGACAGGCACAAAATGACATGCTCGAGCATAATATAGGATATCCACACCCTACATCAATATGAAAGGGGATGTCTTGTTTGCTGCTTGAGCTTTTGCAAACCCTCTCAAACTTTTTTTACATGGCTCTGCATGTTGTGCATTCCGGTTCTTTCCCCCGCCCCCTGCCCGCCGAAGAGGAACGCCGCTGCCTTGAATGTTATCATCAACATGGAGATATCAACGCACGAAACCGCCTGATTGAACATAATCTCCGTCTGGTGGCACACATCATAAAAAAATATTACAGTTCCGTTCGGGAGCAGGACGATCTTATTTCGATCGGCACCATCGGGTTGATAAAGGCGGTCAATACATTTGATTACTCTAAAGGCACCCGACTTGCCACTTATGCTTCCCGCTGCATTGAAAAC
>DHOG01000128.1:1018-8078 GCA_002410715.1 Ruminococcaceae bacterium UBA5396 | reverse complement strand
AAACGAAATTTTAATGCATTTTCGTGCAAGCAAAAAAACGGCACAGGATGTCAGCTTTTCCGAACCGATTGACACCGACAAGGACGGGCATCCCCTAACATTAAGCGATGTCATTTCAGAAGATGATAATATTATTGATAACATCGACTTGAAAATCAATGCAGAAAAGATGTACCGCTATATTCAGGATATTCTAGGGGAACGGGAGCGCCGCATTATAGAACTCCGCTATGGTCTGATGGGGGAGGCGCTCACACAGCGTGAAGTCGCTAAGATGCTTGACATTTCGCGCTCGTATGTATCCCGAATCGAAAAAAAGGCGCTTGAAAAACTTAAAAAGCGGTTTGACATGGGTGATAGACCGGTCGCAAAATAACGGCGAATAGAGATTGGATTTACTAAAAGGGCTTGAGAATCTGTATATACAGACCTCAAGCCCTTTTAGCTGCTTAATTTGTTTGCAATGATATTCTGTTCAAATTCTACGATGGAGATGATTCAAATAAATTGATAACAGATCAGTCCAACCGCGCCGCAACCCAGCATGACATATACCGGATTTGGTTTGAACTTTCTCAATATTATAAATCCAGTCACGAAAAGAATTGCTGCCACCACATCGATTTCAGATAGGTTAATACCAAACCACGAAACAGCGCTACCGTTAAACAGCGCCAGTACCAAAATTGACAACCCTGCCGATGCAATCAGCGAAACAACCGCTGGTCTTAAGCCCTTTAACGCCCCTTGTATCACCCATAAATTCTGATATTTATAATAAAAGTATGCAATCAAAAGGACAATCACGCAGGACGGGAAAATACAGCCAACCGTCGCAACGATCGCTCCTAATGTTCCGGATACCCGCATACCGACAAAGGTTGCCGAATTAATCGCAATCGGTCCGGGCGTCATTTGAGATATGGTTACAACATCAACAAATTCATTCATTGACAGCCAGTGATTCATATCCACTACCTGTTTTTGTATAAGGGGCATTGCGGCATATCCTCCGCCGATGCTGAATAACCCTATCTGAAAAAAGCTCCAAAATAGTTTTAAGTAAAGCATCCTAAGTCATCCCCCTTTGCTTATACCTGCCGTAGATCGTGACCGCAAGTCCGAGTATCGCGCAAGCAAGGATGATCAATATTACATCCATATTGAAAAAGAAAACGGCGGAAAACGATACAATCATAATTAGCACCGCAAACATGTTCTTTTCATTGATAATGCCTTTCCCCATGGTTACCGTTACATCTGCCACAACCGCTGCTACACCGGCGTTCATCCCCTTTAAGATTGCTTTTATTACGGCGTTCTCCTGAAATTCATTATAAAACAGGGATATGACCGACAGAATAATAAGCGGCGGCAGTATGGTTCCCAAAATGGTGACAAACGCTCCGAAAACACCGGCTAACCGGTACCCAATTAATATCGATGCATTTACCGCCATTGCCCCCGGCGTTGACTGTGCAATTGCGGTCAAATCCAGCATTTCTTTTTCTTCTATCCACCGATATTTTTCTACAAACTTTTTATGCATGAGGGGAATAATTACATAACCCCCGCCGAATGTAAACGCACTTAAATAGAATGTTGAAGTAAACAGCTTCCCATACAATCTTATGCTCTTGTTCATATATAACGACGTATCCCCCATCAACCGTAGTTTACTTATTATTTTATCATATATACAAGCAACTGCTTTGTCAAGGTAAGGCAAGGGGGTATGCATTTTAAAAAAGAGTTCAAAAATTGTATCTTTCAGCTTACTGTCGGGAATAACAAGTAAAATAATACAAATGATATAGGTATCATTTGTATGGAGGTCTAATATGCTGGATTACCCGTCTAAAGAAGCAATGGAGAAGTTGAACCAACAGAAGAATCGGGGCGCCTCCCTTACATCCGATCTTAAACAAAACATTGCCCTTTTTAAAGGTCTATTTAAAGATGATGATACCTTTATAGCAAGACCGTTTAATAACAAGGCCGATCCAAACATCAGGTTTTGCATATTCAATATGGACGGCCTTGTTAAGCCCGATATCATAAACGAAGCCATCATAAAACCGTTGATGCTGACCACCATTCAATTTAGTGAAAAAAAACGCCTTGATACATTGAGCAATCAAGTCATTCTGATTAATGAAGTTACTAAAACCAACAATCTCCAGGAGTTAATTGAATCGGTCACCTACGGCGACACCATCTTGATCCTTGACGGAGAAGCAGAAGCCCTTATCCTCAACACCAAATACTTCCAGCTCCGTTCAGTATCCGAACCGCCAAGCGAACAGATACTCAGCGGTCCCCGTGAAGGCTTTAACGAATCTTTAATGGTGAATCTTTCAATGATTCACCGGAGAGTCCGGTCAAACGATCTGAAACTAAGATACTATACCTTTGGCAGACGGACAAAAACAAAGTCTATTATCTGCTACATGGACAGCCTGGTAAACAAAAATATACTAGACGAGCTTTATAAACGGCTGGACAAAATTGATATAGACGGTGTGCTGGACAGCAACTACATCAGTGAACTCATTTGTGATAATAAATGGAGTCCCTTCAGGACGATTGGATTTACCGAACGTCCTGATGTGGCGGTAAGCAAAATACTGGAAGGAAAGATCGTGCTGCTTACTGACGGTACTCCTGTCGTCCTTACGCTACCCTATGTCTTTGCAGAAAACTTTCAAAGCAATGAGGACTATTATCTCAACTATATTTACTCAACCTTTGGAAGATTTTTGCGTCTGATCAGCTTCTTTATTGCAATCGCCACTCCGGCATTCTATATCGCACTGGTAGCATATCATCAGGAAATGATGCCGCCGCAGCTCTATATCGCCATAGCGGCAGAACGGTTAACTGTTCCTTTCCCTGATGCAATCGAATCGTTCTTACTGCTTATCGTCTTTGATATTTTAAAAGAAACCGGAATCCGGATGCCCTCTAACCTAGGTCAGGCACTCAGCATTGTGGGCGCTCTTGTGATCGGACAGGCCGCGGTCGAGGCACGGCTTGTTGCCGCACCCATGATTATTATCGTGGCGATCACCGCAATCACCAGTCTGTTAATACCAAAGATAAATACACCAGCAATCGTATTCCGCTATTTTTTGCTGGCTCTTGCAAGTGGCTTTGGTTATTTCGGATTTATGATGGGATTGTCAATATTAGTAATTCACATAATCAGCATAAGATCCTTCGGGATACCCTATATGACGCCGATAGACAAGCTGTCATTCAAGGGGCAGGATCTGAAGGATACTGGGGTACGCGCCCCTTGGTGGAATATGAAAACCAGACCGAAAGCCTCTGGGGACAGTGTGCGGCTAAATAGCAAGCAAAGCGGTGGTAACAATTAAAACATTGAAAAAAGCATTTGCCATACTAATTGTGTCCTTTATTTCAGTCACCATGACAGGCTGCTGGAATTATCGCGGTGCTGATAAAATGGAAACCGTCAAGGGTGTTGCAATCGACATGGGCCCCAAAAACGGCACTTATCTTTTGACATTTGAAACCATCAACCTATCTGATGCGGCCGGGCGTGAAGGGAAAGTTATGCCGGAATTGGTCGAGTCGGTGGGAACAACTATTTATGATGCAATTAGAAAAGCAAATAACAAGCTGTCGAGTAAACTTTATTTCAGCCAAATGCAGACATTAATTATCAACCAAACATTGGCGAAAGAGCAGGGCATTTCGCCTTTGATCGAGTGGTTTTTGCATGATAATGAAGCCCGTGAATTAATAAATGTCGTAATTTCAGGCGAGAAAACCGCAAAAGAACTTTTTAACATGAAACCAATTAGTGTTGATTTTGTTGGACAGGAAATCTGCGAAATTATTGATAAGGATAGGTATGTTTTATCCTATATCAAAAGCAACCTCATTTATGAGGTATACAACTGCCTAAACAGAGATGGAATCGCACTGACTCTTCCTATATTTATGATTGTTCAAAACGGTGAGAAGCCAACCATTCAGGCTGACGGTTCGGCGGTATTTAAAAAGGATAAAATGATCGGAAATATCCCTGCAGAGATTGTGCATTTCTCGCTATTCGTTACCGATGAAATAGACAAGGGAATTTTAACAACCGATTTAAATAATGACGGTCAGGATGATGTAGCCCTTGAGATTATGAAGACTAAAACAAAAAGCTCGATTTCATTTGACGGAAAGAAAATAAAAATAAAAATTAACGTACAATCCTCTGTGATGGCTTTGGAAATTCCGCCCGGGACCGATATGCTTGATGTAACATCAGTTAAAAAAATCAGTGCTTCCGCCCAAAACAGGCTGGTTCAAAAGATGCATGAGTCTATAAAATATGTTCAGACAGAATATCAAAAAGATATTTTTGGTTTCGGAAAAATGATCTATGAAAAGAACCACAAGCTTTGGCATAAATTAAGCAAGGACTGGGATGTTTATTTTAAAAATGCCGAAGTGGAAATCAAGTCAAATATATTTATCAGAAGTTCCGGCATGTCCAAATAAAAATCTCGGTTACTTGCGTGTCCGATTTGCGGACAGATACCCATTGGTTGGTTTTATGTCCTTTTGGGCGTAAAACCCGGAAAGGACTTGGATCTTATCATGATTGACAGGGAATCTATAAATACCAAACAGGCTATATGCATATTATCATTGCTAATATTCGGCAGCAGCGCCATTTTTGGCAGTGTTGCAGGATCTGCACATGATTCATGGATCGCCCTTTTAGCTGCTATGGTACTGGCGGCTCCTTTTTTTATCGTGTTTTCGCGTATTATAAAGCTTTTCCCCGGGTCGGATATATTTGACATTGCTTTAACGGTTTTCGGAAAAATAGCGGGCAGAATTTTTATTTTATTGTATACGCTGTACTCAACCTATCTTGGTGCCCTTGTGTTAAGAAACTTTACAGAATTTGTACAGGTTGCAACCAAACCAGAAACACCGCAGTGGGCAATTCTCATCATTTTAATAGCAGCTATCGTATACCTTGTATTTAATGGGGTACAGGTGCTGGGGAAATGGTCTGCTGTAATTATGCCGATTTATCTGATTATCGTAACCGCCACTGTTATACTCGCTTATCAGCAAATGGATTTTTCCAATCTATTCCCCATCGCGAGTAGTGACACCGGTGTTATGGCGGATTCCGCCATCAAACTCTTCACCTTTCCATTTGCCGAAACGGTTTTGTTCTTAACAATAACAAAATCGTTAAAAAAAAGCCAGAGTCCTTATAAAATATACATGATAGGCCTTCTAATCGGCGGTGCGGTCATGCTGATTGTTTTTTTTCGCAACCTTTTTGTCTTAGGAGGACCAACCATGGAATCCGAATTGTTTCCGTCTTACACCACGATACGAATTGTCAGAGTGGGAACGTTTTTACAAAGATTGGAATCCACCATTAGCAGCAATTTCTACCTCGGAGGAATAACCAAAATAGCAGTCTGTCTTTTCGGGGCATCTATCGGAACCGCCAAGCTATTGGGGATAAAGGGTTACAAAAAAGCGCTATTCCCGGTGGCTGTTATCATGGCAGTCTTCAGCCAAATCGTATATAAAAATGTTTTCGAAATGTTAAATGGACTGAGCCTTTATAGATGGATTGCCCTGCCCTTTCAGACATTGCTGCCCATCATCATCTGGATCGGCGCTGAAATCAAGACGCGGAAAGATAAAAAGAATATGAAACCAAAACAGTCCGGCAATCAGGAGCCGCAAGAAAGCGGTGCATACTGAAACCGATGTAAATAGTTGAAACAATAAAGTTTATAATAATTGGCTTTTCCCTATATGGCATAGCAATTCAAAAAAATTTGCGAAACCGATAAAATCGTGCTATTATTAGTCGTCTTTTATTGCCCCAGCTGCGTTCGGCTTTCAGTCGAACGCAGCTGTATGCTTAACGCAGTTAAGCATGCTTATACATTCTATAATAAATACGATAATATTACGATAATTTCGCAATTGCTATGGGGGAATCATGTTGTCAAACTACCAGCAGGAAATCCAAAAACGGCGCACATTTGCCATTATATCCCACCCTGATGCCGGTAAAACGACATTGACTGAAAAACTGCTTTTATACGGAGGAGCAATCCAGCTTGCAGGCTCGGTTAAGGGCAAAAGGACAGCCAAGCATGCAGTTTCGGACTGGATGGAGATCGAAAAGCAACGAGGCATCTCTGTTACTTCTTCGGTTTTGCAATTTCACTATAACGATTGCTGTATTAATATCCTGGACACACCCGGACATCAGGATTTTTCTGAGGATACCTACCGCACTTTGATGGCGGCTGACTCGGCCGTAATGGTCATTGACGCGTCCAAAGGCGTTGAGCAGCAAACCCGAAAGCTGTTTAAGGTCTGTGTTATGCGGGGCATCCCGATCTTTACATTTGTCAATAAAATGGATCGTGAGGCGCGCGATCCCTTCGACCTGATTGATGAAATTGAAAAAGAACTTGGTATCCAGACCGTTCCCATGAACTGGCCGATCGGTTCGGGACGGGAATTTCGCGGCGTTTATGATAGGGACAGCCGGCAAATACTATCCTTTGTTGCCAACAACGGTCAGCGCGAAGTAGAAACCATTCGCGGCGAAATTAATGAAAAACGCATCACCGACATGATTCCGGATGACCAGCTTCAGCAGCTGGCAGATGAAATCGAACTGCTTGACGGCGCGAGCAACGAGTTTGATTTAGATAAGGTACGCTCCGGTAAGTTGTCTCCCGCTTTTTTTGGTTCTGCCCTCACCAATTTTGGTGTTGAACCTTTTTTGAAATTATTCCTTGAATTAACCTCTCCCCCCTGTCCCCGTGAGGCTGATATCGGCATGATCGACCCCGTGAAAGAGGAGTTTTCGGCATTTGTATTCAAAATACAAGCCAATATGAATAAGGCACATCGTGATAGAATTGCGTTTATGAGAATATGCTCCGGGCGATATGAAAAAGGCATGGAGGTCCTGCATGTACAAGGCGGTAAAAAAATCAAGCTCTCACAACCGCAACAGATGATGGCGCAGGAACGCGAG
>DHOG01000128.1:534-743 GCA_002410715.1 Ruminococcaceae bacterium UBA5396 | reverse complement strand
TTTGCCTATCAAAAAATCCCCACCTTTGCGCCCGAACATTTTGCAAAGGTTCGGCAGACAGACACGCTAAAGCGCAAACAGTTTGTGAAAGGCACTACCCAGATCGCCCAGGAGGGCGCCATACAGATATTCCATGATCCAAATACCGGCATGGAAGAGGTCATTGTCGGGGTTGTCGGCGTTTTGCAGTTTGAAGTGCTGGAGTACCG
>DHOG01000128.1:0-351 GCA_002410715.1 Ruminococcaceae bacterium UBA5396 | reverse complement strand
GCAGTTTGAAGTGCTGGAGTACCGGCTTAAAAACGAATATTCGGTTGATATTATTCGTGAAGGGCTGTCCTATCAATACCTGAGATGGATTCAGAACCAGAATATCGATCCTAAAACACTTGATATAACCTCCGACACCAGGATCGTACAGGATTACCGCGGTCGGTATCTGCTTCTTTTCACCAACACATGGAATATCAACTGGGCGCTGGAGCATAACAAAGGATTGCAGCTGTCTGAATTCGGGATTTGATCATTACTTCTCAAGTGAATGTTCTTTCCACTTAATCACTTGCCCTGACAGTTGAAAAGAAAAATCCCTCCTAGAGGAAGGCTAACCCGGCTCCCTCT
>DHOG01000011.1:7284-11178 GCA_002410715.1 Ruminococcaceae bacterium UBA5396 | reverse complement strand
GTACAAAGATTGGGGGCAGCCCATGAATACAATCCGCATCTCCTCCAAATTTTGTATCAAGCATCAATACAGAGTCACCAATTTCACCATAAACCAACACTGGAACATTCATAATTGCCATTGCCATATCGGCTGTCATTTCGGGCACTGACGGCAGTATTTTCAACCCTGTCATTTCGGATATAGCCGAAAGATATGACCCAACAAGTATATTGCAAACCTCTTTCATAGGCTCAAATTGCTTTAAATCGATACCGTTTCCAATATCAATGTCCTGGTTCATCAGCACTTTGATTGTCGTTTGCGCATCTTCCAATTCCTGCGCCATCAACAGGTATCCTTCCATATCTCCGCTCATCTGAACCAGTATACCCAAAATCACATGTTCCGGATCCCCAATAATGTTTGTCATTTCAGAAAACGGAATCATCTCACATTTGGGCACGCTGATATCAACGGTCATCCCAATCATTTCAGAAAGCGCACTTGCGGCGTTTCCCGCACCGATATTCCCAATTTCTTTTAATAAATCCAGATCAGCAGCATTGATCTCCATACAGCACATCTCCTATTGCCGGCTTATGCCGGTTTTCTGTTCAGTCAAAATTTCCCTTTAAAACCTCAAAACATAAACACAATTTAATACTATTATATATTAAATCATAAAACCTTACAATATTCTACATATTTTACTCAATTTATGCGTAAGTTTTTTCATAGAGCATCCCCGCAACTAATAATAGCGTATTTTGCTGCATAAATCAACACAAATGATGGGGAAAAAGAACAAATAAAAAGCCTCAGGAACCTTCCAAAGGCTTTCAATGTCATTCGTCTTCGATTTCTTTATTCTTTCGCTTCGCTAGAATCCGCATCGGCGGCAGGCGTTTGATCGGCACTTTCTTTCATTTTAGCCGCATCTTCCTTCAAATGGGACAGATCTGCTAAATTCACGGTTGCGCTTGCAGCCATCTGGTTTTCCATCACGACCTTTTTCAGAGTCTCGTACCTGAAAATGCGCATCGATTTTGGTGCATCAATGCCAATCCTTATACGGTCAGATTCTATATTCAGCAATGTGATCTTGATGTCATCGCCAATCAGTATTGCTTCATTTACCTTCCGCGTCAGCACTAGCATCCGGCCCCACCTCCTTCGATGCAACATTGGTATTGTAGTACTTCATCAGTGAGTCGAAGGCGGCATAACGCAACGGCAACGGTTTATAGTCCATCATGATCTGGACGCCAAGCATGCCGTTTACATTGATCAATATAGGCGCCATCAGGTTCACTGTCATTTTAGACAAATCCTCCGGCAGCACCATGATGTTCAGGACAATCATCTCTTCTTCACTTTGTGATTCAATGATATCAAGCTCATCGTCACTTACTTCAATCTCATAATCTTTTTTAATGAGAAAAGGGTTGATGATCGGTATGGAAATATCCATATCTTCCATACTCTGCAACCACTGGATCGGCTCTGTCTGCTCACATTTCACAATTGCAAATGTGGATAAATCGGCAAACCCCGGCAAGCCGCTGGGGAAAGTAATCACACTTTTTTCATTGATATCCACATTGCCAAATCGAGTTGTATTTATTTCCACTAATGTCACCCTCCAAATAGGCAAGCTTTATACAGCAGAAGCGCTTTCAGGCCGGCCCGGATTCATATCTTTCTGTTTACCTTTTTTCCGCTTGTATGCGCGACTCTTTTCTCATCCAGCGATATCTTCACTTCCGCACGCCCGCTCAACCGGATCTCTACGGAATGCGGCTTTACCTTTACGTCCGGCATAAAGGCATCGTCCCATTCGATCTGCACTTCGCCGGTTGACCATTCAATCCGCACATACCCCGGATCCCATGAAACATCAGGCATCGAGCTTGGCATATTTGCGATATTGGTCTCAACAGAATTCCGCTGCCGCATCTCCTGCGTGGCCAGTTCGGCGATAGGGCTGCGTTTTGTCCCGGCATATGTGTTCAGCGCCATCATATAATCGCCATTCCTGGCAATTTGCTTAATTGCGCTATCCACCTTGCTGCGGCTTCGTTGCTGTGTATAATTTTTCAAATAATTGGGCGACCGCCTGCCCGACTCCGCCCAGACCTTTTTCCAGTCAACCTTGAAAGAAGCCGCCTTTGTTTCCACGTTCATCTTAGGCGCAACTCTCTTGGTCTTAAAGCGTCTTATTTTATTTGTAATTTCCATCTGGGCCCGCGTCGACGTAATCTCTAGCCGCGGCCTGGTGGTTGTAATATTCAGTACCTTCATTTCAACTTCCCCCTTCCCGGTATCAAATGGCATCTTGCCACCGGATCAGGCTCCTTGTTTGGAAAGTCATGCACAACAAGCTTATTCTTACTGTGCAGCGTCCACCGTTATCTCCTTATTTTTAAACATAATATACAAGTATTATGCATGGTCCTACTTATACTTTATCGAAATTACCGCAGGAAGTCAAGCAGTGTAGGCTGAATAATTCTCGCCCCCACCGCGAGCGCTTGCTGGTACACCGACTCTGCAAACTTCATCTGCATGATCACCATCGCCTGGTCGATATCCTCCACGCTGCCCCTGACCGCTTCCGCATTGATATAATCCAACGAATAACGGTTTTCCATCGTGTCATACTTCTGCGTCCTGGCGCCCAGTTCAACCGTGCAGGTCAGTAACCGCGACTGCACGCCGTCCAGCTTTGTCAGGTACTTGGTCAGCACATCCGCCGAAGCGCCGTTTTCCAGTTCACCGATCAGATCGTCCAGTATCTTGAACATATTTTCTTCGCCAAGACCCACAACATTGATCCCTGTAAAGGTTACATTGGCTGTCAGCTCATAACCGATCTCAAATTTAATATCCTGTGTCGCTTCCTCATTCAACTTGGAGGTGATATATCCCCCGCTCGCAATCGAAGAAGCGATGCCATCCGCTGTCGCAGGCGGCGCCCCGCTGTTGTTCCATGTGATGGTTCCCAGCCCATACGCGCTCAGGTCCAGCGTCTCATTCGCGCCATTCGCTGTCGTAATTGTCTCCCGGCCCACCTCGGTACCAATTTTATCCTTGATTACCAGGTCGTTTCCGTCCGCTTCAAGGTAATATTTGCCGCTCGCCGTAATGGGGCCGCTCAATGACATAGAAACCAGGTCCCCCAGCTTAAACGGCTTTTGCGTCGACGGCGCCACGCTTGTTTCATAAAACCCCGAAGTCACCGTCGCACCAGTCAGGCTGGCCGCAAGGTCGGCCGCCGCAGTAGCGGCATTGGTCGTATCAAACGTGATCGTCCCCAATCCCTGCGCCGAAAGATCGATCGTATTTGTTCCGTTTTCAAAAGTATAATCATCCATATCTACCGAAATGACTTTTGAAGGATTGGTCGTGCTGGTAAACTCCACCACATTGCCGGTATTGGTCACCGTATAATAATCTGTCGGATCCAGTCCACCACTCCATGTAATATTCGATACATTGCCGGAAGGCGTAACACCCGTCGTAATCGGCGCCGTGTCCGCAAGGTTGATGCCGTTATACAGCAACGTGCCGTTGCTGTCGTACGCAAACGGTTTTTTTGTTGAATTATAACCTGCAAAGATGTACTTGTCGCCCACTGCCGTATTGCACAGCTCAAAAAGCGAATCGCGCAGCGACGATACCAGCGTTGCAAAGTTTCCTTTATCATCCTTGTTTTTTGTTCCGCCTGCATCCACCACATTTTCACGGATTTTGATAATCACTTCATCCATGTTCATAATCGCGGTTTCCGCCTGTTGCGACCACTTCCGCGAAATAGTGATGTTGTTCCTATATTGTGTGATCTGCCTGAGATTCTGACGCGCAGTAAGGCTGTTCAGCAACCCGATCGGGTTATCCGAAAGGTTCACCATC
>DHOG01000011.1:4485-7145 GCA_002410715.1 Ruminococcaceae bacterium UBA5396 | reverse complement strand
CGAAAGGTTCACCATCTGCCGGTTGCTTGCAAGCTGCGAGCTGTATTTACTCACCCTGCCCATACCGCTGTTCAGGTCGCGCAGAACATTCGATATCGTCATCGAATTTGTTATTCTCATTCCCATTGCTTTGTGACCTCCTAAGATCCAGTTATACCTGGCATCCCTGCCGCAAAAAAATCTGGTTTAAGCTTGTTTTACCTTCCTACAAGCCCCATCTTGTTTATCAATATCTCCAGCGCTTCATCCATTGCTGTAATCATACGCGACGCCGCATTGTACGAGTGGCCAAACTTCACCATGTTCGTCAGTTCTTCATCCATCGATACATCGCTGACCGACTTTCTCTGCGTTTCCACATTTGCAAGCAGAAGCGTCTGTGTCTTGTTCATATTGATTATATTGCTCTGCTCAAGAGAAATCGTGTTGAGCAGCTCCTTGTACTTACTGTTCAGGTTGTCCGGATTGCCAAACTCATCGGTTTTGTTGATCAATGCGCACAGCGCCAACGCAATCTGTCCGTTACCTTTTTGCTCGTTATCTTCACCATCCACACCTACTGGCTGGTCGGACGCCGCAATGTTGTTGACATTGTTCAAAATAGCATCGCTCAGCTTCATATCCTTTGCTGTTATGCAGGTCGGGTCGAAGAAGTCGACATCTGTTTGCGTATCACCGTTCCCAATGGGCATCGTATAGCCCTGCCGGTGCACTTCGTTAAACTGCTCGACAACCTGCTTACAAACTGCGTTCAGCTGCTGGATAACAAAAGGGATGCCGATGTTTTTGCTGTCATTACCGTCCCGTATATCCATGAACCCCTTCAGCGCGCCGTCCGTGATGTTCACCGGGGTTGTCGGATTTCCGTTAAAATCGGTCCAGTATACCGAGTAAAGGTCCTGCTCGCCGGCTATCGGGTTTGTCTGATCGGCAACCACCGCCATCTCGGTATAATTGTTATGGCTGATAAAAGCCCTGCTCTCCGACTTGACGATCAACTGGCCATTGCTGTTTTCATACGTTTCAATTTTTATGATGCTGGACATTTCGTCAAGCAACAAATTGCGCTGGTCTCTCAGGTCATTGGCCCGCGCACCGTTCAATTCAAACTCATAAATCTGTTTGTTCAGGTCCGCTATTTCCTTGGACATCTCATTCACGTCATTGACCGCCACGCGCACGCTTTCATTCAGCGTATCCTGCTGCTCTACCAATTTGTTATAGTAATAGTT
Organism: Ruminococcaceae bacterium UBA5396; assembly: GCA_002410715.1. GTDB lineage: Bacteria > Bacillota > Clostridia > Oscillospirales > Acutalibacteraceae > Avimonas. The sequence goes on along the minus strand of DHOG01000011.1, from coordinate 5,913 downwards.
CATGGAGTCTGTCAACGCGATGGCGTTCTGTCGCACATTTGCGCGGATTTCAGGATCGGAAGGGGTCTCAACCAACGCATGCAGGCTGTTATAAAAACCCTCAAACATACTGGTCAGTCCTGTAGCTTCCTTCATATCCACAAGTTCGCCGTTAAACAACGATTCAACGTAACTAAAATACTGTTCTTTATTCGCAAGCCGCATAGCGGTACTGTTTTCTTTTCTATATTGATAATCCAAAAACGGGTTTCGTATCTGCTCTATGTGCAGCGCCTCGACGCCCCGCCCCGACGTGGTGCGGATATCCTCGGCAATAAACTTTGTTTTCGCGCCCGGCGGCAACGCCGCCGTAGCAAGCCTCTGCCTTGTGTACCCTACCGTATCCGCATTCGCCATATTATGGCTTGTAAGATCCAGTTGGTTCTGCGCCGTAAAAAGCCCTGTTTTTGCTATTTCTAATCCGTAAAATGTTGATCTCATTGTAATTCCTCTGTGTCCTTATGCTTGGCTGTCGTAAATTCCTCTGTTCGTTATCTCTGATTCCGCTACCGCACCCGACGTTCCATAAATATTGCTGATCTGGGGTTCCTTCAGAACCGTATTGACCACATAATCCATATATTCCAGGTGCAGGTTTATCAGCGATTGATTCTCGTGGTTAATCCTTTTTTGTTTTTCCACCAGCTCACTAAAACCAGCAGCCAAAGACTTCATCTGTGGCTTCATATCCGGTGGCGTCACTTCAATCAGATCCTGCATGGTAAACTGGCGCCCATTCTTTTGCCATTCCGCAAATTCGCTGTCGATAATCTCTTCGCGCGCTTTCTCAAGGTCGCCCGCTTCGCTCAAAAGCACCCATTCCTGCTTGACGATTCCATTGACCCGTTCTGCATCACTGGCAATAATGGCTTCCTGCTTCTTTGTTGAAAGATCGTACAATTTCTCATGTACCTCTTTCAACTCGGTCAGCAGTTCCATAATCTTGTCAATCATTGTTTATATTACCTCTGTTTTCATAATACCCTGAAAGCATAAGGATACTCTCTGCCAACTGCTTCTCGTCAACACTGTAGCTGCCGCTTTCAATCTGGCTCTTGACAGAATCAACGTCAATTCCTTCACCGCTGAGCCTTTCCGAAACCGAAGCCCTTGCAGCTTTCATTGTCTCGGAAAACAATGTTGCGTCGCTTGAGAGGTTCATCTCGTCCGTCCCAATTGATTTGCCCAACGATTGCGTTTCAGTTGCTTGCCTTTGTATCTTGTACTGTTCTACTTTTGATACCGGTGGCATTGAGTTGATTTTCATTGTTAATCCCTCTTTTCTATTGCTGAGTCCGTCTCTTCTCTTCCGTTTCTATTTCTTATCGTTGATATCCACATGCAACTTTGATTTCATGCTTTCAAGCATCTCCAGCCGTGATTTCGGCT
>DHOG01000011.1:634-4313 GCA_002410715.1 Ruminococcaceae bacterium UBA5396 | reverse complement strand
GGCTTTTTATCTTCCTTTTGCGGAAGCGCGCTTCTCAGATGGCTGTTCAGGCTGTTTGTGCATCGGTCGCACAATGTTCCTGTGGCAATCGGCGCTCCACACTTTTCGCATTTCAGCAGGCCGTCCGCATGTTTCAGCTGTAACCTGCCCTCTTTCAAAAACTCCAAAATCTCTTTAATGTCTACTTCTGTTGCTTCCGCAATTTCTTCTGCCCTTGCATTAGGGTTTTCGTATATATACTTCCGAACTTTAGCAAAATCTTCATCGCGCTTCTTTATACAGTCCGGGCAAATCGACTTACCCATGAAGTTAAATATCTTACCGCAGTCCTTACATTTTCTAAAATTCCCAGCCACTCGACTTATCCCCCTGATTTATTATCGTATTATTATCGCCTCGAGTTGATGGCGGTAGCATCCATTTCATCCGCCGTAGAAAGCGCCCTGGATGCCATCTGCAACGACCTCTGTGCCCTGATCAGTGTTGTTAACTCAACACCCATATCCACATTGGACCCCTCATACGCCCCGCCAATAATCCTGCCGTATTGTGTTGCTGCCCTTGGTTGCCCCGATGTCTCCGACACTGTCAGCATATTGTTGCCCGTCGCCTCCAGGCCCTGTCTGTTGGGAAAATCCACTATGCGCAATGTCGCAATATAGTCCCCACCTTCACTTGTGATAATGCCCTCTGTACCGATATTGATTTTTCCAGTACCCGGTATCACGATCGGCTGGTTGTTCTGGTCCAGTATCCTGTACTGGTTGGATGCATCGGTCAGGTACCAATTTCCATCAGCACCCTGGCTCTTCGCAAAATCACCGTCCCGCGTATAGAATATCTCGCCTGTCGGCCCCTGCACCGTAAAGAACCCGTATCCTTCTATATAAGCGCTTGTATCGTCGCTTTCAACAAGCTGGCCCGGCGCATAGTATGTCGTGAATCCCGACACCAGCGTACCGTGTCCTTTTTCAAGGTTCAAATCATCCTGGGGCTGCACGGGCCTCTGCATCGTCTGATACAGCGCGTCTTTAAAGTTTGCCCGCGTCGATTTAAATCCCTTTGTGCTTACATTCGCAATATTGTTTGCGATCGTATCAATTCTTTTTTGCTGGGCATTAATGCCCATTGCCGCTGTGTAAGTACCCTGTAGCATAATCTACTCCTTAAAAGCTCCCAATCCACTGTCTTCTCCAGTGAGGAATCTATCATCTGCAGCATACGCTGGCTCGCTTCATATACCCGGTTTGTCATAAGCAGATCGGACATCACCCTGGCCGTATCTACGTTCGATGCTTCAACATATCCTTGCCTTACTTCCGGATTTTGCACCGCTATCGGTGCCGATCCGTCATAAGGGATAAAATTATTGTTCCCCGTCTTGCGCATCACGTCCAGATTCTCAAATGTTACAATTTGCAATGCGCCGATCTGCTGCCCCTGCAAATTCTGGATCGTGCCGTTTGTCGCAACCACAAATCCTTCCGTCCCAACATTCAGCCTTCCGCCGCCCTGTCCCAGCACATAGTAGCCTTCCTGCGTCATCAGGAATCCGTTCTGGTCAACCCAGAAATCACCTGCCCTTGTATATTGCACTCCATCAGGTGTTTCTACGGTAAAAAAGCCGTCTCCCTGAATCGCTAGGTCTGTCATTTCTCCCGTTTCCTGCGGGGCGCCTGTCTGGAAGTCAATGACCATTTCATCAACGTGTACACCCGTGTTCTGCGGCCCAACATACGTTGTCCTGTTTATAATTGACGGATCGTTTAACCTGTCCAAAAGCAGGTCTTCAAACGACCTTGTAACCAATTGATCCTGTTTATACCCCACAGTATCCATGTTTTTAACATTGTTGATGACCACGTCCATTTTGGAACGCTGCGTCATCATCCCTGTACCTGCGATGTAAAAACTTCTAATCATAAACCCTACTCCAAAACTACAATATATTACTACTCAATAGTCCTATCGTAACAAAATCATGTGCACTTTAGCTTTTTTTGTCGTTATTATCATCTTTTTTTTCATTTGACTGGTATGCCTTCATTTTCAGCATAAATGCGACTTCGGTTTTCGACAAATTCATCTTCTTTGCAATATTGTCCACATCGTGCCCTTCATCATGCAGGTCAAACAATGATATTTGCGCTTCGTCATGCTGCAGCGGCTCTTCTATAGCGATCTCCGGGATAAACTCCGCCACCGGATCTCGCTGCGGTTTTTCCCTTAAATTAAGAAGGCTTTCCCTCACTGTGGAAAGCGCCTGCATATCCGTCTCTATTCTTTTGATATTTGCTTCGATCTGATCCCTGCTTACATCAACGTATTCTTTAAGGCCGTTGATCATATCTTCAACCTCAAAGTAGAGCATCATTACTTTCTGTTCTTTTTCTTCAATTTCAGCCTTTTCTTTTGTCTTGTTTTTCTTGATCCCCCATACCAACAAAACAATTAGTATCAGGGCCAGTGCAAATACAAAAACAGCAAACAGGTAATACTCTGCTCCCATTCAAAACTCTCCTAATCTGCGTGATTTTACACCCGCCACACAAGCATTTCAGGTATCAGACCGAAATATCCACCTCGGCGCCCATATTCCATGCGTTCAGGTGCTTGCCCTCTGCCCCCGCTTCGCCGGCTTCCTCTTCATCAGGTTTTTTCTCCAGCACAACGTCTTCTTCCAGGTAATATACGTTCTGGTTGTTGTCCTGCCCGTCATCCTGAATCCTTCGGTCTTCCGCCTGCTCGGCTTTTATGACGGTTTCCAGCTCCTGGGTCGCACGTTCCTGCTCCATTTCAGCTTGAAATGCCTTGTTCTGCTCTTCTTCATTCAGTTTTTCACCCGCAACCCTGGATGCATTTAAGGATTGCTGGATCATCATTTGTGTGTCAATCGTCCGGATCACTGTGCCGCCCTCCCGCCATAAGGCTCCTTTCCGATATATTTCGCCTGTCATCACCCAGATTAAGGAATGATTCTTCTGTTATGAATATCGTCAATTTGCCGGCACACTTTACATAAAACTCAATTTTTTTCTTTACTTTCGGCCACTGCCGTAAAGCTATAAACCTTGCTCGCGATCTCCTGTTTTTCACGGAAATACGTGACATGCCTGTTTTCTGTTTTAACAAGATAGGTGCTTTTGCCAATACTGATCCTTGTATCCCTGTAAATCGTATCCTCCACGTGAATCTGTCCGTCAAGCACGCTTTGCATATCCGCTTCCAAATCTGTCAATTCCTTCTCAAGCGCATCCTTTTGCAATGTCAGTTCGTCAATCTTGTTTTTTATATCCTGTATCGCACCCGGATTCTTCTCGCGTATTGCCGCATTGCTTTCCGCCGATTTGACGGCAAGTTCCATCCTTCCTATGGCGGACTTGATATCTCCCAATTCATTTTCAGCAGCTTCCTGACGCGCACGTTTCCGCGGCGATATACCAATATCGACATTGGTTGCCGTACCTGCATCGGTGCCGATCACCTGCGCCACAACGTATGTCCCCGCGCTCACCGTTCCACCGATCACCGTTCCCCGTCCGTGCAGCAGGTTGACATATGTTTCACTCATCAGCTTGCTGTGCAGGGCAAATTCTGTCCTGAGTCCTTGGCCCGCATCCAACGTAGCGCGCTCCACATATTTCGCAAATATTTTCCCGTCCGCCTTCAGCACCGCTTT
>DHOG01000011.1:0-455 GCA_002410715.1 Ruminococcaceae bacterium UBA5396 | reverse complement strand
CGTCCGCCTTCAGCACCGCTTTGTCAGACCCACTCACGCCGTTATGGATGATGATATCGCCCCCGGCATTGATCTCCGCCGCCTCTACCAGACCATGCACCACCACATTGCCCGCTGCGTTTACCGTAAATCCCGCGTTTACATTACCTGTAATTTCCACATCGCCGTCAAAATCGATGTTGCCGACAGACATTGTCACGTCTCCGTCAATCAAAAGCGTCGCCGATACAATGACCCGTCCGGCGACCACCCGTAACCTTCCGCTGATGGACGCAAGCATCGCGCGTTTGTCTTCCGACATCTCGATGTTTTTGCCGGCCGGCAACGCAATATCCTTTCCCATACGGGCCCCCAGAACCTTGCCATGGATATCTGTCCCGACTTTGCCTTCGCCCGGGGTTGTGCGGCTGACCAGCACATCGCCTTTTTCCACTGGCGTGCCCCCCAATCCTTGA
>DHOG01000182.1 GCA_002410715.1 Ruminococcaceae bacterium UBA5396 | reverse complement strand
ATGCGGCGCTTAGCACGAACCTAAGAGTAGGTTCTGTACAATATGAGGTAAGGAAACTATGGCTTATGCCAAAAGATGCTCCAAGACCAGCCGATAATAGGTGCAAAAACTACAATAACAGCACGTAACACATCATTATGTGAGGAGGTGACGAGTTGACAGATAGGCATCCGCAAAATAGATTCTATTTAAACCTGAATGAACGGAAACTGTCCGTCCTCGTCCATTCCCTGTTCTCTTCCTGGATGCTAGCCTTCCTTTTTGAAGGCCAAATCTTTTATTCTCTGGCCGATGCATATAAATTTGACCCTGCAAGTATGGTTTTTTGCGGCGTTGCAGCTATGTTCGCTGGGCTGCTGCTGTGCGGACTATTTATAAAATCAAAGAAAGCGGCCAAACGACTGTTTCTGTGTTCGTATCCCTCTTTCATCGCCGTATCTGCAATGTTTTTCTTCCCTCCATCCATGTTTTGGACGGTGGGACTCATCGTGGGTTCGTTTCTGGCCGGAGGCTGCGTGGCAGCCTGGGCGTTTTACCTGAAAAGCAGTACGCCGAAAAACGAACGGATCAAACCAGTCGCGGATATGTTGATCTTATCCAATATCCTCATGGTATTGCTCAATATGGCGGCTATCCATCTATCGCCGCACATCGGGCTGGCGTTATCTATGTTCATGCTATTAAGCGCCTTCGCGTTCGCCCTGAAGCTCCCGACGGATCGTGATGCCACTCCCGTCACCTCCTCGGAACAGAAGGAGAGCCCCGTAGGCGTTGCGAGGCTTCTGGTTTTTTTGTGGCTGTTCATCGTCACTATCACCATCAACTCGGGACTCATGTATGAGGTGGTGAATCCCGCCTTTGCACATCTCGAAGGAATAACAAGCTGGTATTGGGCTGTTCCATATATAGCCGCACTATTTGTTATGAGGAATCTGCCTCGGCGAATGAACCGAGCCTATATCCTCTATGTGGCCATCGCAATGATCGGGCTTTCGTTTATCGGGTTTATGAGCCTTGGCCGAGAGGCGACCAGCTATCTTGTGGTCAATACACTGATGCTGGGAGCCTGCGGCGTGTATGACCTGTTTTGGTGGAGCATACTCGGTGAAATGCTGGAGTTCCACAAAAATCCCGCAACAGTTCTTGGCATGGGTCTGTCCGCCAATGTATTGGGCGTTCTGTTGGGCGGGCTCATTGGAAGAGCATTATTATCGTCCAATATACCTAGCCTGAATCCTACGCTTCTGGCGCTGGCCGTGGTCTGCGTGACGCTGATTCTGCTGCCGCCGCTTCACAAACATCTTTCCTCCCTGCTTAAGGGTCATGCGTATCTCTCGGTTTTTTCTGATTTGTCTGCGCAGGAACAATCAGGCCAGCTCGTCCAAGCCGCAAGGTTCGGCAATCTCTCGGAACGGGAAGGCCAGGTGACCTCCCTGCTACTTCAGGGAAAAACCTACAGGACAATTGCTGGTGAGCTAAATATTAGTGAGAACACTGTCAAGTACTATGTGAAAAACATTTATTCCAAATTTAACATTCAAAGCCGCGCGGAGCTGATTACCCTCATGCTGAAAAAAGAGGACACAGCCCCGCCAAAATAATACCCCCCTGGATTTTATGGATATTTGGCTCCTACCCGAAAAAGGTAGGGGCCTTTTTCATGCAAACTACCCGGTCGGGTGGGTTTTTATGTTTGCGCTTTTGATATGCTGTTATTGACAAATGCAACTCTGCCTGAAAAGGAGGGCTATATTTGAAAACAATTAAAAAAAGATGTCTTGCTTTTGCGGCTTTCACCGGATTTTTCATACTAACGGGTTCAATTCTTCTCATTTTTGGGAAAGCAGCATCTGAAATCCAGACGCAGATACCCCTTGTTAGCATCAGTATTGCGGGCGGAATTGCGGCGGGGTTCTGGATACGGGAGCTCGGAAAACTGAAAGTCGCGAGACTCATTGCGGAAAACCCAATTCTGCACATCCGCACCGCCATCGTCAGCGACATATCCAGTGAGGCGATGCAGAAGCTGGAGCCCGAAAGCACCGAGGTAATCGTCTCCTATTTTGGCATTCTGCTGGACGAGAAAACCATCAAATTCAATCAGGACGGCATCCGACTCAGAGCCGTGGAGATAGGAAACGACTTCATTTCCTTCACCTACGGCACGGAAAAGCGGACAAAGTATATCCGGCTTCTTCGCCCGGCAATCGATCCGGCGGCAATGGAGAAAATCTGTGAACGATTCCGTTATGAAACAGGAATTGCGCCGACGTTGCTATCTTAATGGGAGGGAACAAAGATTAGAAACTTGACTTTGAAGAAATCAATTATATTTATGGAGAATAAACGTGATGAAAAAAGTGTTATGTATACTTATAGCTGTGCTGCTGCTTGTAGCAGTTTTCGCAGGATGTGGCGGACCGACAAAATCCGAACCGGTTCCAACAAATGATAACGGACCCTCGGATGAATCGGCTGTATCCAAGGAAACGCCCGTTGCTTCGGCAGCCGCCGGAGTTAGTAGTGGTCCCGGTTCCGGCGCCAATTTGGCAGAATCATACGCTGCTTATCTGGAAGCCAAAAATGCTGTGATTATCAAGATCACCGACGGTCTATCCAACAGCCCCGATGCGGGCATGGCAGTACTTTCTTTTCTGGGCGTCGGCATGACCGATTTGGCGTTGCTGCCTGTGAGTTTTTTTGGTATGGGTCAGGAGACGATGGAGATGGGGCTCTCGATGATGGGTGCGACCGACATCCAATACACCGAGAACGGCAATAATTATACCGTCACCTATTCTGACAAAGAGAATAAGAAGTTTACGTATTCAGGCACATACAACCCAGCTATCGATGCTCTAACCTGCACAGTCACGGAGAACGGCGCCGAAAGTACCTATAGCGAATATCGAAAAACTACGTTCGGTTACACAGGGCAATATTACCTTCTCAACGAAGACGGAACAACCTCGATCTACATGATAGCCGTGGACGGCGAGGACGGTATCATCGGCATTTCGACAACTCCCGGCAAGCCTGCGGTGCTAACCGGCAGCGAAGCCGCTGACTTCCCGAAGGCATGCAGTGAGTGGTATAGCGTCAAGGGAAACACCATCACCGGCAAGACATCAGATGGATTAGATCTCAGCTTTGAGTATGTGCCTGCGGACTCTTCCTCTAACTGATCACAAAGCGGATGAGCTGCAGGGATAGAAAAAGTCCGATTGAAAAAGTATATCCAGACTACACGATTAGGCGGTAAGCATTACTAAGCTTTGAAAGGA
>DHOG01000148.1:7065-8257 GCA_002410715.1 Ruminococcaceae bacterium UBA5396 | reverse complement strand
TGGATAAAATACATGCCTGTGCAAAGCAGCTGGGACTATCCAATCTGGCAAACAGGCCCTTTGGGTTTCTGGACGAGCCGGTATCCAATGAAGATTTTCTCATTGATTGCCTAAATGATGAGATAGCTTACCGCGAGGAAAAAGCAAAGCAACGTCACGTCAAACAGGCGCAACTCCCTACCTACAAGGGGTTTGAAACATTCGATACGGAGTTCCAGAAAGGGATTACGAGTTGGCAGATAGAGCAGTTGGCGGGACTCACATGGGTAGACGGCATCTACAATCTCATCATGATTGGGCCTCCCTGCACAGGAAAAACGCACATTGCTCTTGCAACGGCAAACAAGGCGTTAGACGGGGTACAAAGTGTTTTTTGCTACGATGGACAGTCTCGTCCATATTCTGAAAACACAGGAGATTTCCAGAAAATCTGCCGCCCGGTTGAAATGGATTCATGGATGCGACTTGCTCGTAATTGATGAACTGGGTTACCTGCCGGTCGGCAAAGTGGAAGCAAATCTGTTCTTCCAACTGATTTCCCACCTGTATGAGAGTACATCCGTCGTCATTACATCCAACAAGGGGTTTGATGGATGGGCGGACTTGCTCGGCGACTCGGTTTTGGCAACGGCTCTGCTGGACAGGCTCACGCATCGGTGCCAGGTTTTATCCTTTACCGATGATAGCTACAGGCTGGCACACAGAAAGGAGATTTTTAAGCAGGAGAAATCTTAGTCTGAAAAGTGGGGAATTTTGTTTGCCGTAAAGTGGGGAATTTTACTTGACAGTAACACGTTTTGCAATTAATTATCAAGACATTCTGACATTTGATGATGTATCAGATTATATAGTTTCTGTTGTTGAAGAAGAAATGAAAACCCTAAAAGCTGGCACTACAATTGATATATCGCTTAATTGCCTACAGGCGTTATGTTGATCAAACAAATCATTAACAAATTTAAGGTTGCAAAGGTGTTCCTATTACGAAAAGCCGCTACTGTGTGCATTTGGTGTCATTGATATTTGAAACTTATTTATTTACGCTTATCTTTGCGGGGTTTTCAACCCACATGTTCTCCGGCTGATTTCCGGCGATAATCTTTATATACCCGTCTTCATGCTTCATCTCTTTACCGTTCACACTTGTGGCCAGAATGGTTAGGGAATCGTTTATGATGTCGGGTGTATACTC
>DHOG01000148.1:0-6837 GCA_002410715.1 Ruminococcaceae bacterium UBA5396 | reverse complement strand
CAAGATAATCAAGAACGTCTTTTATATAAACGCCCTCCCATGTTTCTTCCAGGATACTACCGTCCTGTTGCTCTGTTTCGATTGTAATGGTGACTTCATGCAGCTTGACATAGTCGAGGCTGGAAAATACCGCTGCATCAGCACCTTTAACACCTATAATCCATTTCGGCTCAACTATGACATCACCACAGGAGCATAGGATTGATGTGAAAAGCAATAATACGAAGAGTATCAGGAAACCTCTTTTTCGAGACATATCTACACCTCACATTTATAGTATGTTATCAGCTTTTATTACGCAGCTTAAAATCGGCAATGAGCGCTGACCGGCTGGAGAGACCGGTCTTCTTGAATATATTCCCCGCATGGAATTTAACCGTACTCTCAGTGATGAATAATGCGATAGCTATTTCAGTATTTGACATCCCTTGCACGATAAGACTGAAAATCTCCTGCTCTCGGGGTGACAATTTAAAGCGGCTCGCATATTCCAGCAATCGCTGCTTTTCCATCTCTTCTGCATTGATGGTCGGGGAATAAATCTTTTGATAGAGAGAAAAGAATAAGGCGATTACAAGGGCGAAGACTACGCCGGAAGCCACTATAAGCGGCGCGCCGGTTAGAAAACTTGCGCCGAGCGTACCAGCGGCTTCTCCAAGCCGACCTACCAAAAGCCCGGCTACTGCAAGCCCGGGAAGCCCCCTCTTTGATGAAATATCGGAAAACACAAGGATACGGTATGCCGACCAAAAACCCAAAAACAGATACGCAACCATCCACATTGCGGTCTCTCCAACAATACTGTTGCCGAGTGCCAGTGCCGCGAAGGGAAAAGCCAGCGCTGCCAAACAGCATATCGCGCCCCAACGGCGGTTTTTGTCGCTAGCAAGACCTGCAATGATGAGACCGAGCGCATAAAACGCACGTGTAAATTCTATATATACGCTGCCGGAAGCGCTCTTGAGTGGAAAAGAAAAACCAAGCGTATTCTCCAGCGACAGCAGAAAGAGAACTGCTGCAGCCAGCCAGATGATCTTTTTACCGAACCCAGGGCTTAGTTGCTCCAAGTTGTTGCCTTGTTTGGGCGAAGGTGAAAGATGCCGCAGAAGAATAAGAGATACGGCGGCAAGTACTGCCACAGCATAAAAGCTATAACTGTTCCATAGAAATTTAGCGTCCATCGGCAAAGACAGAAGCCATGTGCCGATGCTACCGAAAGCATAGGCAGCACCAAACACAATACCGCGGCGCTGCTGCGGGATGTCAGTTGCCAGCCTTGTCAGATAGCAACCAGATAGCACCCCAATCGTTATGTTCATGAGCACTCCGGCAGTGATGATGATTGGTATAGAGGATAAAAATAAGGCTGCCGCTGCGCAAACAACTGTGATTACAGAAGCCCAGAAGGGAAGTGCACGGCCGCTGGCAATCATGGGCTGCTTTGCGAAGAGAAAGCCGACAGCGCCGATGCCGGCAGCCTGACAGACATAGTAAACCCCGCAGACCAGTAGATTTACCGTCCCCCCATCCAAAAACTGAAGCAAACGGTAAGCCTGTACAATATATGCTGTACCCGTCCAAAGAAACCCGAAACCGATCAGTGCGGCGAAATAGATGTATTTGTTTTTTTGTGTGGGCATATCGTCCTTCGTCATACTCCGCCTCCTTCCGGCAAATATTTCTTTATCATTATCATTTATACCATACAAAGAGGTTTGTTCCAAGATTAAAACTGAGAAATAAAGCCACCTAGACTAAAACTATACCCTCATTTTGGATGCCTGCACCCTTTCTGGCCTGCCAATTAATACTCCTATCGCTTACATTTAAGAAGGAGGTGAGCAGCATGGAGATACAGAGCCGATACTTTCCCTATGACAAAAGCATCGTTATAAATGCACTGTACGATACCATTGAGGCGTTAGGGCTTCGTCTCGACAGCTCCAACAGCGCACGGGGAACGCTGGTCGTATCCGATGCTCAGCATACGGGGAACATGCGGATTGCGCTTAATGCCGAAGGGAACACAGACCGTACACGGGTTGATGTCTTTCCCGAGGATTCCAGCGTGAGTATAACCGAAATATGGGGGCCCATCATTCTGGATGAACTTTCAGGAACAATACAACGGGCGTTACAACGTGAAGAGAAATGACCACAAATAAGAATAAGCATTAGGTATAAAAGCAAAGGAGACCATCAATATGAAACCACTGAAGAAAACCTGCATTTTAGTTCTTATCGTCGCATTGTTTACAGCTATACTCCCCGTTACCGCCTTGGCCGGTGTTACCGGCAGTAACATCAATACGGTATCAAGCAAGCTGGGACACTTGACATCATCGAATCCTTCGGAAGGCTGGGCATGGGGAGAGACACCCGATGCGCCATATACGGCGACACTATCTCCTGAAACAGGTTTTGAGATGCCGGCAGACATTATCGTCTGGAGAGTCCACTATTATTCTGAAGAAGAATTAGCTGCGATTATTGAAGTGAATCCGGATAACCTCTACACCTATGTCGTGGAAGAGAGGTATGTTCAGGGTACGGATTATACCTATGATCAAGCTACCGGTGAAATCGTTATTCCGGTTGGTACGTTGGACGATATTGCCTATTCCGGTTCTACTGATGATATAGAAATCATCGCTAATGCCTACCCTGTTGGAGCCTATATCTCAACTGCTGCATCTGTCTCTTCCCAACTCGCGAATTTGGCATCAAGCAGGACTTTTGCAATGTATACGTGGGGTTCTACACCGGCCGCTAGCTTTACGGCAACTCTGTCGGCTGATTCGGGGTATTCTCTTCCGCCATCCATCAAGGTATATAAACTTCAATGGTATGATCCTGATACACACCAGCAAATTATTCCGTCATCCGTAGCAAAAGTATACGCTGTAAATTCCGATTATACATATAATGCGTCCACCGGTGAAATCGTTATACCCGTTGCGACATTAGCGGAAATCTCCATTGCTGATTCTCCTTATAATATACTGATTGTTGCTTCCGGTGTCGCAAACCCGTCAACTTATGCAATTACCGTTACGCAAAGCGCCAACGGCACAATCAGCCCTGCCTCCGCTGCTAATATATCGCAGGGTTCTGATCTAACATTTACCATCACTCCGGATTCTGGGTTCCAAATTGCTGATGTATTGGTTGACGGTGCAAGCGTAGGTGCTGTAGGCTCCTATACTTTCATGAATATTATATCCAATCACACGATTACAGCCACGTTTGAAGAAACATCTGCAACGCCGTCTCCCTCTGCAACACCGTCTCCATCCGGGACGCCGTCTCCTTCTGCAACGCCGTTTCCATCTGAGACACCGCCCCCGTCAGATGATCCCCTTGATGATATCCCGAAGACTGGAGATAACAGCCTATCGTGGGTTTGGTGGGTGCTGTGCAGTATTTCAGCTGCGAGTATTGCGGCGATTATCGTGATAAGGAAAAAGACCTCTTTGAACCGATAAAAAAAGCGTTAAGAAAGAGTAAGCCGGGAAACAGATGTTTCCCGCTTGCTTTTATGAGGATTAAGCGAGAAATGCATGAAGGCAAAAGGGACGGAACTAGAGTGTGGCGTGAAAAATTGCGCTATTTCGGAAGTCATCAAATAAGTTTGAGATTGATGTATTTCTTATGCTTTGCTTTTATTTTTTCAGCCACGGTGCTTGTACTGCATTATGTGCAGGTTGCCCAGGAGGATAAGGCACTGAGGGAGCTGTCGGCGGTTATACCAGTAAACATCACAGATGAAGATACTTTTCCCGCAGCAACGGCAGCCCCACTGCAGCTAAACCAATCGCCGATCATATTAGCGCAATATCGGGAGTTGTATAAGCAGAACACGGATATGGTGGGTTGGATAAGAATCGACAGAACAAAGATTAGCTATCCGGTCATGTACAGAGCGGATGACTTTTACCTTACGCACAGCTTTGACAAGAATGACTCCAAAAGCGGAGTGCCCTTTGTCGATAAAAGATGTGCTGTTGATCCATTTGGCACCAATATCATCATTTATGGCCATAATATGAAAAACGGTACAATGTTCGCCGATCTACTAAAGTATATGGATGATGAATATTACATGGAACATCCGATTGTCCAATTTGACACGCTGTACGAACAACAGAACTTTGAGATTATCGCAGTGTTTAGGAGTCAGACCTATCGCAAAAACGACAAGGTGTTCAAACATTACGAATTCCTGAGTGCTGATGACGCAACGGTTTTTGATGAGTATATTACCAACATTAAGGCGATTGCCTTATATGATACCGGTGTAACTGCATCTTACGGAGACAAACTTCTGACGCTGGTCACCTGCGCCTATCATACAGAGAACGGGCAATTTGTGGTGGTTGCAAAAAAACATGGCGAAGAGTAGCCAGCGTAACATAATAACGGCACCTAACACATTGTTATGTGAGGAGACCGCCGCCTGTATAAATAAGAGGTTTCAATATATATTGCAAGTAAAGAAAGTACATAAGCGGAATTTATAGTGAATGGAGGGCTTACATATGAGATCAAATAAAGCGGTGGTGTTGCTTATTGCTATTATCATGTTTTCCGCAGCCGTGTTCTCTGGGTGCAGCACGAAGGGGAACGTTTCGCCTGAGCCGGAATTCAGTGGGGGAAATAATCTGTCGGATGCTATTTCGGATATGGCTTCGCAGATGGAAGAGGATCGCGTGTACGAGTGTACGCAGCAGGATTTCTCCTTCCTTTACGACGGCGTCTATACCGCCGAATGGAATGAACGCACCGGGGTGACCATATATACCCAAGAGCCGGGGTCAATACCCTATCTGCAGATCTTCCGCAGCACAGAAAGCCACGCAGGTTTCGACGCTAAGGCGCATTTTGCATCTGTGATAAGGCAAATGACAGAGGAATACAGTGACAGGCTGATAGCCAAAACGGAATACAAATATTATACCGTGGCAGGCAAGGAACTTGAGGGCGGTGTGGTGATCAAATACAAATCCGGCACGGACGTTGTGGAAATGCTTATCGTGGCTGAGTTAACCCAAGATTCGGTAGTGCAGTATGTCTGCCGTTATTTTGATGGGCAGGGGGACGCGACATTAAAAGCACTCGAAAAAGCCGTGGCCTCCTACCAGCCGGACGCGGGTTACTATGGTGAAGGCGGCGAACAAGGCGGAGACGAGGGCGGGCAGAACAATCCGCCGCTACAAGTTCCGCAGCAGCAGACAACAAATATAAATTTGGTGAAATACGACGGCGGTTACTTCTCGGTGATGTTGCCTGAAGGTTGGCAGATACAAACCATGGGCCAATACACCACCTTCGGTTTCCGCGCCTGGAATCCGCAAAATCCCGACTATGAAATATTTTATTACGGCAATCTGGGGCCGCTCAACAAGAGCTACGATGCCAAGAACGGCTGGGCGAGCTATATCGGCAACATGGGTTTTCCCAATGCTGAGTTAAATTACGATGCGCCGGTCGTGACAATGGACAGCGCGAGCAGCGTTTTCTATGTGTTTGACGCACTTCAGGCGGTATCGGACAAATACGGTTTTGGTTTTAGCTTGCCCGCGCTTAACGACATCATGCCCCAAAAGAGCATACCGATCGAAACGGCTTATGCACAGGCAACCACCGGCGAGTCGATGATGTTCGCCGGGGTTCGCGGCTCGAATGGCAGCGCCTGCGGCGGCATGTTCATGGCATCGCTGTGGAATACAAATCCTTACTATGTGGGCGGCGTCGATATGACCCCCACCTCCGCAATGCACGTGACGGGTGTTATCGCTCCGACGGAGGATTTTCTGAACGTAGAGGCAACGCTGACGCAGGCGGTGTTCAGTCTCCGATTCACCGAAGAATATATACAAGACGCGATAGCCTATAGCAAAGCCGTCGGAGAAGCGGCGATGGCGGACAACGCGGCGCGTCAGGCGGTATTTGACAAAGCAAACAAAGCATGGAGCGAATATTTCCGTGGCGGACCTACTATAGACAGCGACAACTTAAATAAACTAAATGACTTATTGGACACGATAAAAGATGCTCTCGGCTAGAAAGAAGTTGCAGCATGAAGCAGATACCTACAAAACGAATGCTGCCCTTGTGCGCGCGTTGATACTCATATGTCTTGTACGCTGTACACCAAATTTCCCCGCCGCCTCTATGGGCTTAGCGCCAGGATCTCCTGTAGAAACAGGAGATCCTGTTGTTTCCGAGCCAAAACCGCCAGAGGAACCCTCGTTCACGGAGCACGATTGCATACAATCCGCGCTTCCTTCGCCAAGTGACACCACCGTCACACTGACTGGCGACGAAACAATTGAACTGACAGGCATACCGCTATCAGGGCGTAAGGAGATAATATTAAACGGCCATACGATTTCGCTCACAAGCTTTTACAGCGTATCGGCAGATGCGGTGCTGGGCATCAAGCCCGGCGAGGATTGCCCAAGGGGAACGCTCGATCTTGCTGGGATGACCTTCGATTTAAGCTTCTTATCGGAGAAGATTCCACCCGAAACACCGCTCGTCGAAATACGCCCCGTCGTCGCAATAAGCGAGCCGCAGTATCCGGAGGCCATCGGCGTGAGAGAATGCCCGGATATATTGACGGTCATTCAATGTAATTGAAAATAATTTTGAACGGAGGAATAGCGCATGGCTACAAAAAAGGCCATCTTTTTCATCGGTGCTGTGCTGTTCTTCTAGAAAAAGTTTTGCAAAAAAAGTATAATCAGAATATACGATTAGGAGATAAGCGTTACTTGGCTTAGAAAGGCGCAATTATATGTATTGCGAACAATGCGGCGCTTAGCACGAACCTAA
>DHOG01000156.1 GCA_002410715.1 Ruminococcaceae bacterium UBA5396 | reverse complement strand
CCTATTGGGTGATGCACACAGCCCGTGATTTGGACGTCAAATATCAGTGGCCGGAGCAATATCTGCGAGGATTTACTGCAAGGAAATAAGACATAGGAGGATTCCCCATGGATTTAGCTATGTTGAAAGAATATTTGCCGTTTCTCATTCCGTTGGTTATCGCACAGCTTGCGCTTGGTATTACCGCCCTTGTTCATGTGCTCCGGCATCCCCATTACCGTTTCGGGAATAAAGTGATGTGGGCTTGTATCGTCATGCTCGTACAGACTATCGGGCCAGTCGTATACTTTGCCTTTGGCAGGGGTGAAGAATAATGGGCATTTTGGAGATTCATCAGCTTTCCAAGCGTTTTGGTCGCCATGAGGTACTCAATGGATTGGACATGGATGTTCCGGAGCATTCCGTATTCGGTTTTGTTGGCCAGAATGGCGCGGGTAAAACAACAACAATGAAAATTGTTCTCGGATTATTAAAGCCGGATAGCGGAAGTGTAACTGTATGCGGGGAAAAGGTTGCGTATGGCGAAACAAAAACAAATCGAAACATAGGCTTCCTTCCCGATGTTCCGGAGTTCTATGGATATATGAATCCAATGGAATATTTGAAGCTATGTGGTGAAATAACCGGGCTTACGAAAGTGAAGATCAAATTGAGGAGCGAGGAATTGCTCTCGCTTGTGGGGCTAAAAAACCAAAAAAAGAAAATCAGCGGGTTTTCACGAGGGATGAAGCAGCGCCTTGGTATTGCACAGGCC
Source organism: Ruminococcaceae bacterium UBA5396 (assembly GCA_002410715.1). GTDB lineage: Bacteria > Bacillota > Clostridia > Oscillospirales > Acutalibacteraceae > Avimonas. The sequence goes on along the minus strand of DHOG01000156.1, from coordinate 1,903 downwards.
TTGCTGAATGAACCCAAACTTCTCATATGCGATGAACCCACATCGGCACTTGATCCAATCGGCAGGAAGGAAATACTCGACATCCTGCTTGCAGTGAAAGGAAAGACGACCGTCGTATTTTCTACACATATCTTGTCGGACGTAGAGAGAGTATGCGACCGCATCGCAGTATTGCATAGCGGCAAGCTGGCGCTGCACGGCACGCTTTCTGAAATAAAGGAGAGCCACAGGCATAATGGATTTGTTCTTGAGTTTTCGAGTGATATGGAAGCGTCCTTATTCGAGAACATGGAAGAGCTGAAGCAGCCGTCAATAAGTATGTCGCGCAATGGAAACACTGTGACGGCGTTTGTTACCGATCACGATATGGGCGGACATCTTTTGCTGGGCGTGCTGTCGCAAAAGCGGATTGTTCCATTGAAGTTCGCAGTTATGGAACCAACTCTGGAAAGTTTGTTTATGGAGGTGGTCCAATGAGAAACTACCTGGCATTTCTAAAAAAAGAGATTTATGAATACACAAAAACTTATAAGCTGCTCATTATGCTGATGGTCTTTGCGGTTTTCGGAATCACAAATCCCCTTGTGGCAAAACTGCTGCCTGAAATACTTGGAAGCCTTAAGACGGAAGGCATCATCATGACATTGCCAGAGGCGACTGCCTACGACGCCTGGACGCAGTTTTTCAAAAACGCAACGCAAATGGGGCTGATCGTGATGGTGATCCTGTTCAGTCCTGTTTTGTCATCGGAACTGTCCAGGGGGACGCTTATCAATATGCTGACAAAAGGGTTGTCACGAACAGTGGTTATCCTTTCGAAATACACCTGTATGGTTGTGGTGTGGACGATCAGTATTGCACTATGCTTCGGACTGACTTATGGTTATACGGTGTATCTTTTCCCTGCGGGCGAAACAGCAAATCTGCTCTTTTCCACGTTTTGCCTATGGATGTTTGGCTTGTTTTTGCTGGCCACATTATTGCTCGCAGCAACCCTAACGAAAAGTAATTATGGATGCTTACTCATCACAGGCGCAGTAGTGGTCGCCTGCATGCTTGTGAATATCATACCGGCGGCACATAGGTATAATCCAATTTCGCTGGCGACTGACAATATGGGACTCATAACAGATGACATAGAGGTATCTTCGCTCTATTGCACTATCTTGATATCCTGCCTGCTTTCATTTCTTTTTTTGACGATATCGGTATTAATATTTAGAAAAAAGCAAGTATAAATCAGAAATATTACCTTCGGCTGCCCCAAAGCCCAAAGCCGTCGTTACATGCCTGCAAGCATTAAGCCGCTTTCCGTTTATACGCCCTCATCGCAAAGATATATGCCACAAGCGTAATTCCGATGCACCATACGAGCGCAGTCCAAATGTCGTTGCCGACAGGCTGCTGCGTGAGTAGAGAACGTATCGCATTGACGATGGAGGTGACTGGCTGGTTTTCGGCAAAAACGCGAACAGGTCCCGGCATAGAAGCGGTTGGCACAAATGCCGAGCTGATGAACGGAAGAAAGATTAGCGGGTAGGAAAAGGCGCTCGCACCGTCCACAGATGTTGCAGATAATCCGGCTATCACCGCGATCCATGTCAGAGCTAATGTGAACAGCACGAGAATCCCGCTCACGGCAAGCCAGGATAGCACCCCCGCTGGAGAACGAAAGCCCATAAGCAGCGCAACGAGAATGATGACGACGACCGAAATCGCGTTGGAAACCAGGGAAGTCAGCACATGCCCCCACAGCGCAGCGGAACGCGCGATCGGCATCGAGTGGAACCGCTCGAAAATGCCGCTTTTCATATCTGTAAACAGACGAACAGCCGTATAGGCGATGCCGCTTGCAATCGCCACCAGCAGGATGCCGGGGAGCAGGTAATTCACATAGTTATCC
>DHOG01000015.1 GCA_002410715.1 Ruminococcaceae bacterium UBA5396 | reverse complement strand
CTGTTGGCTAAGACATACAAAAACCTGTTTGAGCCAGCACTGACCTTATCGCAATTTTTAACAGCACATGAAAAGGGTAAGAAAGGGAAACGTTTCACATCCGATGTCATTAAGTTTGAAATGGATTTGGAAAGCAATCTAATAACCCTAATAAGAGAACTCAAAAATGGAACATATCAGCCAGGGGAATATCGTGAGTTTACTATTTACGAGCCAAAACAAAGGCTGATAAAAGCGGCACCATACAGAGATAGAGTAGTTCACCAATGGTACGTAGCCAATTTCATAAAGCCGATATTTGGCCCAGCGTTCATAAGCGACTCATATGCATGCCTTGAAGGTAAAGGGATGCACCGCGCGGCATATAAAGTCCAGGACAACCTACGAGCAGCAGAGAAAACGTGGGAGGAGCCATACATCCTGAAAGGAGACATTAAAAGCTACTTCTTTTCAATAGATCATGACATTCTTTATAACATGATTGCTAAAAAGATAGCAGACCCAAAGGTTCTGTGACTTACTAAGGTTATACTCGGCAGCACGGAGAACCCAGGGATACCGGTTGGATCGTATACATCGCAGTGGTATGCCAACATTTATTTACACAAGATGGACATGTTTATTAAGCACGATCTGCGCATAAGGAAGTACGTTCGATACATGGATGATTTTATTCTAATTTTGCCATCGAAGGAGGACGCACAGAGAGCCCTGGAAAAAATCAATCAGTTTGTGACAGAAGAGCTACACCTTGAGTTGAATAGAAAGACCCAAATATCCCCGCTTAAAAACGGGGTTAATTTTTGTGGATACAAAATATGGGCCACGCATATGAAGATCCGGACAGAGAGCAAACGCCGCATCAAAAGAAAGCTGAAAAAGTTCCAACAAAAGTACAAGGAAGGTGATATGGAGGCAGAAGAAATAAAACAAGTATTAATGAGCTGGGCGGGATACGCAAAACATGCAGATAGCTACTGGCTCATTAATAAAATTTTTAATCAATTTAGTTTTTCAAGACAATCGTAATAAATATAGGGATAAGGCTATAACTGCGAACTCGAACTTTCCGTACTCCAGTAACCCTGTTTTCATGCGTGGCGGCAACTATGACAATAGCGGCGCGGGGCTTGCTTACTTCAACTATAACGATGGCAATGCCAACAGCAACTACGGGTTTCGCGCCTGCTCTGGTTTAATAGCGAGATGATGCAAGTTCAAGGACTTGCATCCAGAACCACCAGAACCAAAGGAGCCTTATTCCTTCCTCACTTGAGGTAAAAACAAAAGTAGCAAAGGGTACCTAGTAAGCCAAGACCGAACGGTATCCGTTGCTTATATTCTAATAAGGAGGAATTGTAATGAGTTTAATATCAGGAGTAGCAAATGCTCCGGTACTGCCAGCAGGATGGCAGGCGGTTAACTATGCGGGCACAAATCATGACTTCACAGCTGCACCAAGTACCGCACAAGGGGGCACCGGATGGAAGTACAACTACGATCCGGTGAACATTTTAAACAATGTAGCACCAAAGCAATGGGCAAATGCAAAAGACACAAAGGGTAATCTCTGGGTATGGATACCAAGATTTACTTACAGAGCTATACAATACGCAGATGATCCAGAAGTTAAGATTAGATTTTCAGCCGGTACGACCGACGACACATCAGCGATTGATGCTAGAACATGCAAGGCTCATAAAGCCTTTAAATTTGGAACCACAGAGCTAACCGGTATATGGGTTATGAAATACGAAGCTTATGATGACATAGCTAACGGCATACCAGGTTCAAAGCCAGGGCAAGTATCGTTGCGCTCTATTACTGTAAATGATATTTTCACCAAGTGCCGAAACATGCAGCCATCAATAACCACAGCAACAGACGGCGTAGACAACCACATGGCAAAAAATGGTGAATATGGAGCTGCAGCATTACTTGCCTATGCAGTCGGTCAGGGAAGACCAAAAATCAATGGAGACAGCGGGTATCACACCGGATATACAACAGGAGGAACAGTTAATACAACCGGTTCATTGGATACAACTGGAGAGACTTCAACCACAGGCAATGTGACAGGTATTTTTGATTTAGTAGGATGCGGATATGAATATGTTGCAAGTTACGTGAATAACGGGAATAGCAGCTTGACTACCTATTGCCAATCACTCATAAATGCAGATGCCAAGTATAAAGACGTATTCCCTGTTGGCAGCGGAGACACGCGAGCTGATAACTATGCGGCAGCAGCAGGGCAGACGGATGGCATGCTCATTCATGAAACTTCATCAGCCGGAGAAGGCACTACATCATGGAAAAACTGGAACAGCGCGGCTGCGTACTCGTACTTTCCGTACTCCAGTGACCCTGTTTTCATGCGTGGCGGCAACTATGCCGGTAGCGGCGCGGGGCTTGTTTGCTTCGGCTATTACGATGGCAATGCCAACGGCAGCTGCGGGTTTCGCGCCTGCTTTGTAAATCTGAATTCTGCCCCTCTGATTTCTGGATCAGACGATAATCTGGGAGACAAGAACGGGCCGTTCAGCGTAGTATATCAGGTTTCAGATGCAGACGGGGACGCAGTAGACGTAACGGAAAGCATTAATGGCGGCGCCGTCAGGACAATCCCCGGAGCAGTCCAGAATACAGACCTAGAGCTTGCAATTGACCTTGAGACATGGGGAAACCTTGCACTCAATCAGTCGCATACAATAATTATCGAGGCGATAGACAGCTTCGGGAATAAAAGCGCCAGAACATACACATTCAAAAAAGTCAATGCAACACCAAGCGCACCAGGGCCAATCGTAAGACCAATCACAGGATCCACCGTGGTCGGCAACATTACAATCGAATGGTCGGACGCAACAGACGCAGACGGAGACCCACTGACATACTCGGTTTATTATTCAGCAGATGACGGAGCAACTATACTCCCAATAGCGACAGGAGTAACAGCCTTAATGCTCGCGTGGGACACCAGTGTAATACCAGAAGGGACAAATTACCGAATTTATGTGAAGGCAAACGATGGGAAAACAGATGGCCCTTTTGCCACCAGCGGTATCTTTAGTATAGTTCATAATTTGCGCCCAGATGCATTACTGGCAATTTCACCAGTTCAGACCGCCAGGGTGCCGCTTCAACCAGTGTTTATGGCGGGTGTGGGCACGGATCCAGAAGGAGACCCGCAACATTTTAGGTTGCAAATTGCAAAAGACATAAACTTTGCAAACATCGTGGCCGATTTAGAAACCAGTACAAAGAACATGTTGACGGCAAACCAGGCAGGAGTAGAAGTTGATACAACAGGGTTTGTAGGAAAAGGGGCAACCATTGCTAAATCAACTGTACATTTCAACGAA
>DHOG01000107.1 GCA_002410715.1 Ruminococcaceae bacterium UBA5396 | reverse complement strand
GACTTTTAATAGTTAGTCTTTCTTGTATAATAAACTAATATGCGATCAATTAATTCATTGTGCGTTAATTCAGATATTATACCATCTTTATCCTTCATTATTGTAGCAAGGGCGCAATTTATATATTTTTTTACATCATATTTATTTGTCTTTAGTGTTTTGTCTAAATCTAAAGTCTTTTCCACCTCATAATAATATCTATCAGTATTTAATGGCAAGGATATAGATGCTTTAGAAGTCTTGATATCAAATTTTTGCAAAGTTCCAAAACCGGCATCATTTAAACAACTTTCAAAGCGTTCTTCGGCTGCGTTTGTTTGAATAAGTGGGGAAACATCTTTACCGTGAATTTCCTTTGTGCAGTACATAGAAGAATTCGTTGCTTTATATGTGCTTTTATTAGTTATCATTTGGTTGACCATTGCTTCTAAATCTTCACGTTCATCGAACGTTATGTGTTTCCCTTTTTGACGAGTTCTGATACAATAGACTTTGCTCATGATCTTCTCCGTTTCTGTTTGTTGTGGTGATTAACATTATAACAGAGAAGCTCTCATGAGCATTTTTTTATTTAATTTGTTTCATTTAATTTTACAACTCGCCCACGAGGGCGCTGAAAATGCTAGCATTTTCAGCGCCCTTGCCGGTCTTTGTCATGCTCGAAAATATGCCAATAGGCTGTTTCCATGCAAAATATGAGTTTAGCAAGCTGGCTTCAAATCATGCAGCACGGCTAAACCGAATTTGCCGTCCTGCGTTTCCTTGCAGCAACAAGCGCGCACGCGCTTATTGCCATCATAATGGTAAATAGCAACACTCCATTGTATCCGATACCGGTTTTGGCGCCTCGTTCCACTTCTGCAATAGCGTAATAGCTGAAATCTCCGGTTTCAAATATAATGTTCTTCTTGTTGTCGTCCAGCTTAAAGTCGATTTGGGTAGTAGTCCCGTCGTCCGAAATATGGTACAGCGCAAGCTTACTTACGTTGAATTCCGACGGAACTGGGATTGTTACCTTTACTTTACCATTCGGCTTTATTTCAACATTGTTGGATATCAGCTTAATGTCGAAAGCCGAGATTTTATCTGACTTACCTTCCAGTGCATTCGCAACAATCGTAAAGTTCGCTCCTTCGAGCACCGGTTCCACCATAAGCACTGTGCCGGACGGCACCGCTCCGGCGGGGGCATCAATCCTAATGCTGGTTTTACTGTCCGTTAATGTTGCAGGTTGTACATCCTCCGCAAGCTTGGGAATATCCTCGGTTTCCAAAACCTTGCCGCATACAGTACATTTTTTCACCCTAGTTCCTGCTTCAGAAACGGTAGGCTCTTTTGTTACCTCCCAGTTGCCCGGCATATGGTCATCCGTTTTAGGTATATCCCTTTCCGGCCCCGGTTTTCCGCACTTTACACAACACTGGTGCTCTTTTCCGGCCTCCGCACAAGTAGCTTCTTTTACAGTGATCCATGGCTGCCCACTGTAATCGCATTGATGGGGAGTGGTATCGGCCACGGTTATGGTTATCGACGGTATGGCAGGGGCATCGTTATCACCGCCTGACGTATATCCAGTGCCCATTGGATTGAATACGAATGTCAGCGTTATGTCTTCGACTGTCTGCTGCTCAAGATATTCCTTCTTGATGGTAATCGTATTCCCTGCAACTGTATATTCCGTACCCGGAACCAATACCACATCCCCGTTTTTTATTTCCTTTAGGGTGTTTCCGTTAAGCGCCAATGTCACATTGATGTCCTTGTAACCATCACTTGATGTGTGTTTGTCAAATACGGCGGAAGTGGGGGTGACGGCCGAATCACTATAAACGACGATACCATCGGAGTTTATAATGGTCACGTTACCGGCCTTGTCGGTTAAACGGGCGTAAATTACGCACTTGGCGTTGGGCTGGATACTTAGAGATGTATAGGACGTCCATGCCCCGTTTGCGTCATAAGATGCTCCATCGTTAACTTTTTGGTACTCTATTGTTTCCACGCCGCTCAATGTATCTGAGCCGGTAATGCTTACATTGACGGTATTCTTGAAGAACATACCAAAGGTGATGGTGTTTAGGAAGGATTTAAACGAGCTGTTTTTCACTTTGATTTCACCGGTAGGGGCGGTTTTATCGATTTTGATTGCTTTTGTAAGCTGGGTGCTTTCTGTTCCACCGGCCATTCTCAGCTTAAAGCTAACGGTATTATCCGCTTGGCTGCTTACGGATAGGCTGCCCCTCCATTGGCTGCCGTCCCAGATTTCAGCATAGGGGGATGTGGGGGCAATGGTTACATCCCCTTTATACCATCCGCTGCTGTTCGGCTGGGAGGACAGGGTGTAGTCGCTGGCGGCTCGCGTCACATTAATGGTGTAAACGGTGTGGTTCTGGCCGTCCTCTGATGTTACGGTGATTGTGATGGTATTGGTGCTTCCGACGGTCAGCGAGGTGTTCCCGGATATGGCTACCTTTGCGCCGTCTTGGCTTTTTACAGCATTTACCGTCAGACCATCCACACTGTACGGTACGTTCATCGTGTAGCTTGTTGTCTCGGAATCAAATGCTGGGGTTAACGGCAGGTTGCCGGTCACAGCAGGATTGGTCATTGTCAGATCGCTCAGGCTTGAATCGCGTAAGCTTTCTGATAAGGTGACAACTTCTATATCTACAGCACTATCGGGCATTTCAAACATATACAGACCGCTGCCCTGATCCTCTACGGGAATCACTGCTCCTTGGGAATCAGTAACCCGGATGGCATGTAATAGCCCCGACGTATTGGAGATGTGCAGCTGAACCGGTTCATTTTCATAATAGAAATTGAAATCAACGTTTGCACTTATGCCGCTTGACGTTTTAACAGAAACGGGGTTGTATGTTTTGATAGCGTCTTTATCCGCTACCGCTTCGAATAGGTAGGTATTCAGCTCAGCATACATCAGATCGCGTACCAAGTTTTCGAGCTGTGCCCTTGTTACGATTCCGTTGGTAATGGCGGTTTTTAAAGTGTTGTATGATGCAGAGTCAATCCCGGGCATCTTCAGGGTGCTGCCGGCATTGATTTCGGGGATCACACTTGGCGTCGATCCCCAGTCGGTCATTACCCCGCCCTTAAATTGCCATTCATCCCGCAGCACGGTGACCATCAGATCCCTATTCGACGACGCCCATTCTCCGTTAATGAGGTTATAAGAGGTCATCACAAATAACGGGCTGGCGGATTTTATCGCTATCTCAAACGGCTTCAGGTAAATTTCGCGCAGGGCGCGTTCCGAAACCATGCTGTCGCTGTTCTTCCGGTTGGTTTCACTGTTATTGACAGCAAAATGCTTGATGGTCGCAGCCGCTCCCTTTGATTGTATGCCTTTGATTTGTGCCGCCGCCATCATACCCGAAGCATACGGATCCTCGGAGTAGTATTCAAAGTTGCGGGCGCATTTCGGATCCCTGTGTATATTGGTGCCCGGGGAAAGTAAAATGGGCGATCCGTGGTTTTCCAGGGTCAGGCCGAGATACTGGGTAAGAACCTGAATCTCTATCGCCTCTTCCGCCATGGCGGCACCTACGTCTTCCACAATAGCCGTATTCCATGTGCACGCCTGCATGGTGCCGCATGGGAATGTCGTCGATCGGTATGTGCTGTTGCGGATACCGGCGGGGCCATCCGAGGTCTGCAGCCTCGGGATTCCGAATTTTAAAATCTCATTTGTGGTGGCGGTAATGCCGCCCACAATGATATCCCTTGGGCCTCCATCGATGGAGCCCCGGCCCGAGGAACCAAATGTTAAGAAAGCGAGTTCGTCAGTAGTAAGCTGCGCGAGGAAGGCGCTCATCAGCGAGGGGTTTTGCGCGACGTCCGCCAGCTTTATGACTCCGTCTGGTGCGGCTGGAGAGGTCGTGGGTATAATGGGGCTGTACTGTGCGGGCCCTTGTACAAAAGGCGCAGACGTGATGGGGTTGGCCGGCCATACCGTGTCTTCATAACTGCCCGCTCCGTTTAGCCGGCGTGCCAGTTGTCTGTGCTCTCTTGTCGGCTCCTGGGTTTGCTGTGTAGGCTGCATTACGTTTGTAAGCTGCTTGGTAATGGTGAGCTGGCTTACAGTATATATGCCCGCCTGGACGTGATTCCTTACCGAATTGCCTACATAAACTTTATAATCGCCCGCTTCCAGGACGTAGGCTGCCTGTTTGCCGGTTTTGCCGATATCGTCATAGCTCGCCATATCGCTGATGCTATACGACATGGTGACAATTTCATGCTCACCGGGGTTTATAATACCCGTTTTCTTAAAAGCCGCCAATTCCATCTTTGCTTTGGGCAGTTTGCCCGACGGTGCGCTGTAATAGACCTGGACGACTTCTTTCCCCGGTTTTGACCCGGTGTTGGTAACTTTCGCTGATATCTCTATGGTTCCCTTCTGCAAATTCGATGTAGCTGTCACATCAGAGATTGTAAAAGTGGTATAGGACAGCCCGAAGCCAAAGGGAAAGACCACGCTATTGGGTGCGAATGTTTCAAAATAGCGGTATCCGGTAAAAATATCCTCTTCATAGGAGACCCAGGAGTTCCTGCCCTGGTTACTATATGTCGTCGCGGACGGATAGTCGCTGTACTTTGTTACAAAGGTATCGGTAAGCTTGCCGGACGGGTTGACGTCACCGCACAGCACGTCAGCAACCGCAACTCCGCCTTCCATACCCGGATTCCACGCAATTACGATAGAATCCACTTTTTTGCCGTTGTTTTGTGCATTCACGATCCAGTTCATATCAATAACGCTGCTGATATTCACTACTACGACGACCTTGTCAAATACGCCAAGGGCGTTTGTTATGAGCTCTTGTTCTCTGGTGCTTAACCCATAACTGTTACTTCCGTTATTCATATCCACGTCGTTGCCCTCGCCGAAACGGCGGCTGATTACTATTATGCCGGTGGAATTACTCCTCTCGGCCGCAGCATCGATCATGGGCTTTACTGTGCTATAGTCAGGTTCATTGGACCCGACAGACGCACCCGGCAGCGTCATATAGTAGTTTTTGTACCAATCCGCCAGAGTTTGATCAAGGTTGGCGAAAGAACCTTTTCTGGCCTTAGCCGCCAAGCCATCCATTATTGTGCGCTCATAGGCCGACTGCACGTCGCCCGATCCGCTTCCGCCCTTTACATAGCTTACCTGCCCCAGCCCGAGAACCGCGACGTTGTCGGTGTTTTTGAGCGGCAGCACGTTGTTGTTGTTTTGCACCAGTACCACGCCTTCCCGGGCGGTCTCAAGGGCAAGGCGGGTGTGGTCGTTGGTTTCGTCAGTCAGGGTAATCGTGACCGGCAAAGAAACAACATTGGGATGAGAACGCGATTTTGCCGTTAGGGTGAGGGTATTGGCGGTTTCATCATACGGAACGGTTAAAAACCCGTTATTGTCGATGGTGGACGCGGAGCCGCCCGATATCGACCAAATGACAAAGGGATCAAAGCCTTCGGTACCGGTAACCTTCGCCGCGAAGGAAGCCGTTTTCCCCTTGATCGCCGTATGATTCTGCCCCTGGATCGCAACGGCGGTAACACTGGCATCGGGATCAACGGTTAACTTTTCAAATTTAAAGAGGCCTAAATTAAACTGGGATTTAAACAGGATGCGTACGGTATGAGAGCCCTCCGAAAGGTGGACGCCCGCCGAGTCGGTGGCCGTAAAGCCATGCCAGTTTTCTGTTTTCGGGTATGAACCGATTGAGACCAGCTTGCCATCGATATAACACTCATAATCCATGGTGGGCGAGCTGGAGGTTTTGGATGCGGCATACAGCGTGAACCTGTAATCCCCCGCCGTTTCTGCGGTACGGTTGACAGTGTACTGAAGCCATGAACCGCCACTGGTGCCGGTTGGGCATTTCCCGCTGGTTATTTCAGGATTTCCGGTATAGCCGTTGGTACCAACAGCAAGGGATTCCATCTTATAGGTCTTATCCGAGCTTGAATAATCCGACGCATTTCTTATAATGGTGTCGTCCTCGTCCATTACACGCGCAAATTTAAGCAAGCTTAAATTAAATTGGCTGTTATAGGTAAATCTCAAAGTATGTTTGCCCGCCGATAGATTAACTGTGGATGGCCCCCTCAAAGCCCAGGTGGTGGGGCTTCCCCAGTCACCGGTGCCCGCGCTGATTACCGTATCCACGAATTCGGTATCAAGCGTTAACGTATATTTTATTCCCGCCGTTTCGGGAGTCGCCCCTTTGGCAAATATGTCATACAGCCCCGCATTTTGTTCCGAAACATAGAGGTCGAACTCCAGCCAGTGGTTGGTGTTGGTACTCGCCCAGGCTCGCTTGCTCTTGGAATCGGGGTCACTGCAGCTCCCTGTCCATGGGGGGCCATTCCACCTTGCACTCTCAACACTATCGACGACCGTTACCATCTGATCCCCGATGTGTATGCCATAGTGTTCCAAGCTTATCCAGCTTATATCAAAGGTGCTTTTGAACTCGATGCGAAGCTTGTGGGTACCCCGCGTAATTTCGAAGTTACGGGGTGTGGTGACAAACCATGCCACGCCCTCGCCCGAAACTACGCCCTCGGCGAAATTAAGTACCTCATTGCCGTCCACCAGTACCCTCATGCTCGGCACGTCACCACCGGACTGTACGCGCGCGGTAAACGTGTAGGTTCTCTTTACAGCATTGTCCGGGGTAGTGGTTTTGGGCACGTCGATATCAAATTCCAGATAGCTGCCGTTTACCGTCGGCCCGGCCATCTGGGTGCCGACCTTTTCAGGGTCTGGATTCTCTACCTTCCCGACGCCGGCCGATGCGGCTGTAAACTCGGCTGACGAAAATTTATACGGCAGCGTCATAGTCGCGGCGGTAGTAAGAAGAAACGTCGGTGTACTAATAAGAAGCATACTCATTGCTAATAGTAATGAAATTCCCTTATTCAACATTGCTAAGACCATCCTTTCTTTTTTCGCTTTATCACATAACTCGGCATGGCTCCATTAACTAAAAGACCACATAATTGGTAAGAGTTTTTATATAAAAGTGCGATTCCATAAAATCAACGATCCTCACATGGAAGACCAAGGTTTTATACCAATCGTTGAGCCAATAAAATCAGGTTTTCTGACCTCGTTACAAAACAAAGAAGGTATGCCATGAGCAAAGTGTTTTTACCTAATGATACTTCGGCAGCCAATCACCATGTGCTTCAATCAATTCGTCGCACATCTTGATAATTTCATCAATTGTTAGTTCCGCACACATCTGCAGAACTAACAATTGATGAAATTATC
>DHOG01000191.1:9076-9341 GCA_002410715.1 Ruminococcaceae bacterium UBA5396 | reverse complement strand
TGTCGGAAAGCTTGCTGTTATGCCGTTTTCTTATGCAACAAGCCAAGATTTTTTGTCGCTCAGCAAGCTGAAAACTGATGTTGTATTTACCGCATATTTGCTCTACAAAAAACTGCAAAGTGAACTCAATTCTGTGCAAGGCACTTCTATCAAAGGAATCACCAAAGATGAACTGCTTGCAAAGGTTGTTGCTGTCCCTGAATGCAAAGAGCAAGAAGCAATTGGCAACTATTTTCTTAACCTTGACAACCTTATCACCCTTCAT
>DHOG01000191.1:2200-8930 GCA_002410715.1 Ruminococcaceae bacterium UBA5396 | reverse complement strand
CTTATCACCCTTCATCAGCGTATGTGTAATTTCTCCCTATTGGAGCACTGCGCTTATTGCAAGACCAATTTTATGCTCGTTTAGGAACAGCGTAAGTCGGGTGAGATTCGCGATGATTTTGAATACGGGCTAAATGCTGCTGCAATATAGTTTTTTAGAAAAGAAATACCCGGACTCAGATTAGGACTTTTATGTACAAGATTATATTAGTTTTAATTGACACTTTGATTTAAATTTATTATTATAAAGCTAACAAGCATTAGTTAGCAACGGAGGGCGTTACAGTTGGATAAGAAGCAACAAATTATACAGGCTGCATATGAGCTTTTCTGTTTGAAGGGCTATCACCTTTCAATGGCGGAATTGGCAAATATGGTGGGAATTAAAACGCCATCACTCTACAGCCATTTTTCTGGAAAAGATCAAATACTTGAGTTAATGATTAATGAAGAGATAAATAGGTATTTTGATTGCCTTAACTCCAAGCTGATTAGCGCAGAAAGTATGAGCTGTAAGCAAGCCATGAAAAACCTCTTCTTGTTTGTTATGGAGTATTTCGGCGATTTCAGCCGGCTCCGTTTTTGGAGGACAATTCCACTCGTTTCTAACGAACAGCTTAGAGAAAAATGTGGGCAATTGATCGCAGAAAAAGACCAGATCTATCACAAACGTATGCGCCAGTGTTTCATGAACGGGGTCAATAACGGGGAACTGAGACCTGGTATTTCAGAAAGCGCGTTAACCTTGTATCTGGTCATGACGCAAGGCATTCTGGACGGAATGCTTTTATACCCCAAGGAAAACGGAAGAAACACATTGGCAACGCAGGTATTTGACGCATATTGGGAAAGTGTCCGAGCAATACAAGAAAGGTAAACAAGCTTATGAGAATAGGTTATGCATGTCTGGCAATTGCCGTGCCAGGCAGCGAAATGAAAAGCTGCACTCTGAAAAATGCCAGTCCGGAACGGCTGCTGTTATTGATAGAACACAATCTCAATTCTCTACAAACCCTGATTGACTACAACATATGCAACAATGTTCGTCTTTTCCGCATCTCGTCTGACTTGATTCCATTCGGTTCGAGTTTATCAGCAGAATTACCTTGGCGGGAGATATTTTCGGAGAAGCTTTTAGCCATCGGTCAGAAAATTCTTCGTTCAGAGATGCGGGTTTCCATGCACCCAGGTCAGTACACTGTTTTGAATTCGCCTGACACGTTAGTTGCAGAGCGGGGAGTTGAAGATCTACATTATCATGCATCGGTGCTGGAAAGCATGGGGCTTGGAAATGAGCACAAAATTATACTCCATCTGGGCGGCGTTTATGGAGATAAGCCTCAGGCAATCAGCCGCTTTATATCCCGCTATAAAGATCTTGATCCATCCATAAAAAAGCGCCTGGTTCTTGAAAACGATGACAGGATGTACAACATAGAGGATGTTTTAGGTGTATCATCAGCCGTTGGTATACCAGTTGTTTACGACACTCTGCACAACTCCGTTAATCCATTCGACAAAGCTGTTGATAATGTAGCTTGGATAAAAGCATGTTCTGACAGCTGGAAAAAAGATGATGGCCCGCAAAAGATCCACTACTCTCAGCAGCATCAGGGTAAGAACCCAGGTGCGCATTCTGGATCAATACAGATAGCACCCTTTCTGGAATTCTGGCAACAGTTATCCGGGATGAATATCGATATTATGCTGGAGGTGAAAGATAAAAATTTATCCGCCTTAAAATGCATCAATTGTATGAACGAAATGAGTATAGCGGCGTTGGAAACAGAGTGGGCGCGCTATAAATACTGCATACTTGAGCGATCTCCCCAGCATTATCAAAAAATTCGCCAACTCCTGCGAGAAAAAGGATCTTACCCGGCTCTGAAAATGTATCGCAGCATTGAAGACTCGTTTGATTTGCAGTTTGTCCCTGGGAACAGGGTAAACGCTGCCCAGCATGTCTGGGGGTATTTCAAGGACAAAGCATCCGAAGCCGAAAGGAGACGTTTCCAGACGCTCCTCCAAAAATTTTCATCCGGTGAAGCAGGGATTCAGCTGGTGAAAAACCATTTGCTGCGGCTTGCGGAAAAATATCAGGAGGACTACCTGTTAAGCGGGTATTATTTCTATATTTAAAGGGAGTGTATTAAATGAAAAAGAAGAATACGCGTCTTCCGCTCATGCTGTTTGTTGTTATCACATTCGTCATCATGGTTACAGTCAACGCACTCTCGGCACTGCTTCCGCTGAATGGAATCACGCCCGGAGAGGTTTCTGATTCCTACCCCAATTTGTTTGCACCTGCAGGTATCACGTTTTCCATCTGGAGTCTTATCTACCTGCTTCTTGCCGCACATACGCTTTATCAGATCGGTTTGTTCCGCGGGAACGAGAAAGTCAATTATGAGCTTCTTCGCAAAACAGGTATTGTTTTTTCGGTCTCCTCGTTAATTAATGCGGCATGGATCTTTTCATGGCATTACAGAATCATCCCCTTATCAATGGTTCTGATGGTATTCCTGCTGATTTGCCTGATCGATATCGCTGTGATTGTAAATGCACAGAGTTTGTCGCCAAGAGAGAAATTATTCATCCGCCTGCCTTTCAGTGTTTATTTTGGTTGGATCACAGTGGCGACAATTGCAAACGCTGCCGCGCTGCTGGTAAGTTTAGGCTGGAATGGCTTCGGAATTCCCGAATCAATCTGGACAATTATTATCCTGGCGACTGGCACTCTGATCGGCACGGCAACATTGTTGCGGTTTAAAAGTATTGCATATGGACTTGTGCTTGTTTGGGCTTATGCCGGAATACTGATCAAGCACACTTCTGCATCAGGCTTTTTCGGCGAATACCCCGGCATTGTTGTTGCGGTTGTTATTTGCCTGGTGCTTTTTGCGGCCGCTATCGTTTATACATTATTAAAAAAGCCACAAGTAAAATAAACAGCTTGCGAAAGGAGCTTCCTTAATGATATCAAATCAATGGTATGCAATTCTGCCTTCAAAGGCTGTTAAAAAGAATCAGATTGTCGGCGTGAAAAGACTGAATCTGGAGCTTGCGCTGTTCCGGACCGATAAAGGTGAACTTGGCTGCGTTGTTGACCAGTGTACGCACCGGGGTGCGGCGCTTAGCCGTGGTAAGGTCAAGGGCGATTGTATTCAATGCCCATTCCACGGGTTGCAGTTTGACCAGACCGGCCGCTGCACCTTCATCCCAGCAAATGGAAAAGCCTCCGTCCAAGATATCAGCCGCTATAATGTCAAGCATTATCCTGTTCGAGAAAGCAATGACATTATTTACTTCTGGTACGGTGATCCGGAAAAAATTACGGACGGGCTGTCGTTTTTCAATGAGGATATAAATGCTTCCTACGTTTACAGTGAGATCGAAGATCATTGGAATTCACATTATTCCCGCTGTATAGAAAATCAGCTGGACGTTGTTCACCTACCATTTGTGCACTATAACACCATCGGACGGGGCAATAAAACCCTTGTCAACGGCCCGAAAATTGAGTTCGTACCCGGTGGTCTTGTCACAAGCGCCAACAACGAAGCGGATGTGGGACAAAGCCCAAAAGCGGCCACCGAATGCGTCATAAAGCCTACATATTTGAAATTTCTCTTCCCAAATATCTGGATGAATCACATCAGCGATAAAATTAAAGTCATTATTTATTTTGCGCCTGTGGACGATGAGAACACGATCCTGTATATCCGATTCTATAGTAAAGCTACAGGGCTCAAACCGCTGGACGGACTTATCGCTTTCTTCGGGAAATTTGGCAACAGAATCATTGAGCGCCAGGATAAACGCGTTGTCATCACGCAGAAACCGAAAGCATCTGCATACAAATCGCATGAAAAGCTTCTTTCCGGAGACGGACCCATTATCCAGTACCGCAGAATTCGAGAAGAATTGAAAAACCAATAAATGTCCAAAACTGTCAAAGAAGATACTCTGGCAGTTCTCAGTTGGTTGGAGGTCGAATATGGAATACGATGCAATTATCATTGGCGGCGGCCTGTCTGGACTGACGGCGGGCAGCCTGCTGGCTAAGCGTGGGCTTAAGGTCACCGTCATTGACAAAAGCTACAATCCCGGTGGATCCTGCGGCATATTCAAACGCGGCAGCACAACGTTTGACCAGGGCGCGGCGATGCTTTACGGCTTCGGTGAGAACGGGTTTAACGCCCATCGGTTCATTTTTAACTGCCTTGAGGAGCCTATAGACATCATTCGCCATGATCTATTGTATTGTGTCAATTTTAAGGGCAGGCGGATACGCTTTTGGGCGGATGTCGAGAAATTCGCCGATGAGCTCACGGAGATTTTTCCGACTGAGCGGGAAAACATCCATCGCTTTTACCGCGATATGCTGAAACTATACAACCATGTCATGGTGGAAACGCCCAGTTATACGACCGCCGATGAAACAGACAGAAATACCGCTCTTAAAAACATTCTGCGACACCCAGTTTCCTATGCCCGGTTTTTGGGTTATTTAAATAAGAGCGCAAAGGAACTGCTTGAGAAGTATTTCAGCGATCCCGAGATATTCAAGTTTTTTGACAAGCTGACGTCCACCTATTGCTATGCCACTGTCGAGGAGGCGCCCGCCGTGATGGCAGCGGTCATGTTTGTCGACAACCATGTGGGCGGCAGCTATTATCCGGCGGGCTCCACGCTGTTTTTACCAGGTAAGCTTGAAAAAGTCATTGAGGAAAACGGCGGAGACATGCTGCTCTCACACGAAGTGGTCTCACTGATTTATGAGAACGACAAACCAGCCGGCGTATCTCTGGATGACGGGCGCACAATAACAGCGCCATACATTATTTATTCAGGAACCATATGGAACCTGTACGGCAAGCTCATTGATCCTGCCTGCACGACACAGAAGCGGCGGGATTGGGCCAAGGCTCAGGTAGCAACCTATCCGAGTGTGGTGCTGTATGCGGTCGTTGACCATCACGTTATACCTGAGGATACCGCGCCGATTGAAATGCTGGTGGACAATCCCGACAGGCTCGACGAAAACGAAGTTACGGCATATATCCTCAGCATCGATGACCGGACGCTCTGCGCTGATGACGAGCATACCGTTATCGCCATCGGTCCAACCTTCGAAAATTGGGATGTTTCAGATGAATTATCATACCGGGATAAGAAGAAAAGGGAGCAGGAGCGGCTGATCTCCGTTTTAGAAAAGCGGTTTTCAGGTTTTGCGGAGGCCGTTCGTTACGCTGAGGTGGCAACGCCCCGTACCATTGAGCGGTATACGATGAAAAACGGCGGAGCCGTTGCAGGGCCCAAGCAAATGCTGGGCCAGCATATGTTCCATAGACTTCACACCCGAACGGAATGGGATAATCTTTTCTGCTGTGGCGAATCAACAGTTATGGGTACGGGGACACCGACCGTCACCACCTCGGGGCTGTCAGCTGCTAATGCCCTGCTGAAAAAGCTTGGGAAGGAACCTTTTGTCTATTGTGAGGGTATGCCGAACTATGTCCGGATCGTCGATAAACCGTTTACATCGGACAGGCTGTTTGAAAACTTTAGCGAGCTGGAACGGATGGTGATGTGCAAGGCCTTGCGCTGCCGCCTTTGTGAGCATCCGTCCTGCACAAAGGGAGATACGACGGACATTCGGGGCATCATGCGCCGGGTTGCAGTCGGAAACTTTATCGGCGCTAAAAAGTGCTGGAGCAAGGCTCCTGCGGATCAGGCAACGCTTGAACGCTGCGAGAACAGTTGCGTCTGTGCTCTTGAAAACGGGCAGCCGGTTCCCATTCGGGAAGTTGTTTCCTATATTACCGGGGGGCCTTATGAACAGAGAATATGATGCGATTGTGGTCGGCGGAGGCCTGGCAGGACTGACAAGCGCGGCCTACCTGTGCAAATACGGAGTTAAAACGTTGCTCGTTGAAAAAGGAGAAAAAACGGGTGGGCTTGTGAACACATTCTGGCATCAGGGCTTTGCTTTCGATGCGGGTATTCGCGCGTTTGAAAACTCTGGCATTTTATTTCCTATGCTTAAAAGCTTAGGGATTAATATGGAATTCAATGAAAATCCGGTGTCTATAGGAATACAAAACGAGTGGGTAAATCTGGATTCTCGCGACAGTCTGCAAAGCTATGCTTCCATGCTCACGACACTTTTCCCCAACAATGCCTGGGATATCGCGCGCATTGCGGATGAAATTGAAAAAGTAATGGGTTACATGGATGTGCTTTACGGCATTGACAATCCGCTCTTTCTTGAGAATGTTCAGGATCTTCAATACCTCACGAAAACTTTGCTGCCCTGGCTGCTCCGTTATCAGGTAAATATTCGCAAGGCCGGACGTCTGAATGAACCTGTTTATTCGTATCTAAAGCACTTTACGGATAATGCTGCACTAACCGATATGATCGCACAGCACTTTTTCAGGAATACGCCCACATTTTTTGCTTTGAGTTACTTCGGGCTTTATCTGGACTACTGCTATCCTTTGGGCGGTACCGGTGTCCTCGCTCAGAAAGTAACCGAATATATTCTCAGCGCAGGAGGAGACGTTCTCACAGGAACGACCGCTGTTGGGGTTGATCCAGAAAAGCATGAAATGGTTCTTTCCGATGGTCAATTGCTGCGGTATAAAAAGCTGGTTTGGGCCACGGATCAAAAAACGCTCTACCACATAACAGCAGGCATGAAGAGGCCGGAGGTTGAGAGACAGCGA
>DHOG01000191.1:492-2022 GCA_002410715.1 Ruminococcaceae bacterium UBA5396 | reverse complement strand
GAGAGCATTGGCGGAGATTCTGTTTTGACGCTTTTTATAGGTGTGAATCTTGAAAAAAACTATTTTTCCCGTCGATGCGGTGCTCATGCGTTTTATACACCGAATATGGATGGGCTTTCGTCATTTTGTGATTGGAGGGAAGCGGCCAAAGCCGGAAACGACGCACTGCTTGATTGGGTCAGCTTGTATCTTGAACGAACAACCTATGAAATTTCCTGCCCTGTGCTTCGTGACGCGACCCTTGCACCTGAGGGCAAAACCGGCGTTATTGTCAGCACGCTTATGGACTACGGACTCGTGCGCTTTTTTTCTGACGCCGGTAAATACGAAGAGTTCAAAAAATATTGTATAAATAAAATTTTGGATGTTCTTGAAAAATCGCTTTTTACCGGCCTGCAGGAAAATACACTGTTTGCACTGTGTGGCACGCCGATGACAATTGAGAAAGAAACCGGTAATACACAGGGGGCAATCACAGGATGGGCTTTTACCAATCCCAGGGTGCCTGCAGAAAACCGATTCAGGAAGATTGCTCATTCCATTCAGACTCCGGTAGAAGACATCTTTCAATGCGGCCAATGGACCTTCAGTCCCTCTGGGCTTCCGGTTTCTATATTAACCGGCAAGCTCGCCGCGGATACGGTGCTAAAAAAGCTGAAAGGCAAAACGATATGATATTGATCGTTATTGAATTTGTTGTTGTCCTAATTGGTCTGGCAATAACTCCGATGCTCTTTTACCGCTTTCCAAGATTGCCGGAAGTAAAAAGCGGAGAAATGGTTTTCCCGAAAGTATCCGTCATCATACCTGCACGAAATGAGGAACATAACCTGCCGCTGCTGCTCAATGACCTGAATGGCCAGTCTTTTATACCATTTGAAATCATATGTGTTGACGACGATTCGTCTGATTTAACAGCGCAAATAGCTGAGGCCTCTGGCGCAAGAGTATTATCCTTGCATGATAAGCCTGATGGATGGACAGGTAAGAGCTGGGCCTGTCAAAACGGTGCCGATGCCGCTAAAGGTGAACTCCTGGTATTCCTGGACGCAGATGTCAGACTGGGACACAATGCCATATTACGCCTGATGCAGGCATACTCAGACTGCGGCTGCACTATTTCAGCCCAGCCCTTCCACAAAACAGAGAAGGCTTACGAACAGCTTTCAATGCTGTTTAATTTTATTCAGATCGCAGCGAACGGAACGGCGCTGCCAAAGCCGCTGGGTGTTGGTCTATATGGTCCTGTTATTTTGATTCCAAAATCCGAGTATAACAGGATTGGCGGTCATGAGAGCGTCAAAATGAGTATTGTGGAAGATATGGCCTTGGGTCATCGGCTTAAGGAAAACGGCCTATCCTATCTGCTTTTTATCGGAGATAAAGAGCTATCATTTCGTATGTATGGGGACGGTCTAAAGGCACTTCTGCAAGGCTGGCTTAAGAACATGGCTGCAGGCGCGGCTAAAACAACGCCCAGCGTTAGGTGCGTGTTCACAAGGACAATTTGTGAACCTACCTAAAATGGGG
>DHOG01000191.1:0-330 GCA_002410715.1 Ruminococcaceae bacterium UBA5396 | reverse complement strand
TTTGTGAACCTACCTAAAATGGGGCATATTAGGCAGACAGTTTCGGCTGTCTGCCTTTTGCTATCCTTAAATTGCAGGCTGTAAGCCATCGTCCCATGCATAGAACTCGGTATCTCCGAACATTTCCTCTTGTGATTCAATGTCGAATTCTTTTTTCACGTCGTTTAGCATTCCAATATCACGATAGTGAATCCAAACATCTTGCTTTGCAGTTCGTGAGTATTTCGTAGCCTTTTCTTCCACCACAATCTTAGAGAGGAATGTATGCAGTATCTCTGGAGTAAGTTCCGAGAGATCTGTATATTTTTTTGCCTTTTCAATGAATCTGTC
>DHOG01000140.1:1630-4473 GCA_002410715.1 Ruminococcaceae bacterium UBA5396 | reverse complement strand
AAGACATGGCTCTTGCAAGCAATAAGGCCAATATCGCAATGTCGCAAATTTCTACAAGCGTACTTTACTTGAAAAATAGCATAGCATCGGCTCTTATGCCCGTACTCGAATCCATAACCCATGTGATAGTGCAAATTATTGACGCGATATCGTATGCTTTCAATCAGATGGCTATTTTCTTCGCAAGGCTTACAGGGAAAACATCGGTAACGATTGCCACAAAGTCTTATGTTGATTACGCTAAATCCTTGGATAAAGCTGGCGACAGCGCCGGCAACACCAACAAAAAGGTTAAAGAGTTGCAACGTACCATCATGGGCTTTGATGAATTAAACGTTTTGCAAAAAAGCGTAGACGCAGCCAGCAGCGGAAGTGGAAAAGGTTCGAAGGGGCCTGACTATGGCTCCATGTTCAAGACAATACCTGTTACCCCTTTTAAGTGGAACATGGGCGATATTACAAACAAAGTCAAAGGCTTTTTCGATATGTTGCAAGATAAGACTAATATTGCAAAGACGCAGTTTGAAAAGGTAACGGAAAAGGCAAACGTATTCGCAAAGTCTTTGGAAAGGATTAAGTTGCCCGTACTCAGCCCGTGGAAAGTGCCAGCATTCCCCAAAGTGACGGTTCCAGCGCTTGATTTGGGCGCGTGGAACAAGAGCAAAAACAAATATCAACAGCCGGTTCACGCCCCAGCCCTCACTCCTGCAACGGCCCCTGCAATCATTTTGAAAGGGTTCTTGGGTAGCAGATCAAAGTACCAAAATCCAATAGCGCCACCTATATTTCTTCCAGTAATCGCTCCTGCAATTATCTTAAAACGCTTCTTCGACAGTAAAGCTATCTATCAAGCTCTCATAACGCCGCCGTCAGTAACGCCCGCTGTCGCTCCGGCTTTAGTATTGAATACCCTGTTTACCCCTTCCATTCAGGCAGCGGGACAAAAGATAAGAGACTTCTCAACTTCAACGCAAGCAACAGTTAGCGTATGGGGAACGAACGTATCCAACAATTTCGGTAAAACGTGGAATGTCGTTTCCACCTCTACAGGCGTTGTGCTTTCAGGCATTAAAGGAAAAATATTGCAGCACGGGCGTGATACTTCATCTACTTTTGCTAGGGTTGGAAGCAACATCATGACAAATGTGAGAACTGCGTTTTCTTATATTCCAACTGCTGTAACCGGCGGTCTAAATGCAGCAGGTAAAGCAATTTCCAGCTGGATTCCGTCTGTGTCAAAAGGTTTTGTTAATTTTGGAAAAAATCTTATGCAAAATGCAGGCAAGACAGCAGAAGGTATGTATTCCGGTTTTGTTGCGGGCTTATCTGCCATGTGGGGGCAGTTTACTGGTTTTATGAGCGGGGTGGGCAAAAAAATCAATGAAGTCTGGATAGCACATAAAAGCTGGGTTGCACCCGCTGCTGTTGATCTGATTGGCCTAGGAGCGGCGGCCATAGCCGTTACCGGCGGAGCTGCGGCTATTCCGGCCATAGCAGCCTTAGCGCCGGTGGGATTAGCAGCAGGCGGCCTTGTAACGGGTCCGACGTTTACCATGACCGGTGAAGGAAAATATCCTGAGGCTGTTCTGCCTTTAAATGACGATGTATATTCGCGCATTGGCAAAGGAATTCAAAATAGCGGCAATGGCAGCGTTTCAGATGAAGCTGTCGAATTGCTGCATTCCATAGATCATTCGCTGAAGCAAGGCCATTCGATTAATCTTCGGATGGATGTTGACGGAAAGCCGTTTGTGAACCGAATAATAAAAGAAGTAAACAACCGGAATAAACGGTATCATCCTGTTTTGCAGGATTGAAAAAGCAGGCGGTTCTATCCGCCTGCTGCTTATTTACTTTCCGATGAAATGTCGACGTATTGTGCTGTAAAATATGGGATGCTTACGCTGTTTCCCAAAACGGTTGTATATGTTTTGATTCCGTTTAATTCTCCGTATACGGTAATAATGTCGTTTTCCAGTATGCGGCTTTCATCTTTACTTTTTGGAGTATACTCAACGTAAATATTATCGCTCCATGTGTCATATTCTCCTTTTGTCACACTAAGAAGAATAACGTCTGATCCCCAATTTTCCTCAATCTGACTAACCTGACCGGTAAATTTGGCTTTTTTGCTTTTGTAATCATTGGGTTTTCTGGCGACACTTTTATATTTGAACGATTGGCACTCAGATTTATATTGGGTGGCAGCATCAACAAGTTTTTGTGATTCTGTAGTTTGTTTAGCATGACTAGATGTCTTCCCGGATGCTTGCTTTTGAGAGGATACGGATTTAGAAGAAGACGCAGATCCTGATGCAGAGCTTAGAACTGCGGCATTGCTTGAAAATGATTCACTACTTGCTGTTGGAACAGCGGTAACTCCTTTTGTGGCAGATGACCCCAGCTCACAAAAGTATGTAACAAAAGCGATCAACGAACAGATAATAAGTGGCCATGCCTTTTTATGCGCGTTTATCCTGACAGCAAAAAAAGCGGCTAAGACGAAAAAAGCAATTGCAGAGAATATCCCTATTGGCATATAGCCGGTGTAATTTCCTAAGCCAACAAGCATTGCAAATTCGAAGAAACCAACTATGCAAAGATAGATTATTAGAATTGCCTTTTGCCACGTTTTTAAATCTCCATGCAAAATTCCTCTTTTTTTAATTTTGGAACAACTATATTGATCTTGCGGCTCTTGATTTTCTCCCGGTAAATGTTCCGGTGTTCCATATGCTCCCATCATTATTCCCCTCCCGCCAATATTCTATCACGGCAAGAAAGTTTGTCAAGAAAGCGCCTGAGATGGGCGCAGAAAGGAAGTAACTGAAAATGGACAGCAA
>DHOG01000140.1:0-1371 GCA_002410715.1 Ruminococcaceae bacterium UBA5396 | reverse complement strand
ATGCTGCTTTAGAGATTTTTGCTATTGTGTCCCTACAAATTACAGCGATGAACTTTTAGACGCTTCGGCTGATAAGCTTTCTTCCGAATGATGTACAAGAGGGCAGGGTCTATCTACTGCCTGCATACCATAGCACTTTTTACCTTGCTGTTGTAATGAGCAGTATGAACCTATAAGTTTCCGATTACCATTAGAATCGGTTTCGTACACATATCGGATAGTTGTGTTTATTCTATAGCGCCAGCATTTGAAAGTCCTGAATTCTTCGGTCAAATTTTTCCCTTCTTTCCGACGTTATTCTACATCAGCAAGGAAAATATTTCAATCTTAGCGCCGTCCATACCGGGCGGCGCTGTTTTATGCCCTTTAAAGAGGTGAAATCATGTGACGCTAGCACAAATTCTGGCCGTCAACGGAATAACGTTAAAGACCCCTGCAAGTGTTACATACGGATTGCAGGATATCTCCGGCCCGGATGCCGGGCGGTCCCTGGACGGCGTGGCGCACACGGATTTTGTTGCCCAAAAGGTGAAGCTCACCTGCAAATGGGCGGCAATGCCCGCTGCGGAAGCGTCCGTACTTTTGCGGAATGTCGACGGCCAAAATTTCAGGCTGACCTATTTCGATATTAAGAGAAACGCCATGCGGACGGCCACCTTCTATGTTGGTGACCGCTCCGCTGAGGTTGGGCAGCTCCTTCCGGACCAGCAGATCGTAAAGAATGTATCCTTTAACTTTATTGAGGTGTAAACATGTATCCAACATCAGACAGCTTTAAAAAGATCATTACCCACAGCAGGCGAAAATTCCATGCCGGTGCCCACGTGGATTTTGCCGATGGCACCGGTATCGAAATCGACAGCCGAAACATCATGGCTGATGGTGCCATGCAGATTGATGATGCCGTGTCGGACACCAGCGCATTCGAACTCGGTTCCGCCATTATCAATGAATTGCAGATGACGCTGAACAACTACGAAGGGGAATTTAACCGGTTTAATTTTAAGGGTGCCGTCATAAAACCGTGGGTAGGCGTAACAACTGCGGTCCATTGGAAAGACGGGGAAATCATTGAGAAAATTCCCAAAGGTGTTTTTAATGTGCTGTCGGCTCCTGCACGCGGATCTGCCATACAGCTCACGGCTGAGGATAACCTCTCAAAATTTGATGTGCCTTATTCCCGCAGCACGCTGGGCTATCCGGCAACGCTGGGGCAGATCGCGGCAGACGTTTGCTCCGTATGTGGTGTGAAATTAGCAACGGCTGCATTCCCAAACAGTACCTATTCCGTTGCAAAGCGCCCGTCGGATTCGGCGGTAACCTGCCGGGAAATCCTCTCCTATGTCGCCCAGCTCGCCGGGTGCTTTGCCC
>DHOG01000181.1:1403-3935 GCA_002410715.1 Ruminococcaceae bacterium UBA5396 | reverse complement strand
GCGAATGGCATTGCGGTTGGCTCCTTTAAGATGGAGCAGGCATTTTACGTACTACGCAGCGACACCGAGCAACAACCCGCCAAACGCTTACCGGATGGGCTTGAGTGAGAGTAATGGACGAAGGCATGTGCACGACTGTTATTGCCATTCTCTAAATAAACCTTGTTACAACTCGCGTTTAAGATATGTGCGGAATTTAGAGCGGCTTTACAAATCGCGAGTAACCATGTATAATGAACAAGTATTATATAATATCGTTTGCAGGTAATCCGCAAAGCATTCCCATAATCAAAGGATAGCGCTTTATACAAGTCGTATTTATAGTACAGCATGCACGTGAATTGAGACGCGTGCGGAGCAGCGGGGCTTTCCGGCCCCGGCGTATAAATACTTGAACTTGTGGCGTATTAACAATTTCGAAAGACATTGCTATTCGGCAAGGTCTTTGTTTTTATGTGTGAACACCGGAAAAGAAATGAGGAAACCTTGAAATACCATGAACTGCTCTCGGAAGAGATGAAAGCTACGCTTAAACTTGCGGGCTACACAACCCCCACCCCCATTCAAGAAAAAACGCTGGAGTTGATTCTGAACAAGTGGGACATCCTGGGCATTGCCCAAACAGGTACGGGCAAAACCGCCGCGTTCGCCGTGCCCATCCTTGAACGCGTATTTACGGATAACACAAAGACGCAGGCGCTTGTGCTTTGCCCCACCCGTGAGCTTGCATTGCAG
Source organism: Ruminococcaceae bacterium UBA5396 (assembly GCA_002410715.1). Classification (GTDB taxonomy): domain Bacteria; phylum Bacillota; class Clostridia; order Oscillospirales; family Acutalibacteraceae; genus Avimonas. The sequence continues at coordinate 3,200 of DHOG01000181.1, read as the reverse complement.
ACTACGGAGGTGTTTCGCAAGCTTTCTGGCAGCTCAAAGATCCGAACCGTCAGCGTTTACGGCGGACAGTCGGCAACTATACAGATCCGCGCGCTCCGCGCGGGGGCGCAGATCGTTGTGGGCACACCCGGTAGGATAAAGGACCTGATCAACCGCAATGTTTTGAAGCTGCAAAATGTACGCACCGTCGTATTGGACGAAGCGGATGAAATGCTGGACTTTGGCTTCTTGCCCGATATTAAGGCTATTGTTGCAAATGTTACGGGCCACCATCAGACGCTGCTGTTCTCGGCAACCATGAACAAGGAGATTATGAGCATTGCGCGGCAGTTTCAGAACGACCCGGTTCGTATTGAGATCGGCAACCGCAATGAGCCCACCGAAACCGTGCGGCAGTCCTATCTGGCCGCCGGCGAGCAGCAGAAGTCGCGTGCTGTGCAAAGCCTGATCAGGCAAGAGAAGCCTCGTTTGGCGCTCATATTCTGCAACACGAGAAGGCGCGTAAAGAACCTGCAGAAACAGCTTTTGGAGCAGGGATTCCCGGTTTCCTGTTTGCATGGCGATTTGAGCCAAAGCCAGCGCGATGAGATTATGGATACCTTCCGCAAGGGTAAAACAACGGTGCTGGTGGCGACGGATGTTGCGGCTCGGGGTATTGATGTGAGCAACATCGATCTTGTGATCAACTATGATATCCCCGATAAGATGGAATATTATGTTCACCGCATTGGCAGAACCGGCCGGGCCGGTCATGCCGGCCGCGCGTGCACGCTGGTTAGCCCGCAGGATAGGGGTAAAATATTGGATATCGAAAAACGATTCCGCATTCAGCTTACCAAGGAGCAGGTAATATCCTGCTAAAATAGCATGGCACGAGCTGCCTGATGATTCGGGCGGCTCCAACCATTTTCGGCATATGCTGTCTTTTCGTACTAGTTGAGGACTCGCACTTCTATATTCACGGCATACTATAAGCAACAGACGCTATAGCGCAACATTATTTAAGACAGCGTGGAGAAGAAAACACGATCGAAGAATATGCATTTATGCAAAAAGGAAGGTAAAGGGTAAATATAATGGTTCAAAAGAATGTAAAAGGCGGCGGCCAATATTTTATTAGGGTTTATTTATGCAGTGGAACAAGCGCCAATCCATTGGGCAGCGAAGAGCTGGCTATATTTTGTCAATGCAGCGAAGAAGAACCTTCTATTGATGAAGTAAAAAAGGGAGCCCTTATTCAATGGGTTAACAGGAACCCTAAATGTAAAAAGAATCAAAGCAACGAGAGTTACAGAATATCCAAACAGCCGGATGCTATGACGGTGGTTTTTATGGCCGATCGAGAGATACAAGCCTGCCTTGCAGCAAATCGTATTTTTCCATGTCAGGTCTCATGAGAAACACACCTCTCTCGAACAAGAGCGGAGAAATTCTGATAAGTGACTTGAGCAGCTAATGACTGTGCTAGAGCAGCGATATCAGTTTTAAGTTCACTAAGCATATCGGCTACTTTGGCAAGCACATCATCAGTTGCTTGACTAATTTGTATACTATAGGCATGGTTGTCCGAGTTTTGCAGGTGGTCTTGGATCATATCAAAAAATGGTTGCAAAAAGTCATATATAATCTTCTGTTTCAGTTTACTTTGTACTAATAGTCCTCATTATATTTAACCTATAACCTTTAAGAAGCCCGCTGCATCATTTTAACTGTATATGTATCCTATATCTAATTCCCGCCTGCCCAAAAGATGCCTCAATCGTGTCCTTGCTCCGCCGTGAGTCATGCTGTATCCTA
>DHOG01000181.1:0-1196 GCA_002410715.1 Ruminococcaceae bacterium UBA5396 | reverse complement strand
GAACGGCTATACCACACCAGCAGGCATCAACAGCAAAACAGAGGTTAAGAGGATACAGGCAGCACTGGGCGTAAAGCAGGATGGCGTTTGGGGTGCGCAAACACAGGCAGCCTGGAGTGCGCAAAGTCAGGGAAATATCTCTATGCCTAAAACTCAGGCAGCAGTAAGCCAACAAGCGCAGGTACGGCCAGATTATGCGGTATCTGGCTTCACTCCGCCATCCGGCGTTACAAACAGGCAGATGGTGCGTAGTATTCAGGCAAACCTTGGTGTGAAGCAAGATGGCGTATGGGGCTCAAAAACCCAGGTTGCGTGGGAGAGACAGTATGGGGATCTGTGGCAAAAAGATTCCGCGATACAACAGATTTCAAGCAAAGGCTACATACCGCCCAAAGGTATTGATGGCAGCGAAGAAATAAAACAGGTACAGCAGAGGCTTCGCGTGAAGGTGAACGGCATATGGGGGAAGGATACACAGGAAGCTTGGGATAAAATGCGCTCTCCGCAAACCGCATACAAAGCACCCAAAGGAATCGATAGCGAAGAAGAAGGAAATCCGTCAGGTCCAGGAGCGGCTTCATGTAGAATCGAGCGGAGTATGGGATAAAAAAACGCAAGAAGCATGGCAAAAAATGAGAGATCCGCAGACCTGGACAGGAAGCTCGTCTTTTACAGAAATTAAAGAATACTACGATGAGCAGATTAGCGCATTACATGAAAAGGAGCAATCGCTTAGGGATTTGGAATCAAGCGCATCTGGCCCACTTAAGGGGTCAATTAGAAAGGAGATTATTTCTACTCATAATAGGCTGGAAAGACTTATGAAAGATAGGGATAGCGACAGGGTTAAAAATGCGCTTATTAACAGTCTGGAGAAGGATAAGCCCTTCTATTCATCAAAAGGGCAAGGGGCAATTTCAAAGATAGGCAATTCGATAGCTGATATGGGCAGAAAATTATGGTACAATGATAGTGATATAAGTGTTCTGGATTTTCGTCGGCTTATACAAAACTATAATATTGTAGAATATGGTATCGAGACCCCGCTAATGGATCTCATGATTAAGAAGGCGACTGTTTCATCTGCCGCTGCCGATCATTACTCATCGAACAGAGAAGCCTTGGAAAAGCATAAGACGGGTCAAAGCAAAGCGTTTAACAGCAAAGGGTATATTATCGATCAGCACAAAATGGAA
>DHOG01000185.1 GCA_002410715.1 Ruminococcaceae bacterium UBA5396 | reverse complement strand
GAACGAGCTGCTGGACAAGGAGGCTGCTGAACTTACTGGGGCAGCAAAATACGAGCGTTCAGAGGCACGCCAGGGATATCGCTCCGGACACTATGAGCGTAACCTCACCACCACTTCTGGTGATGTGACGCTCAAAGTACCGAAGCTCAAGGGCGTTGGTTTTGAGACCGCTATCATTGAACGCTATCGCCGACGGGAAAGCTCAGTAGAAGAAGCTCTCATTGAGATGTACTTGGCCGGTGTGTCTGTGCGTCGTGTAGAGGATATCACTGAAGCACTTTGGGGTACCAAGGTTTCCGCATCTACCGTAAGCGAGCTAAACAAAAAAGCCTACGTTCATATTGAGGACTGGCGCAATCGTCCGCTACAGGGTGGAAAATACCCCTACGTTTATGTAGATGGTATCTACTTGCGCCGCAACTGGGGCGGTGAATATGAAAATGTCACCATTTTGGTGGCAATTGCCGTCAATGAAGACGGCTATCGTGAGGTACTCGGTGCTGCAGAGGGCATGAAAGAGGACAAGGCAAGTTGGGTTTCGTTCTTCCAATGGCTCAGAGGCCGTGGTTTGGACGGCGTAAAACTCATTGCAGGAGACAAGTGCCTCGGTATGCTGGAAGCTGTGGGAGAAGTGTTTCCAGAGGCCAAATACCAACGTTGTGTCGTCCATTTCTACCGTAATGTATTCTCCGTGGTTCCTCGCTCCAAAGTGAAATTGGTGGCTAAAATGCTCAAGGCAATCCATGCACAGGAAAGCAAGGCTGCTTCCCGCAAAAAGGCTTCCGAGGTAGTGGAAATACTACGGGAAATGAAGCTGAAGGAAGCGGCAAAAAAGGTGGAAGATTCCGTAGATGAGACACTTACATATGCTGATTTCCCTTTCGAGCACTGGACTAGAATCCGCACCAACAATGTAATTGAACGCCTGAATCGCAAGATTAGACGCAGGACTCGGGTAGTTGGCACTTTCCCCGATGGCGAGTCAGCGCTGATGCTGGTCTGCGCTCGTTTGCGCCATGTAGCAGGCACTCAATGGGGCAACAAGAAATACATGAATATGATGCATCTTCAAGCGTGTGCTGAGGATGCTTATATTGCCGGTTGACCTTGTTCTGCCGGAGGCTGCAAACCAATTTGCGAAAAACTATTGACGGTACCGTGCAGTATTATTAAATAAAAATAACCGACAGCCATCACTCAGTTGCTGTCGGTTATTTTGTGAATCAAAAAGTTCACTACGCTTATTTATTTATTTGTATATTCCATAGACCTTATTGACATTTTGAATGTAAATTATTCCCTTCCCGGGATCGTCTATTTTCAACTGCGTGCGTATAGACGACACAATTGCATCCGTCATATCTGTTTCCGATAAGATAAGAACGATCTCCTTTTCAGGTTCGATATCCATGGAGAACAGCTTGCTGGTTTCATGAATACCGGAACCTCTGGCCCCCATAATGGTTCCTCCTTTTGAACCTGCTTTGGTTGCAGCATCAATAACATCTTCGGCTTTCCCCCTTTCCACAATGGTTGTTATCATATGATACATGGTGTTCTCCACTCCCTTTTTATAATCCGAGCTTTCACACGGTAAACTTTTTGCCCCCAAAATCTTACAAACTGAAGTTGTAAAAGCAATGCCATGATTTGGCTTGTTGAAATCAAATTCTTTATTAAGTCCTTCAAGAGAACGGCACGCTGTTGCCGTATCCGTCAACATAAAGCAAATTTCTTTTCTAATATCAGAGAGCCCAATAAAATTTAGGATCCGGCTGCTTACAGTTCCTTTTCCTATCGTCACCGTACCGCCTTTTATCCCATACTTTTTTGTCTTAACTTTATAAAACAAACCCAACAATTGCAAGGCGATTAACGGGGTCATCGCAACCATTGAGATAATTCCAAATCCATCGACCAAAACGCTGGCCCCCTCCGTAGCTTCGGCAGCTCCTTGCGCATATGCCAATATAAAAGTAGCCGTCATCGGACCGGAGGCTACTCCGCCTGAGTCAAAGGCAATTCCCACGAAGAGCTTGGGAACGAAATACATCAATGCAACAGAAATCGCATATCCCGGAAGCAGATACTGCCATAATTGTAATTCCGGAATCAGAATTCTGACGATGGATAACGCCACAGCGATGCCGACCCCGATGGAAAGCGTAACCATGACAACTTTTCTGCTTACATAACCGCTTGTGACATCTTCGATCTGATGGGTTAGTACATACACGGCCGGTTCTGCAAGTATCGTAACAACGCCAAGTATAAACCCTACAAGAATGACGTAAGCCTTGTTATCCAATAAGGCTATATTATAACCGATCGTACTTCCCACGTCCATGAAGCCGGAATTAACCCCGACTAAAAACACAACAAGGCCTAAAAACGCAAACAATATGCCAAATAGGATTTTACGAACAGCTCGAGTCGATAATTTGAATGAAGTCTTTTGAAATATTATAAATATTAATATAATGGGAAGCAATGCCAGGCTTATTTCTACAGCTACCTTTGAAAATTCGTGAAGAAACGGATAAAGTATTGAGGTTGACGTCGCCTCTTGCGTAAGATTACCGGTTATATCATCTGCCTTTGATAAGATACTCATAACCATTACCGAAATTATGGCGCCTGTTGAAGTAATTGACACCAATCCGAAGCTATCTTTTTCAGATGATTTACTATCCTTCTTTAATTTTGAAACGCCTACGGCAAGCGATAAAATAAACGGGACCGTTAAAGCGCCTGTTGTCGCTCCCGAAGCGTCAAAGGATATTGCTAAAAACTCCGGGGTTGTAAATATCGCAAGCGCAAAAATAATCGCATAAAGAATGGTTAATAATTTATATAGCGGGAAGTTATAAACGATTTTCATGAGTCCTACTGAAAGCATTATAGAAATACCGGCTGATACAATACCGACAATACTCCACTTTGAAATCAGTCCTGATGTGACGGAACTAACCTGTTCCGCCAAAATATGAAGGTCGGGTTCCGCAACAGATATAAAAAAACCAAGAATAATTCCGAAAATAACGACGATCCATATTTTATTGGTTTTTGCGATCGTTGACCCAAGGAGATTTCCAATCGGAGTAATTCCAATGTCCACTCCAATTAAAAAAACTGTTAAGCCAAAAATAATAAACACTGCGCCAATGAGAAACCTTATGAGTAATACGGTATCAAACGGAGATATCGTAAAATGCAAGATCAATACTATCACAGTAATCGGCAGAACCGAATACAGTACTTCTTTTAGTTTCGAAATAATCACATTCAAATATTCCACTTCCTTTCTTCCTGCTTATGACGATATTTAATTTACTATGAATTTGTGAGCCACCTCACAAACTCCTGCAAGCTGATCTCCCCGGCATCACATTTAGCCTTCTGCTCCCTGGCCTTTTCGCTCCAAGCGTAAAAATCCTCCTGCTCAATCTTTCCCGCTCTAATCCAGCCAAAGCGCTTTTTATACTCCCGGCGGTAGACCTTGAAAACGTCATCATCCTTGCGCTTTTCCGTCCAAACTTTGATGGCCCCCACATCTCTGCAAGTACGCCCCTTATCGTCAATGGGACGGTTGCAGTATTCCGCATCCGAACGTCCGGAGAGGGCAAAATAACGATTGCAGTTTTTGCAGATGCGCACAGGCTGTTCCTGCTTCACAAACTCCCGAACGAAGTAGTCAATCATGTCATAGTTATTTTGCCCTCTCCGGACGTTCGGATGCGGAATACTGCAACCGTCCC
>DHOG01000064.1 GCA_002410715.1 Ruminococcaceae bacterium UBA5396 | reverse complement strand
ACGATGGCGGGAATTTTGCAAAATTCCCGCCATCGTCGAGCCCGCTATAGCCATAAAAGAACATATCGGTAGCTCCGGAACCAAATGATGATGCCAACATTTCCGCAGGTGTTGCAGAAGCATAAATATCCCCGAATAAATAGCGACCAAGAAAAAGTCCGCCTGTCAAATGCTTATGGCGACAGGCACTGCGCAGAATCGCCATTTCGCAAGATACAGAATATGCATTTGGTTCGCCGTATGCGTCTGCGGGCAGGGTATAAAACGAAGGGCAATCCAGATACTTTCCAAGCGTCCAGATATCCAGACCGCGTTCGCTGATTTCAACCCAATCGGGCAGCAGGTACTTCCATTGCGAAACACAGTCGTACAGGTAAATGTCAGGGATGCGTTCGCGAATACCTTTTGTAAGCTCGGCATAAAACTGCTCCATAATGTACTGGCGAAACAGCATGTTGTCTCGGTGCATCAACATCCTAACACCACCAACCTGATAATCTTCCGCGGTCATCAAAGGCCATACAGATTTAAGCAAAATCTCATCAAAATCAACATACTGCATTTCGTAGCTGCTGTTGAGGTCGGTTATATTAGTATAGAGAGTTTTCAGAAACTGTATATACACCGTCGTACCCTCCTCGTCATATGAGGGCATAACGGCAGGGCTGTGATAAAAGTAACAGGGAATCTTGGGCTGTCCGTGCTCATCAGTAGCCTTTGCAGCGGTATCCTTTGCCATCTTCTCATAAAGATTGACGGTATGATTTATCATAGCCTGTGTTTGACGACTGTCCCAATGGCGATAACCACGAAAAGGCTTCCCATCCATTCCGGTTACGGGATTCAAAATATCGGGAGCGCTTTCTCGGATATGCGGATACAGATTGTCGCCATTATAAAACAAGGTGAGAAAGTTCGCGCCAAGGCCATTTTTTCGACACTGTTCGATCATGAACAACTGCATAGATACATAGTCAGATTGCTCCCCCGTCTGAAAGAAATCGGTAAAATCCTCCCACAGCTTTGAATCCAGAATTATGGAGTTAAAACCCATATCGGCGATTTCCTTCATGCCTTTTTCCACAAGCTTTTTATCCGAATAATAGGGCTCGAAGAAATTGCCGAACCACAAAGAAAAATGTGGTCGCTTTTCCCCGTTTGTGCTAGCCTCGTTACTATACAGCATTCTATTTCATCCTTTTATAGCATACTTATTTTTTCGGTAACAACAGGAGTGTCTTGATTTCTTTTGGACGGAAGGCAAGAGACACCTTGCCGTTTTGAAGCAGGTTATCACCATGTGGTTGTTCCAGAAGATTGCATGTATACACAGCTTCAAAACAATCAGCAATGGTTAAGTCTACGTGGTTTATATTGGATAAGTAATTATTCAGTCGCAGAATCAGACCGAGGTTATCCTCCGATACTTTGAAAGCAGAACTCCACACGCCTTCGCCCTGCAACGAGCAGAGACTGTTTAAAGGTGGGAGTTTACCCGCCTGTTTCGCTTTGATTTGAATAAGAGACATTTCGCCGGAATGGTAATTGTAGGCCTCCTTTACCATATGTGAGTACTCATCCGATTCACCGACAAGTATTTCGTACTCCACAGTGTTTTTACCAAGACATTGTGCTTCCGGCGTTGGGAATTCTCCCCAGTCTCCCAGAATATCAACGCTGCGCAGCAGAGTGACAGCCAAAGTGTTGCCGTTGTCACGTGCTACTTCGTATTCATGCAGTCCGCGCGTGGCTACCATCAGAATCTTGTCCTCGTCTTTTAACGCAACAAAGGCATTCAGCCTTTGCTCGTTGGTCCGATTTTTCCATAGAGGCCCTGTTTGGATTGTACGTTTTACAATATCAAATTGTCCGTCTGCCAACACAACATTAGTATTTACGGTGTTAGGGAACACGGCGCGCAAACGATGGTTGCAGGCATTATTATTTACGGTCGTTACTATTGTAACACACTTGCCTTTGCGTGGCAGGGTAACGATTGTTGAAATTTCCAGCGAAGCGTTTTCTTTCAGCCGCTGCTTCGTTGTACGGTCGTATCCTTTCGGTATTGCAAGTGACTGTTTTATGCAAAACGCAACATAGTCATGTGTCGCTGTATCTACTGATATGCGGGCAGGGCAATCGGCTGTTGTAGCAATATCCTCGCCAGCTTGAAAATACAAATACTCGTCACCGCTGTCACCGCTGTCTTCATACAGGTTAAGTCCTTCAAAAATGCGCCCGCTTATTTTGTCTACGATTGTCAAGCTTCCGTTATTAGCGATCACTAGGCGGATGCTGTCGTTTTCGGCTGTATTGCCTGTATGCTGCATGGGTGTTACAGACTCGTGCGCTCCGCCCTGTACACTATATACACGATACCCCATCGCAGGAACATGATCCGCATTGAATGATAACTGCCAGCGATCCATATAGGTTACTACGCGAAAGGCATCATCAGGCAGATCATATGTGAAGGTATGCGGCATGCGGACAGCTTCGAATGGGATATTATTTCCGTTTTGGTCAACCAGACGTATCTCCTGAACATTCTCGGATTCCGGTAAATCAATATAACCTGATACGCGACCGCTGCGCGTATAGATGGAGGTGTTGAACACGGCAAAGGGATAGCCGTCTATGTTACGAGTATCAATATTTGCTGCAACATGCTTGGCGGATTCGTCCCTGATTTTTCCCGACACCTGAATCGAGCTGTGAAAACGGGTGACCATTTCGCGATGAACCTCATCCACGCTGCAGCCGCAAATGGAGTCGTGTGCATGGTTTTCAAGCAGCTTTTTCCATGCGTAGCGCAGAAAGTCGTTGTCACCGGAGCGCCCGAAAAGCCATGACATAGCCGACAAGGGTTCTGCCTGCCTTTCCAAACAATTTTGCGCAATACGATTCAATTGTTTTAAATAGATACGCGCACTTGCCGTGGAGATAAGCAGGTTAAGTCCATGCCCGTTTTGTCCAGCCAGCTCCATTCTGACATTAGGGAAACGGTCGCAGTTTGATTCTACAATTTTCAGATATTCCTTTAAGTTGCTGTGTTTAACCCGAACATTGTCAGATGTTACTTTATTGGCAACTTCAATGGCCTCTGTCAGGTTTAATTGAACCGGTTGATGGTCGCTGCCGTTCATTCCGAGGTAATCGTCTAATACTGAAGTAGCCTTAGCCGTCTCCAAGATTTTTTCAAACCTCGTTAGGCTCAACTCATCCTCAACCGGAAGCTGTAAAGCGTTGTGATACCAGCCCGATAGCCATACACCACATACCGAGCTTCCATCTTCGGATACCCAGTTAATTTCTGAATAATCCTTACCCCCGCGCCCAAATACAGCGGTTGAGATTCCAAATCCATTTAAAATCTGCGGTATTTGCGAGATATTACCGAAGCTATCTGGAAAATAGCCGGTCATGACCGGTTCTGCAGAAAGCTGTCGGCAAATATCAAGACCAATCAACATATTTCGCACATTGGCTTCTCCACTGGTAAGATATTCATCTTGCAAGACATACCAAGGACCAATTTGAATGCGATTGGTATGAATTAAATGAAGAAGACGATCTTTCATGTGTGGCTTTATTGATAGATAGTCTTCAATTACTATTACCTGTCCATCCAAGTGGAAATAAGTATATTCGGGATTGTTTTCCATATGTTCGATTAAGGAATCCATTAGTCGAACAAGGTAGTAGCGGTGCAGCTCAAAAGGCATATACCATTCCCGATCCCAGTGTGTATGCGGCACAATATGTATTGTCTTCCGTTTATTATCCTGCATTGTAATCTTTTCTCCTGACACCGCTTTAACTTAAGCAAAATCCCGCCACCTTACGATAAAGGCGGCGAGATTCTGCCTGCCCGTTAGCTGTATTTATTTATTAATAATTTCATCAATGAGGGTTTGTACAACCTCTTTGCCAGCATTAATCAAGGTTGCTGCATCCAAAGCGCGATCGCGTACAACCGGTTCCCACACTGTGGTGGTGGTGTATTTAAAGAACTCCGGAGCAAGACGATGATACATGAACAAAGGATCAAAGGTCATACCAGGGAGGATATGCTCTTTTAGATTTGTAAAGGATTCCTCATCCCTGTAATATAAACCGCCTACCTCATCTTCCCAGATTTTCTGTTCTGCAGATGAGGCACAGGCTATTGCCTGTAATATAGCGCCTGTTGCTTCGGGATTGTCGATGTTAAACGGGACACATACAATTGCCGTGTTGTGGTCAATGGGGCTTAAGAATTTTGTCTGATTCGGCCCAAGCGGTAGGGGAACCAGGCCAAAATCATCTTTCATATCACGCAGGGATGTGTCTCTTGTAGCTAAATTCAAATAGAAGGTGGTTTTACCATCAACAAACTGCTGGGTGCATCTTGCAGGGTCCCAACTGCCGGCATAGTATGAGCCCGGCGCTGCAAACATGTTTTTTAACGATGTGAGAGTAGGCAATACTTCCGGCTTTGTCATGGCATAGCTCACGCGACCAGTATCATCAACTTCAAACATCTTTTGTCCGGCACTGATGAATAGAGCCTGAATACCGCCGTCCAGACCGCCGGTAACAGAGTAAATATCATTGTCATCAAAAACGGCGTCATTATTAACATCCTTCATACTCTGATTAATTAGCCGATGGAAATTTTCCCAGTTCCATTTTCCGCTAGCGAGCAAATCATAAGGATTATCAAGCTTCAGCTCCTGGACTAATCGCTTGTTGAAAAACACACCGAAACAGCGTTTATACGGGTTGGCCATAAAATTGGAAGCACCCAAACGACGTCCATCCGTGGTAACTGATGCTTCGTTGTATAAATCAAACCAATATGGTTCATCCAGTTTAAGATGAGGCAATGTGTTCAAATCATACAGGTAATCTCCGTTAACGAATTTACCGTAGCTGAAGAGGGTGGGAGTAATGACATCAGCAAATTTCTCGCCGGACATCAGTATTGGGTATACAGTATCGTAAAAGCTGACCGGATCGTAGTATTCATACGAAATTTTGCATTTGAATCTTTCTTCAATTTTTTTATTGCGTTCCAAAATCGCATCTACCAAGTCGGAAGAACCGGGTTCCAAAGTAAGCTTTTCTCCCCATGCCTCTCCGATGACAAATTCATACCCTTTAAGATCCATGTCCGGGACGCCATCATCAAAAGCTGGAACACAGGAATTGGTGCTGGTTTCGGATGAAGTTTTTTTGCCTGGTTTACAGGCAGAGAATAGGCCAACACACATAAATGCAGTCAAGAACATACAAAACAGTCTTTTTTTCATGGTATTTCCTCCTAATTATTAATTTATTTCTGCTTCACATCGGTGTGAAGTATTATAAATACCAGTTATCCAACAATGCCACTGCGCTCAATTCCCTGAATTAGAAGTCGCTGCGAGAACAGATAAAAAACAATGAGTGGAGCTATTATCATGATAACGCCTGTGTTAATCATTACGTTGGAAATCATAGAATCCTTAGTAATAGCCTCACTTGCAATCATGGTGACTTTGCTAAGTATGCTTGGCAACACCAGCATCTGTCGATAGAACAGCTCCGAATAAAAGGTGTCCGTCCACTGCCATGCAAAAGACAGCATAAATATCGAAACCATCATGGGGACAGCCAGCTTAATCATAATCTGGAAATACGAACGAATCGGGCCACAGCCATCCACCCAGGCGGCTTCGTTTAGTTCCTTAGGTACTCCCCTGAAAAATTGACGCATGACAAAAATGTACAACCCATTCTTTAATCCCAACGCTGTTCCTGAAAGGATGGCCATAGGAGTTACACTTTCAACCATCTTGGCAGGTCCTATTCCCAGCATGCCAAGCAAACCAAAAATATCAAAATATCTGAACTTCATATAAAGAGAAATGTAAATCGTTTGTGGCGGAATAATTATGGTTAAGATTGCGAGGGCGAAAAACAATCCTCTGCCCCTAAATTTAAACTTGGCAAATCCATAGCCAACCATTGAACATGAGAAGGTTTGCAGAACGGCACAAACCAAAGAAATCAATAATGTGTTTCCGAGTGCGCTCCAGTATTTGCCGTACTCCAAAACTCGCGAAATGTTATCAAAGGTCGGAGATTGGGGTACAATCCAAACCGTTGGGTTCATTAGATCATCTAGGCTCATAAACATAGCGGATATTTTCGCTAAGAAGGGATATATAATTACGAATGACAAGCCAAGTAGTAATATAAATCTGAAGATTGGCCAAATAAGCTTTTTAAGATTATTAAGCAGGTCTAAATGTAAGATTTTATATGTGTTTTTCTTAATTCCGAGATCGATTTTATTCATTGCTGACACCTCCTCACTTCAATCAATCCCGTTCTTGATAAAACACGAATCTATAACATATTATTGCTACAACCCCGAGCACAATAGATAAGGCAGCAAAATAAATCCAAGCCATTGCTGATGATGCGCTGTAATTCATTTTATTGAAAGCTACATCAGAGATTAGAGCCATAATAACGTTATCCGATCGTGTAAACATATCCACAACCGAGTAGATAATATTTACAAATACGATGGGGCTAATCATGGGAACTGTAATTTTCCAGAAGGTTTCCCAACCTGTTGCACCCTCTATCTGTGCAGATTCATATATAGCTGGTGATATCCCCTGCAATCCGGCGAGAAAAAGGATAATTTGTACACCTGAATAATTCACAACATTGTAGATGTTATTGACTAATCCCATTACATAAGTAACAATATTTGAATCGATATACATGCTTTCCAGCAATGACTGTATGTTTTGAGTGTTAAACCCACTTGATGTTGAGGCCGCACCAGTTTCAATACCGGCCATTGATTCCATACTTGCCATCATAATATTGTTCATATCAGCCTTTACAACAATACCTGTCGCCAGGATAACCGGAAGGAAAAACATGGCTTGAAAAATGGCGCGTCCGTGCATTTTTTGGTTTAGTATTACTGCAATAAACAAACTAAAGAAAATAGTTACAGGAACCTGTATCATTAGGTTGCCAACCGATAATAACGCTTCTTTTACAAATGTCGGATGTACAAAAAGCGCATATTTAAAGCTTTCCAGCCCAACGCAACTTGTTGTGTAACCTTCCAAACCGGTTTCAATCTTATTGAAGCTGAAAAGAAAGGACTCTGTCACAATCGAAGAGTATATAAAAACCATTCCCAAAACAAAAGGAGCAATAAAAAACCATCCATATAAGCCGTTCTTTTTCTCCAGAGACATGGGTCGTTTTGCCGACTTTGCCATATAGCGCTCCCCTTTCTATGAGATTCTCAGGAAACTTTGAGCAGGAACTGATATTCCTTCGACGGACACATTTATATCATTGTAGTTAACCGCGATTTTAATCCCTGATGAGTATGTGACAACCGCCAGATTCTTTTGTGGGTATTCGTGTTCTACGATGGTGTCATTACCCAATCCCTTTAACACGCCATTTGCTTGTTTATAATAGTCAACCATAGTGTCTGCCCAAATACCATAGTCTACGGAATACAAATCACGCTGCGTTGATGTTTTAAGCTTGTCACTGTTTTGATATACCACTTCGAAATACGGAGCAGCTCCATTTTCGACGGCCTTCAGTAGCTCAACACGTGGATTTCCGGAAAGATTAATAGCAGCAGAGCTGTATGGTATGCTGCCGTGTAAAACCATCTGCAAAAATGGAATAGAATAATCTGCGTCAGGATACCCGCTTGAGGACGAGGCCAGATCTATGATATGGTCGGCATATGAGTAAACATAACTATTACCACCTTCGGTCATTACACTGTAATCTTTATCAGCCTTCTCCAATATTTGTGTGGTATAATCCTGTGCAGTATCCCTGTTTGCACCTTTTTTAGTGCTCTTGTCAGCGTTGAGATTGCTGCCAAGTGAGCCAAGCGACAAACCCTCCAGCTTTAGTTTTTGATAGTACTTCTGGAATCGTCGGAAAAATGACGACATAACGGATGGTCGAACAGCATATTTAAATCGTGATGAATCCATAAGACCGGACGAGATATCAATCTCGTTGTAACCGGCAAATGTTTTATCCAGCATTCGACCTGCATGTCCAGAAGGAGAAAAGCCATCAAACCAACCATCCCTGGATACATACGCCATGTCAGCGTCCATAAAAAGCTGCACCTGACGTTCTTTTAAATCTGCCTGCAAATCCTTTAATCCGGAGCTTCCTCCCAAAACGGATTCGACGCTTGCTTTGTTAAATGCGGTATGGTCAATCCCGCCATTTGCCCAGCCCAAATATCTTAGGTTTATCTGTGAAAGTCCCCGCTTATTTAGGTCGTCAGCAATGGTTAGTGCGTTATCAAATGTGGTGAGCGGAATATTACGGTTCACCATAAAGAAAAGAAACTGTTCCTGATGCTTCACCGTTCCATACAAACCCAGATAAAAAGGTAGATCTGAAGCAGCGTCCGAGGTGGCGGCAAGTGAGTCTGTCTGTATCAGATGGTTTCGATATGAGGCTGCCATGCCGGAATAATTAGCGGATTCTCCATTTAAGATCTTGTAGCGTATCTGAAAATCTTTATTATAGGCATTTTTATCTGCTAACGACCATGTATACTGCTTTCCGATATCCTTGAATGTAAAAGAGTCGGAATCCTGATAAGAAAAGGTTGTCTCTGCGTAAGCATAACCGCTGGAAACACCTCCGGAGGATACACTTATGGTTGCCAATGCAGCTCCCTGTTCCAAAATTGCCAACAACGCACGTGATTCATTTTTAATACCAAAAACCGGTATCCTTACACGGCAATTAAATTCATATCCCGCTATGTAAGTCAACGAACGGTCATACCCGAAAACAGGTAGGCTTTGCTTACTGCCGGATTTTTGTTTGTTTCTGTTGAAATTCATAATTGCGCCCGAGCCATCCGGAACAAAAATATATCCATCATTTTTCACCGGTGCACTCATTAAATTCCCTAGAACAGAAATCTTTGTTAACTGGTACTTTGTACTGTCATAATTAATAGACTTGGAAGGGATACTAACAAGTAGATCACCTTTATCTAATTGATATTGAATCGAAATTTCGAAGTAAGGGGTGTCGACCTCATCCTCTTTTGCTCCCGATTTTTTCAAATCTGTTGCAAGCTGATCAAACGAATAGGGAGTTGAGCGTATATACTCTTCAATCTCCTTTTTCTCTGTATCAGTAACACTCTTTAGAATATATAAAGGTGTTTCTATTACAGCTGGAAACCTCTCCTTTATGGCGCTAATCTGGGCTTCAGATGTGGAAGAAACATCATATTTCTTATAAAATGCCTTCAGACGACTTGCAGCTCTTCCTTGGAGACTTGCAAGTATTATATTCTCGAAGCTGTCTGCTGGAAGGGCCAGCGGAAGTAATAACCGTTGCTCTTTACGCCCAAAAGCCATATTCACCTGAATGCCATTTTTAATACTTTGGGTTGTAAATTGCCCCAGCGAAACACAATCCTTAAAACTAAGAACCTCACCGGTTGACTTTTTCGAGTTTATGTATTCAATACGCAGTTGAGATGCTATTCGCTGCTTATAATCATCAGAAGACTGCGCATCCTGTGCCAAATCATACGGTGTAGAAAAGTTAACACCGTATTCATCTGAAACTGCAATATCGCAGGTTGTAGGGTCAAAATACAAAGTTGTACCAGATGATTTGGCTACCATATTCATTTTACTCAGCCTGTCTTGCTCGGAAGTATAAGCTCCAATCGAGCTAACCGTAGCAGAGGGTGACGTTGTTTCAGCTGAGACCACCTGTTCATTATTCTCTTCAGCAATAACTGATAACGCACTAAGCGTGATACCGAAACACAATAATAGCGGTAATCCTCTTTTCAGATTCATGGACAACCCTTGCCTTTCTGTGCCTCCAAACGGAAAACACTGCAATTTGTCAGAACAACTTGGGAGTTAGGTGATTTACATTCGGAAGGTTATTTCGTTATATACATTTTCTATGAAACTCCCCATACGGCCAATAAGGTTTACAAAGAGTAGCAATACGAAAGCAATCAAAACCATTCCTACAAGTGTAAAGATAATGGTTAACACATTTTTGCCAAGTGAATAACCGTGAATGGTCATAACAGCTGAGAACAACAGCAAACCTGTCCAGATAAAACCGATTGTTGTTAAAAAGCTTACAAACATCAATTCCTGCTGTGTTACGAAATTACTGAGTATGGTGGCCGGAATGGTAAACAATGCTATCGGCATGAGGCTATAACAGGTAGCGATATAAATATCCTTATAGCTGCCTTCTCCAGACATAAGGCTGGTTAGGCACCAGTTGGCAGTACACCACAGCACCAGTATTCCCATGAATGTGATAATTCCCAGCACAGGATTAAATGTGTTTGTTAATTTTCCGGTAGCGACGTAACCGGTACTCATTTGCTGGAACAGTAGTGATGAAACAGCGATAACCTGTATAATGGTCGCACCCCGAAAACCTCCACGGTTTTCCCGCTTCAAATCCCAAAAACCATCAAATGGATGAAATAACACATGAAATTCATAAAGAAATTCCTGCTTTACCGTTCGCACTTTGATTGGGCTGTGTGTGACCGCGGCGTTAAAATTTTTAACATATTTAAAAAATTGTGATATTGCAAACGCCAGTAAGGCCGCAACAACGGGAATCAACATAATATAATTGCCCATGATGTCTTTTCGGTTCAGTCCGAATGCCTTGGAGTAGTTTTTGAGATCGTTTGCGCTTTTATAATATTTCATTGCATCTGAGTATTTTTCCTGCCGCATCATTGCGTTACCTATCCCGATATTGGCAAGGTCAAAGCTGTTATTTTCCCTTAATATATCTTCGAAAACACTTATAACACTTTCATATTTGCGTTCTTCAGTCAATTTAATTGCCTCCTGAACCAGAGAGCCATAGGAGGTAATATCGAATGTAGTGATGGTGCCGCTGACGCTATCCAACGCATACAAATGATTCTCACCGTAGGCGATGGAAGTTAGCTTACGGAACAAACCGGGCTGGTAACCAGTTCCGCCAAATGCATAAAGAAGATTCCCGTCAACGTCATAAGTAAAAATCTTACCACGCTTCTGGTCCATAAGGCTGTATACACCATTTTCTCCAACCGATACATCGCTAATGAACGAGGGACCATAGTTGACTTCTGCTGCCGCCAGGGCTCCGCGGGGTGCTATTTGTATTTTTACATCACCGGCCGGCGGAAAGAAACCGGTACGCAGTAATACATCCTCGCCCTTTGGGTTTAATTTTTTAACAGGTGAATATCTATTGTCGGTGCTACGGGACATTATAGACTGAATAACTGCATGGATATCTGAGCTAGCAGAAGTAACATAAAGAAAACCCAATTCATCAATCGAAATATTGTTGTAATTAGATGGGACAATATTTTCTGTTCTCTGTATCTGCGCCTTGGTCATGAACATACGCCAGAAACGTTCGCTTATATTGGGAATAACCTTTTGTGCTCCAATAAATGTTTCAAAAGAGCCATCATTACCTAATGCAATAATTCCGTAGATATTCCCTTTAGATACTACATATATGCGTCCTGCTTTATCTAAAACAATTTTTGAAGGAATAAATGAAAAATCAGATGGTAACAGCGTTGACTTGGGAGCCGCGATAATTCGCTTGCATTTCAAATCGGAAGAAAACTCGACTATGCGTTTGTTATTCGTATCTGCAACATAGATATCACCGGTTGTTGTTATAAAAACTCCGCCCGGTTTTAAAAAAGTTTCTTGTTTACCTTCAAATTCAAAAGAATCAATAGTATTAGAAAGCTGATGATTGTGGTTAAATATTAAGATTCGATTGTTACCTGTATCGGCTACATATATATTTCCATTTGTATCAACAAACAAATCCTCAGGCTCGAGCATAGCCCCCTTTTCATTATTTGCTGTGGAGAGTATCTCCCCCGGGACATATGCGTGCGGTGATTTAATAGGGTCACCTTCATAGGTATATGTATAAGTGGAATAGGCAACATTTTGATTAGCGGCAACTGTCAAGGCTGTGGACAGCAACAACGCCAGAAGAAGAAACGATACAAACCTCTTCATTTAAACCCTCCGTTCCAGCAGAATTGTATAAAAACTTGATTAATCCTTCATGCCTGAAGTCGCCAGAGTTTCCACAATGTTGGATTGTGTGAAAACGAACAGCAATACCGGAACTATCATCATCATAACCGAGGCAGCGGCAGAGGCACCAACACGGGCAACTCCACCAGCCAGAATTTGAGACATCGCGTAATTGAGTGTTTTTAAATCTTCGCGATAAATATATGTTGTCGTTCCAATATTCCAAAGCCCTTGAAAGGAAAATATAATCAGAGTCAGCCATGCAGGCTTAACCATAGGCATTACAATCCGAAAGAAGACATGAAATTCACCGGCTCCATCGATACGGGCGGCCTCAAGTACCGAGTCCGGAACTATTTGTTCCATGAACTGTTTCATCAGGTATAGACCAAGCGGAGCTCCAAACGACGGAACAATTAAAGCGGCCAGCGTGTCAATCCATTTCAATTTTGCCATGATAATGAAATTTGGAATGGTGGTAACCGCAGTGCTAAACATCAAAGATAAAACAACTACGTTGAATATTAGCTTTTGTCCGTGGAATTTATGCTTGCAGAGTGCGTAGGCACACATAGATGAAAGAAGAACATGGCCGAATGTGCCGGTTACCGAAACAAAAACGGTATTGAACACATATTTGGTGAAAGGAATTCTGGAAGTTGAAAGAATACTGAACAAATCCGCGTAGTTTTTCCCTGTAGGGTTATTTACTATAAACCGTGGAGGATAAACCCATAGCTCATCCAGAGGCTTCAATGAAGAGGATATAGAATAGATCATTGGTAAAGCCATAAACAACCCAAATATTATCAGGAGGATATTAATACTTATATCACCGCCCAGCGAACGATTTAACCGGCGGGTCTTTATTGTCATTTTCATAATTAAGTACCCACCTTTGATATCATCCGCCTAATAACGATATTACTCAGCACCATAATCAAAAACAATATGGTGGCTATAGCAGAAGCATACCCCAGCTCAAATCTGGTAGATCCGTAGTCCTCAAGGTGATTGATTATTGTATGGGCGGCATAGTCGGTGGATGGAAAGCCCACCATAGCAGTAACAATGGTGCCCACTCCAAATGAACA
>DHOG01000209.1:2281-3488 GCA_002410715.1 Ruminococcaceae bacterium UBA5396 | reverse complement strand
CAAAGATTGGGGGCAGCCCACTTGTAAATAGCCTCTTGTGGACAAACGAAGGCATGGTGCTTGCCATCGGTGCGAGTATGCCAGGAGATATTGAGAGAACTCCCTTTATGGATGAAGCAAAAAAGCTTGATGCATTGCAATAATCACTTTTTATAAAAAACTTGATTAAAGAAAGGAGATTCCATGAAAGTAGCAGTGGATCGGGATATTTGTATAGGATGTGGGTCATGTGTAAGCATATGCCCAGATGTATTTCAATTGGACGATGAGGGCTTTTCATCTGTAATCGCTCAGCCTGATGCAAACAATGAATCGAGTGCTAGAGAAGCGGCAGACAACTGTCCTGTTGGCGCGATTTCGATAGGCTGATTCAAGCCTCATATTGGAAAATGGTTTCAAAAAATATTACGAAGAAGATTGTTGAAAAATAGGATTGCTACAATGTTACTGGCTAGATAGCAAAGAGTAAATTTAACGCATAAATGGTTTAGGTACCAATCTCATGTGTGTACATTTCGAGCTTTCTCTGCGACATTTTGCAGGATGGCAAGATTAAGACAAAGAAGAAGTTGATGATTAGGGAAGCGCTGATTAAATAGCTGTTCCACCACGTAAATATTGATGATAAAATAAAGAAAAGCCAAATGCGTGTGGAGGCAAGGATGACTCAGCAAAATTTCAGTGATATTGAATACGGAAATCGGAAACGCATCACTAAGCGGGAAGAGTTCCTAAACGTGATGAAATAAATCATACCATGGGAAGAATGGGTGGAGTATATTCGGCCACACTATCCCAAAGGAGAGCGTGGCCGGCCGCCGCGCGGAATCGAAACGATGCTTCGGATGTATTTGCTGCAATGCTGGTTTCATCTGTCGGATGAAATGACAGAGGATTCAATCTATGACAGCTACGCAATGCGCAAGTTTGTGGGTGTAGATTTTATGGAAAAGCAGGCCCCGGACGCGACGACGTTGTGCAAATTTCGGCATGTGATGGAGTCAAACGGTATAGGGAAGAAATTGTTCAATGCAATCAATTATGTGTTGGAACGGGAAGGTGCTATGATGCGCGGGGGAAGCATAGTAGATGCAACCATCATCGATGCTCCCAGTTCGACGAAGAACGCAGAAAAGAAACGCGACCCTGAAATGCATCAAACGAAAAAAGGCAATGAATGGCGGTTCGGGATGAAGTGCCATGCAGG
>DHOG01000209.1:870-2144 GCA_002410715.1 Ruminococcaceae bacterium UBA5396 | reverse complement strand
CATGCAGGCGTTGATGTAGGCAGCGGCTATGCGCATACAGTAGAAGGTACGGCTGCAAACGTGCATGACATCACAGTAGCCCATCAATTACTGCGCCCGGATGATGAGGTGGCATATGGAGATTCGGCATATCTTGGAATAGAAAAACGAGAAGAGATTAGCGAGAGTGCTTCGCTGAAAAATATTGATTACCGCATCAACCGTCGACCGGGAAAGGTATACCATATGTCGGAAGGCGTTGGAAAAGAGTGGGAACGAAAAATAGAGAAACAAAAATCTGCTGCTCGCTGTAAAGTGGAGCATCCATTCAGAATTGTAAAAGGAATTTTTGGATATCGTAAAGCTGTCTACCGAGGGATAGAGAAAAACATGAACCGTCTGCATGTACTGTTCGCCAGCGCGAATCTGCTCATGTATATATGGTCAGGACGCCCGCGTGATATATTCGCGGGATAGGTATCTAAAAAAAAGGGAAATGGTGTGTATAGCGGGCACATAAATGCCCTATATTGCAGCTGATTACGCTTTACAACAGCCGGTTTTGAAAAACCAAAAGATACTGCTTTTTAAAGTGAGATATCAAAAGAAAAACGCTGGCACTCTATTAATCAGTGGTTCCTTAGATTACCCCGTAAAATGCTATATTGCCAAAAAAAGAGCGAGTCAGTTGTTAAAACTTACTCGCTCATATCGTCTGTTCGCGTATTGAATATTTCTACCTAGTTATCCTTTAAGGATGAAGATGGATTCATAAACTAGGGGTAAACCCATCTATTGGAAGATAACAAATCAATAAAACATAATTCTATGTTGTTATCTACTTCTGTTGGTCGCGTAGTGTAAAGCGGGACACAACCTTTGACAATAGTTCGCTCTGGGCACTTAGTTCCTGGACTGAGGCTGCGCTCTGCTCGGCGGTAGCACTATTGGCTTGCACCACATCGAAAATTTGAGTAATACCTTTGGTTACTTCATCTATAGCAGCCGACTGCTGCGAAGACGCCTCGCTCATTTCGCCCATGCTTTCGGCGTTCTTGCCGGCGATCTCACCTACCTTATGTAAACTATCACCTGTCCTGGTTGCGATATCTACTCCCTTTGTTACATTCTCTACGCTGGTTTGAATCAGAGCAGATGTCTCCTTGGCAGCCTCGGCGCTTTTGGCCGCCAAATTACGTACTTCGTCTGCCACAACAGCAAACCCCTGGCCGTGTTGCCCCGCCCGTGCAGCCTCTACTGCGGCATTAAGCGCTAAAATGTTGGTTTGGAAGGCA
>DHOG01000209.1:0-728 GCA_002410715.1 Ruminococcaceae bacterium UBA5396 | reverse complement strand
TGGTTTGGAAGGCAATGTCGTCAAAAACCTTGATGACTTTCGCAATCTCCTGGCTGCTCGCTTCAATGCTTCTCATAGCCTCTGTCATCTGGTTCATGTACTCCAGACTTTCTTCCATCAAGCGCCCGGCCTCATTGGTATCCTCCATAGTCTGGTTTGCAAGCCCGGTGTTGGCCTGCGCTTGCCCCTGCACCTGGCTAACAGATGCGCTGAGTTGTTGCACTGTTGCCGCCTGCTCGGTGCTCCCTGATGCCAGCATCTGCGCGCCTGAAGCAATTTGCGTACTGCCTTGTGCTACCTGGCTGGCCGCAGTGCGAATCTCGCTTACCATTTTGTTGTTGTTATCCAGCATACGTACAATAGCCTTACCCACTACATCTTTGTCCGAAGCCGCCTGCATTGTAATCGCGTAGTTGCCGTCTGCTAATGTATCAAGCGTTTGCGCCTGCGCCTGAAATGAAGTTACCATCTCACGAAAAGCGTTCGCCAAATCACCAAACTCATCTTTAGAGTTAAGGTCTAAGAGAATATCCACATCACCAGCAGCTATTTCTTGTGCGGCAGCCGTGAGTTTACGCAGCGGCGGCATCACCTGCCGTATCATCATTATCATAAGACCAATGCCTAAAAGAATGCTGCCGATTCCCAGCGCAAGCACAACAATGATGGAAGTGTTGAATATGTATTTTTCGTTGTCAATCTGCGATATTTTAATGGCAAGCCCGCAC
>DHOG01000116.1 GCA_002410715.1 Ruminococcaceae bacterium UBA5396 | reverse complement strand
ATATATTCTCGGTGTAAACAGCAATGGCGGTTCCAGTTCAACAAGCGAATCATGGGGCTTTATTTCATCCTACACCAACCGCCATTATCCCAACTCCTTGTATACAACCAACGGGCAAAGTTTATGGACAAACGCAAGTGCTGTAGGATCAAGTTCCAGAGCCACCTTTTATGACATTATCAATAAGGGATATGGAGTTGGAATCGCATACACCGAAACAAAACCGGATTTCTCTCCTTCACTCAATGTAAGAATCTGTGAAGCATGGCCGGGCAACGCAGGCAGCCGCAACAGCAATCATTACGGTATTAGCAACGGCAGCGCATTTACTAATTACACTTATGGCAATGGATATCCGGTTATGGGAGATAGAGTCTGGTTTGCCCTGCATTTCCCCGCCGAAAGTGAAAACTGTTATGTTCGGCAGACGGTATGGGTTGTTGGGGGCGGCTCAACTTCGCGAAATGTCTGGTCTAATTCAAACACATGGTATGATGTGGCACTCTCACCGACAACTGTTGATTCCGGACGAAGCTCTTATACCGTGAAAGCAAGGGCAGACTGGATAGACAGCAGCGGAAATGTCCTCAAATGGGGTACGGAAAAGACTTTCTATATTCCCATCCGTCCGAAAATCAACCGCTATCAGGTCACAATGTACAGTATCACGGGAGATACTGCCGCTTATAAAGGCACCGGCAGCTCCGGCGGTGTGGTTTATGCAGGGCAACGAGTTTATCCGTATTATACCTTCACTTCTAACAATTCATGGATTTCCTATAACAACTTTACAGGAAACCTATATGCATGGATAAATGGTTCATGGCAAAGGTCGTATGGATCATCTGATATGACTGCAACGGGAGTTGGCATCAATCAAAGCAACACATATAACAGATATAGCACCCTTTATCCTTACCGTGTTCCTGACAATTCAGCCAATACCAACGGAAGCAATCGCATCCCGATTGATTTAACTTCCGCATGGTATTCCGATTCAGGGCGGACTTATGAAAGCACATGGATTGATATCCCCATTATTAAAGCCGATGTCGAACTGACACAAATCCGACTGATTGGCGAAAATGGATATTACTTTGACCCACAAAATCTTGAAGCGGGGCAGAATGTAACGGTACAATACACTTATCGCAACAATACCTCCTGTACCGTCTATATCAATGGCTACAAAAATGACCGCACACAGATTCCAGGTATATATGCAATTCCCGCATATAGCACGATTAATGTGAACGGCTATTCCTTTGAAGTGCCGAACCAGCGTAGCATCTCCATTTGGGGCGGCGTTTACCTTGAGGGATTGGGAATTTACCATACCTCATATGAAACAAACGGGTCAAACAACAGTCTTACTCTTAATTGCAAAGTGAATCATCCACTTGGGCTTACCCCGATTTCACCAAACGCAACCTATCGTGAAGCTACAAGCGTTGTTACAAGTTTTTGGCTGACAAACGGATACCACGATTCGTATACCCCCACCAATAATATAACCGTTCGTTTTAGAGTATACAGAGCAAATGGCACATTGATTACCACCACAACCAAAACGCAGGTAGTTGTACCCGGCAACGATATGAATCTTATTTATTTCAAATGGAATGTTCCTACGGGACTAAATTTCGGGAATGTGATCATCATGGCCGATGTGCTTCAGAATGGAGCTTACTACAACCTTGTTTCTAGGTCATATGCAACCATGCCATATTATTATTACGAAACACCAGACACACAGTTTGAGCCGAACGCACCAAGCGGATTTTCCATCCCCTCTGCACCGAGCAGCCGAATAGGATATGCAACATGGTGGGAATACACCTATAACGGCAGTAGTTTTGTCCGCTACTTCTATGGCATCGGTGTATATTCCGGTGGAACAAACGCGATAACTCCGGCAACGGGAACAACAGCAACACAGAATGGCAGCACATGGACGATGAAGTCCGGATATGGAATATCCTTGCAAGCCTATAATGCTCTGACTTCCGTATCCGGTTATCTACTGCCATCTTCCAACTCATACACTGGCGCGCAGTACGGTTGTGCCTTATTCCCCGAATACAATTATGTCTATGCAAGCGGTAAATGTCGTGCACTGGATAGAATCGGTTCCTCTTGGTACTTCCCAAGCAATAGAAGCTATGGAAAAGTGCATTTTACACCGCTTTGGTACCCGGATGGAAACTATACGGTCAAGATTACAAAATCCGATTGTTGGACACCCGCAGGCATGATATCTTCCGAATCAATCACAAACACCATTCATATCAGTGGCTCTGCCTATGACGATTGGTATGTGGGACGAAAATAAGTGAGCATAGCTTATAACGAGATGAACCCGTTCGCAATACAATTTGCGGACGGGTTTCGTCTTTACATTACAACACAATGAAGGAAGGATTTTAGGTATGAATAAATACACGAAATTTCAGCTTGTCGGAGAATTGGAAACTTCCATCTCCGGCAAGCTTTTATACTTGTAACCAAGCAAGAATGTTTTTGGATCGCAGACCTTGTGAGAAAAGAAAAAGAGCGTGCTACCGAAGCAAACCGAGAAATGCCAAACCGAATTTTTGAACTGCGCCGTGATAACATGGCAGACCTTGAAGCAAAGCTGAACGGAGCCATTCAAAAAGAGATCCAAAAAGAGAGGAACGATATGAGATGAAGAAAAATATTTATAACCCCGAAGGCAAGGACATTCGTTTTATAAACAGCGATTATAAAGAGCTTTTCCGTATCCCTGACGGCGGATACATTACCATTACACTTAATAACGGCGAACAGTTGGTGCGAAAATGTAAATTCCATGGTGAGTGCCATGTTGATGTTGGGAACAGCGTGTATCATATCTGTGAGTTTGCCGAACGTATGGAGAAAAACGGAAATATTTATGAACCCTGCCCGGAGCCGGAGATCGTTCACGGGTATACGATTATTGACCGTATGCCTGTCGGTAATAAAGTATTCGTATTGGCACATAATCCAGACGCAGTCCAGCCGTGGGTAACATGGCAAGGAAGCAAAAATAGTCCCGGATATGACTGGGGGCATTATTGGTCTAACCGTTCGGACGCATGGACAGATTGCTTCCGTCGTGCTGATGCGGAACGCACCGGAACATCCTATGACCATACCGAAGTATATAAGCAGCGGCAAGATCGCGATAATGCACGATGAACGCTACGAAATGTCCTTTAGTTCCCACTGAAAAATATAAGGAGGTACCACACCATTGGCGACAAAATTACAGCTTATTACTGCCATGTACGACCATAGTATAAAGCAGATTACCCGAAGCGCTGTCGAATGGCAGCGCTTTTTATATTCGGCAAGCCGAAACTATAAATTGGCGTTTGATGAACAGGTTCTTGTTCACGCACAGAGACCGAAGGCTACTGCCGTACTGGAGCTTGAAAAATGGAATAATCATTTTGGGCGGTGGGTCAATAAAGGCGCTATGGGCATTGCGGTGATTGACCGTGATTATCCCGGCAAGCGTCGAATTAAATACTATTTTGATGTATCCGACACCCATGCAAGCAGTCGCTCACGCTCGGTTCCTCTGTGGGAAATGAAACCGGAATATGAGACAGATGTTATTGAAACATTGGAATCCACCTTTGGTGAGCTTGCGGAAAAAGATACGTTATCCGGTGCTATTATTGCAGCGGCAAACAATGCTGTATCTGATAATATAACTGATTATCTGAACGATCTTTTGGATTGCCGAGATAACAGTTTTTTAGAGGAACTGGATGAGTTGAATGTTGAGGTCCTTTACCGCAATTCGCTTGTATATAGTGTTTCGTTCATGCTGATGGCACGGTGCGGCATTAATCCAACAGATTATTTTGAGGCGGATGACTTTCAACCAATCCGCAATTTCAATACCCCCGACACCATGACCATTTTGGGAACGGCCACTTCTGCAATTGCTGAAATGGGAATCCGAGAAATTGCCTCCACTGTCCTCAATCTGCAAAAAGCCGAAACAAATAGAATTGGCACCTTTGCAAATCCCGAAAGAAATATAGATAATAAAGGTGTAACAAATACAGAGAGGAGTTTCGTTTATGAAAACTTTGACTTACAGCGAAGTGAATGGATACAAGATACCCGACCTATCCCTGCCGGACGAACCGGAGGCGGAGCTTGGCAGATACGCGTTGATGCGCCGCCATTATCTCCGGAACCACCGCAAGGGACTGTTTTCTCGTCTGCTGATGAACGGTGGGCTGAACCCACATCTGATAGAAGTGGAACAAACAGCGATGGAACGGTTGGAACGGCAATCAACACAGATGGCGAAAGCGGAGGGCGTGACGGAACAGATGAAGGCATCCGACCCGATGACATGGATCGCCAAAATGACGGGTATCCGCAACCGAGTGGAAGAGACAATTCTGAACGACCTGATATACAGCTAAATCTGTTCCCCAGCCCCGAAGAACAAATAAAAAGGTTAGTAGAAGCGAAAGGAACGGCAACAGCCGAAACACCTTCCGCTTTTTCTATGCCGCAAGAAACGATCGACGAAGCATTAAGCCAAGGCAGTGGTGTACAAGACGGTAAATTCCGTATTTATGAGCAGTTTGCAAAAAGTCTTTCAACCAAGGAAAATGCGGATTTTCTGAAAAAGGAGTACGGAACCGGAGGCTCGCACCCGGCATATGGAATTGGAATTGCCAAAGATTATGATTCTAAAGGCATTACTATTACCTTTGGCACTGAAAATAAGCAGAAAGCCACTACTTTTCTAAACTGGGCACAAGCAGCCAAACGAATCGGTAAACTTATTTCTGCTGATCGTTACCTGAACCCCCGCGAATCATCCTTTTACCCCACATGGCTGGAACAACAGGAGGAGAAACAGCGAGAAGCCGCTGAGCGTATTGCTGCTCGTGAGATTCTGAATCAAGAGCCGACTCCTGCCGACACAAAAGAATATCGGTATGAGTACCATTTGGGTGACAGTGTATATATCGGCTCCCATGAGTATGAAGTGTTGTCTTTCGATGATACGGTAGTAAAACTATTTGACACAAGGTGTCCCATTATCAATGCCGAATTTTCTCGTGAAGAGTTTGACCTTAAAATCCGTGAAAACCCTATGAATGATCATTTGAAGATTGAAACCGACTTAATTGAAGATGAACTTTTAGAACATGATGAAAGCTTAGAACAGGAATCAGACTCAGGGCGTCTGGAAAAACCTGATCCATATATTCCTCGAATTGGTGATTGCTATGAAATTCAAGGGCGACTGTTCGTTGTAGATTCCGTGAATGAAGAATTGAACAAAGTCAGCTTACGGGATATTACTTTTCAAAATGGCTTAGGATTCCCCATCTTCCGGAGCGAATCCCTAGAGTTTATTCGCCTGTATACGCCCATTCGAGATGAAACGGAGCAATCGGAGCAAACGCAGGATGAAACCACAATTATCCCTACATGGGAGCAGAAAAAGAAGCCTACCCGTGTCAACTATTTTGATGCATTCCCCAATGTACCCATGTCAGAGCGACGCAACTTCAAAATTACGGACGATGACCTCGGTCATGGCGGGGCAAAGGCAAAATTTCGTGCCAATATGGATGCGATTTATCTACTTCACGAGTTAGAGATGAGCGGTACTCTTGCCAATGCCCAGCAGCAGGAAATCCTTTCCCGTTATGTCGGTTGGGGCAGTCTCCCACAAGCCTTTGATGAAAAGAACAACTCATGGGCTGATGAGTATTTAGAACTTAAAAACGCACTCCAATCCGAGGAATACGAAGCTGCCCGCTCAACTGTACTCAATGCCCACTACACCAGCCCGGTGGTTATCAAGGCGATGTACCAAGCCATAGAAAACATGGGATTCCACACAGGAAATATCCTCGACCCCGGTTGCGGTGTCGGAAACTTTCAAGGGCTTTTGCCTGACAGCATGGCGAACAGCAAGGTTTATGGAATTGAGATTGACCCCATAACCGGACGGATTGCCCAGCAGCTTTATCAAAAGAACAGTATCGCCATACAAGGCTTTGAGAAAACAGCACTTCCTGACAGCTTTTTTGACCTTGCAATTGGAAATGTACCTTTTGGAAGTTATGGAGTAATTGATAAAAAGTTCGACAAGTATAAATTCCACATCCATGATTACTTTTTTGCAAAAACTTTGGATAAAGTCAGACCGGGTGGACTCATTGCTTTTGTCACTTCAAGCTGGACACTGGATAAGCAAAACCCTGCCGTGCGGAAATATATCGCACAGAGAGCTGAATTTTTGGGTGCTATCCGTTTACCGAACAATGCTTTTCTTGCCAATGCCGGAACACAGGTTACCACCGATATTATCTTCCTGCAAAAGCGGGATCGACAGATTGACCTTGCTTCCGATTCAGCCTCGGCAGAATGGCTTCATCTTGATCAAATTGAGGATGCGGGAAACCCCGACGAATATATCACCGTCAACGCTTATTTTGCCCGTAACCCTGAAATGATGCTTGGTACAATGGGCAGAGAGAGTGGAACACGGATGTATGGCAATGAGAACAGCACCACCTGTATGCCATATCCCGATCTTGAATTATCCGATTTGTTGGATGAAGCCATTCAGAATATCCATGCTGAAATCACAGAGTATGAGCGTGTTGAAGCTGAACAGGAAGAAGATAACTCCATTCCCGCCGACCCGTCTGTCCGTAACTTTTCCTATGCACTGGTAGACGGCAGGATATATTTCCGTGAGGACAGTCGCATGATACCACAGGAAATATCCGCCACCGCTGAAAACCGAATTAAAGGCATGATTGGCATTCGGGATTGCGTCCGCACCCTGATTGAATACCAAACAGAGGACTATTCCAACAATGATATTGAATCAGAGCAGGCAAAGCTAAACCGCCTTTACGACAGCTTTACGAAGAAATACGGTTTAATCAGTAGCCGTGCTAATGTATCCGTGTTCGGTTCAGACAGCAGCTACCCACTTTTGGGCGCACTTGAGGTGCTAGACGAGGACGGCAATCTATTACACAAAGCCGATATGTTTCAGAGACGCACTATACGACCCAAAATTGAGATAACCCATGTAGATACCGCTTCTGAAGCCCTTGCTGTATCCTTGGGTGAACGGGCGCGGGTGGATTTACCCTATATGAGTGGACTTACAGGCAAGAGCGAAGAGACTCTGGCAAAAGAGCTGGAGGGAGTCATCTTTTTCAACATCGGCAGCGCCACTGAGTCTAGCAAGCTGTATGTAACCGCCGATGAGTATCTTTCCGGCAATGTGCGTGAAAAACTGGCGCTTGCCCAATCGGCGGCCGCAACCTTCCCCGACGGACGGTATGATATAAATGTAAAAGCCCTTGAAGCAGTGCAGCCAAAGGACTTGTCAGCATCGGAAATATCGGTGAGATTGGGTGCAACTTGGCTACCTCCGGAGATTGTACAGCAATTTGTTTTCGAGCTTTTGGAAACACCTCGATATATGCAGTGGAACATCAAGGTGCATTTTATGCCTTACACCGCTGCGTGGAATATCGAAGGCAAAAGCAGTGACCGGAGTAATATCAGAGCATACAACACTTATGGAACTGATCGAGCTAATGCATACAAAATCATTGAAGAAACATTGAACCTAAAAGACATCCGTGTTTTTGACTATATTGAGGAAGCAGATGGCAGACGGACCCCTGTCCTGAACAAAAAGGAAACCATGCTGGCGCAAGCCAAGCAGGAACAGATAAAATCAGCGTTTTGTGACTGGGTATGGAAAGACCCGGAACGCCGTAATCGTCTTGTGCGTATTTATAATGACAAATTCAATTCAAACCGCCCCCGTGAATACGACGGCTCTCATATCAGCTTTGTGGGTATGAATCCGGCAATTGAACTCAGAGAACACCAGATCAACGCTGTTGCACACATCATATACGGCGGAAACACTCTGCTTGCCCACGAAGTTGGCGCGGGCAAGACCTTTGAAATGGTAGCTGCT
>DHOG01000197.1:4223-9526 GCA_002410715.1 Ruminococcaceae bacterium UBA5396 | reverse complement strand
GAACAAGGAAAAGCCAAGTCGGACGCTTTACTTAGCTTAAAGAATAAAGTGCAACAAAAATTGACCAGTGTAGAAATCCTCGGCGATAAAACCATTCGGGCCGGGTATATGATTTATGTAAACGTTCCTCGTGCAAAAATAAGAAAATATCTCTTATGTACTAAGGCAATACATACTTTTACAGACATTTCTCACACCGTAAAAGCGGATTTTAAACTTGTTTAAAGGAGGCACTGACATGTTTGTAACTGTTGACCAATGCAAACGAATCATCCGGGCATTTCTCGACCATACAGGCAGAGGCGGCTTTTTAACAGGTATAGTATCTTCCACGGCACCCTTGAAAATTAAAGTCAGCGAAAAATTGGAACTCGATACTAACGACTTATATGCCACTGATAATTGCATTGGATTAAAGGCAAACGGAAAGGTTTTGCGCCCAGCCTTAAAAGCCGGAGATGGTGTGCTGCTGCTATGCCGACCGGGCAGCATTGACGGTATAAAATACATTTTACTTGATCGCATTCAGGCTTATACTGCGGAGAGGAGCGTTATGATTGATTCCTCAAATTGACGTTAAGGACGTTGAAGCTTCTGAATTCCCATCTAAAACTTGGAAACTGGATTTGGCTAACAATCGAATCTCCGGTTTTATAGACGGAATTGATTCAATTGTACAATCAGCTTTTATGTCGCTGAAAACCGAACGCTATGAACATCTTATTTTTTCTTGGCAATATGGCAGTGAATTAAATACTCTGGTTGGAAAGGATTCTGATTATGCTTACAGCGAAGCAAAACGGATGATAAAAGATGCTCTCAGCACGGACACGCGAATTACGGATGTCCGCGATTTTTCTGCTGAAAATGGTATAATCTATTTTACAATCGATACTATATTCGGCAGCCGGGCTGCACAAACGGAGGTAAAGTCCTGATGAAAACTTTTGATGACTTTATGCAGGAAATGCTGAACAATATACCGGATAATTTAAAAAATCAGGTTGATATACGCGAGGGCAGTATTATTTATACCGCTTTAGCACCAGTGGCTGCACAGCTTGTCGAGCAGCAATTTTACGCTGATAACATTCAAGACGCTACAATGCCTGATACCGCTCTCGGAGATGATTTAACACGCCGCTGCGCGGAACATGGCGTAAACCGTTACGCCGCGACAAATGCAATCAGAAAAGGAGCTTTTACCGACGAGAGCGGCGGCCCAATGGACGTGCCTATCGGAACAAAATTCGGTGCGGATAGTATTGCATATACCGTAATTAATAAAATATCATCCGGCATATATCGGCTGCAGTGCCAGCAGGCCGGCGTTGTCGGTAACAGTTATTTTGGTGTCTTGCTGCCGATTGATAATATCGCGGGACTTGGTACGGCTACACTTTCGGAAGTACTGACTGCTGGCGAAGAGGAAGAGTCTGATGATGAGCTGCGCACGAGATTTTATAAAGAAATCAATGAGCAGCCTTTCGGTGGGAATGTTGCCGATTATGAGCAGCAAATTCTAAAAATACCCGGTGTCGGAGCTGTAAAGGTATTCCCTACTCCAAATGATGAGGGAGGGACGGTTCAATGCGTGATTGTCGCACCGGAAAATAAGCCGGCAAGCGAAAGCCTGATTCAGGCCGTACAGAATGTAATTGATCCGGAACCGCACGGGCAAGGCTATGGGATTGCCCCTATCGGCCACTGTGTAACAATTTCAACAGTGACAGAATTTCCGGTTAATATTTCGGTTTCGCTGGCTCTCGAAACCGGTGTTGATATTGCCGGGATACAGGCTCCCGTAGAAACCACCGTTCAAAAGTATTTAGAATCCTTGGCATTTTCGGACAGCATTGTCCGAACTGCCCGCGTGGAAGCGGCCATCCTTGCGGTAAGCGGAGTCGCCGATGTGTCTAACACGCTTTTAAACGGGAACGCAGGCAATATAACTCTTTCCTCTGCTTTTGATGATTATCAGATCCCGGTCGAGGGCAGCGTAGCTATAACGGAGGACACAGATGTATCAGTATCTTGATTACCTTCCGGAGTATCTTCATAATGTAAAGGATTTTCAGGCTCTGGGCGGCGCAATCGATCCGCAGACAGATAATTTGCTTCAAAAGGCAGAGCAGACTTATCAGAATCAATTTGTACTTTCGGCGGATCTTCCAACAATTGAACGGTGGGAAAAGCTTTTTAACTTTGCCGGTTCCGGAACGCTTTTTGAACGCCGCAAACTTATAGCGGCAAAAATTCAGGCCAACAGCGTTATAAATGGTTCTGCCTTATTAAACTTGGTTGAAAAACAGTCGAGGGTTTCAGCAAGGATGGAAGTTTTACCAAAGCAATATAAATTTACAATTTATCTTTCGGCGCTTCCATCGGAAGCAATTCCTCATAAAAACATTATAAATTTGGTTGATAAGGCAAAACCGGCGAACATGGTTTTTCAGCTAAAATATGAGCAAGGGGCAGAAAGCCAATCATTCTTTGGAGCATTTATGCAGGCCGGAAAAACTTTAGAAATAAGGCAGGTGAATTAAACGTGGCGATAGAAAAATTTTATCTGACGGCAGCCGGAGAAACATTGCTGGCAAAAGCTCAGATTGGACAAGAATTGCATTTCTCAAAGATGCAGATTGGGCAGGGAACTTTTCAGGACGGCACTGATATTACAGGTCTTCAGGAGCTGATTGATCCAGTTAAAGATATCTCAATTATTGGCATGGAAACCGCGAATAAAACCGCCAAAGTAAAAGGATATTTCAGCAATAAAGGAATTTCCGTACCATTTTATTGGCGTGAAGTCGGCCTGTTCGTCGATGATGCCGACCTTGGGACGGTGTTGTATGCCTACGGATATGCCGCCGTCAGTGCGGACAGAATTCCAACTTACAGTGTCAGCCCAACGGAATTCACATTCATCATGGCCGCTGTGGTCGGCAATGCGGCCAACATTACCGCCACTATCGACGAAAGCTTAATTTTCGTTCCGGCCAGCCGTAAGATCAACGGGAAAAACTTGGCCTCCGATATTACCTTGACCGCCGAAGACCTTAATATTTCGCAAGCGGACTACAGCCATGATGGGCTGGTTAAGCTCTCTAACGATTTCAAACTTGATGCAGATGGGGCACTGGTAATTAATAAGAGTAAAGTCGGAGGAGGTGGATCGACCGTGCCAATTGAGCTGGTGGATAATGATGCGACGGCGGCGATGGAGCTGCCTATAAAATTCAACGAGGCCGGTGAAGTTATTTTTACTGACGACAAAACCGGAACAGGCATTATATCGCTCCAAAACATAGGCGGCAAGCTTGAATTTGTTGCGCAAAATATTTTATAAGGAGATTTACCATGAACATTATTTTAGCGCCAAAATCATATGTGGACGCACAGACTTTTAATAAATTTTCAATTTACGGATTTAATCCCGACACCGAAAGCGCTCCGGAACAAGTAAGCAATATAAACGGCATTCCTGCCGCATCTTTCAAAGCAGGCGAAGATCGCGAGTTATTGATGGAAACTGACTGGGCACAGCGTATCGATATCCCTATATCGTTGGAATATTATATGGATTCTGAGCAAAGCGCACAGAAAATCAGTCTACAGATTGCATACAGTTTCGACGGATCAACTTTTGTATGGATGAACGCCGAAAACATAGACGCTCCTTCCGATAAGGCAATTCACACAACGACGTTTGCAAATCCAATTCCCGTTTCAGCAATCCCTACGGGAGACGGCCATACGCTGCGGATTAAAATCAGGCGTGTGGGATCAAGCAAAACGGATACACACAGCGGCGGTTTCTGTCTGACAGCGGTCAAATATTATCGGGCCGCATAAGGAGGATTAAGATGAGTAGAACTGTATCAGAGGAATATCCTGACATTGCATGGAACATCACGCCAACTATGTCAAATGGAAAGCTTCAGCTTCCTGCTGCCGAAATTCATATATGTAATGTTACATACAAAATGCCGGCAGCGGAATTTGAATTAAAGGATGGCGTGGTTTATTTAACTCCAAGCGGATATGTCTTTATAGCAGAAGAAGAAGAGGAAAGACCTTCTTTGGAGAACTTTCCAAACATGCAGAACTATTGGGTTTGTGCTGTTCATATTGTAGATAAAAAGGAAAATATTTTAGTATTAAAGGCGGTGCAGACAAAATGATTATCATAAATCCAACCCCAAAAACAACGCCGGAACTTCCAATTGATAATTTTGCCCTCAACAGTGATGATGTGGAAGTGTTTGCTTCTCTTTGGCAGCGTAAGCATTGGGCTGATGTCCCGCATACACTGTCTTCTGAAGTTGGTTTAGCAGTCGAATCTGTAGCAGCAGGTAGCCAGAATGTTAATATTTATGGCAGCGGTACCCTCGCAGGTAATATCAACAAGTCCGCTATGATTAAAATTGGTAACAATTATCATTTAGTATCTGCCGGTGGCTCGGCGGCTGGAAACAAGATTTCAATTACAATTTTTCCGGGCGCACCGAGCGGCGGCTATGCAAACGGGACACCTGTTAAATTTTGCGATTCGTCATTGGAAGTCCACGACTTTCAGCTTGGGTATTCTACATGGACATACCAGCCGGGCTTTCGCGTATATCAGTTGATAAAACCTGCTAACTGTGGATATAATTCAAGGCCCGTTGGTTTCTTCGTGCGTCATCGCCCATCAACCGGTGAGAACGGAATTGATTATAACACGATTCTTTTTAGGCCGTTTTACGCTGCAAAATACCAAATGTCACGATCTGATTCTACTCCATCAGATGAAGGCACAAGTACCATAGCAGTTTCAAAACAAGGTACTATACCGTGGACTAATATTAATATTGATAAAGCTGCCGCTGCCTGCACTGCCTCTGATACAGTTTCAGGAAAAGATTTAAGCATCCATTTAATATCAGACGATGAATGGGTTTCACTTGGAATCTATTCTATGATTTTAGGGCCGGAGCGGTTCGGTTCGAACCGCTGGGGGCCTTACGGGAATAATAGTAGCCTTAAAGATTGTGATGACAACGATATTACATTTATAGCCGATCCGACTATTTCAGGACGTGCATTGACCGGAACAGGCANNTATAATCTATCGCAGACGGTGTTTTTTTAACGGACGGTGTTATTTTTGGAGAGCTTGAAAATACTGCAAAAAGTTTTCGATATGATTAAATACGGATATGGTGCTTTGGCTCAATTCCCAAAATCAGAGAAATTTGCTTTGGCTGCTGATATTAAACATTGCCTTGATATTATTTTAGAGAGAGTTATTGAAGCAAGTA
>DHOG01000197.1:910-4060 GCA_002410715.1 Ruminococcaceae bacterium UBA5396 | reverse complement strand
GAGAGTTATTGAAGCAAGTAAAAAGTATTATAAAAAAACTACTTTACAAGAGCTCGACGTAGAAGTGGCCAAACTAAAAGCGTATTTGAGACTTTCTCAAAGCCTTGGATTCCTTCCATTTAAAAAATATGAGATATGGTCAGGAATGGCCATTGAAATAGGCAGAATGGTTGGAGGCTGGATAAAATCCGTTAATACAAACCGTTATCAGGGGACAGGCNNCATTGACCGGAACAGGCAGAAAATCAGGATGGGAGGCAGGGAAAAACCTTACCAGTCATACGGGCCACACCAACGGCGTGTACGACCTCAATGGGAATATATACGAATGGACTACGGGATTAAAACTCAAGGTTGGCAGCAGCGGGATGGGCTATTTATATGTTAATGAAATGGATACCGGCATACAAATGTCAGATACTTCGAGTAATAGATATGTAACCGCCTTAAGTACTGATGTCAAAGTCGCAAAGCACGCCATCGCGAGTACTACCGATAA
Organism: Ruminococcaceae bacterium UBA5396; assembly: GCA_002410715.1. Lineage (GTDB taxonomy): Bacteria > Bacillota > Clostridia > Oscillospirales > Acutalibacteraceae > Avimonas. The sequence goes on along the minus strand of DHOG01000197.1, from coordinate 3,561 downwards.
TACAGGCCGTGCTGAGTTTGGTAATGATTATCAGTATCAGGGTACTAGCGCAAATTCCGAATATGTTGCGGGGCGTGGCGGCTGCTGGAGCAATGGCACGAACGCTGGCGTTTTCTATTTGTACTTGAACAATTCCCGTGCCAACATGAACTCGAACCACGGGTTTCGCGCCGCTCTACCCCAAAAGTCAGATGTATCAAACCTACTGGGTTTGATTCCGGTACAGGGGATAAAGGGGTCTGTATCCATGCCGATAAACGGCAAAAAATTGTATGATTGTGTATGCCGATATTAGCAGCAGCGAATTCCGCAAAGCACAATAATATTTATTTCAGGAGAGATTGCAATGAAACGTTACAAGAATTTATATCCTAAAATTTACGATTACGAAAATCTTTATAATGCGTATCTCTCCGCGCGAAAAAACAAAAGGTATCGCCCTGAAGTCCTTGCCTTTTCGGCTAATTTGGAAGAAAACCTAATAGAGCTTCAGAACGAACTGATTTATCATTCCTATAAAGTTGGCAGATACCGTGAATTCTATGTCTATGAACCAAAACGTCGGCTTGTAATGGCGCTGCCGTTTAGAGACCGCGTCCTCCAATGGGCTGTTTACCGCATAGTAAACCCAATTTTTTCACGGTCCTACATTTTAGACAGTTATGCATGTATCCCCGGACGCGGCATTCACGCTGCGGTCAAACGCATAAACTATTGGCTGCGGTTGGATTGCAAATACGAAAAAATGTATTATCTCAAACTTGACATAGCAAAATTTTTTTACCGCGTTGACCATCAAGTATTGCTTAATATCTTGGCCTCGAAGATAGACGACTCGGATTTAATGAAACTTTTTCATACTATTATCGAATCCGAAGACACTCCGTTTGGCCTGCCATTAAGTCAAAATTTTAGTGAAGGTACTCGGCTGTTCGATATCGGAATCCCAATAGGAAATCTCACATCACAAATGTTTGCAAATTTATATATGAATGAGCTGGATCAGTTTGCAAAGCGTACGTTCAGGATACGGCGCTATATCAGATATATGGATGACATTGTTATTTTATCGCCAAGTAAACTATTGCTCCATCATTATAAAGACGTGCTTGAAAGATTTCTCAATGATAATTTGCATCTTATATTAAATAAAAAGACTGCGATTCGCCCATGTAATCTTGGCATTGATTTTTGCGGGTATAAAATATGGGAGGACCACATTAAAATCCGTAAGAACACGGTTTTACGCATGAAACGACACTTGAAGCTGATAACGGAACAGTATGCCGAAGGAAAAATAAGCTTAGACAAAGCGTGTGAAACGTTTACAAGCTATTACGGAATGCTTAAACATTGCAACAGTTATAATTTACGAAAACAATTATCTAAAACATATATTTTACAAAGAAAAAATTAGAATATATATGGAAATATGAAGGGCAGCACTTTAAAAGGTGCAGCTCTTCTTATTTTATATAATTTTTTAGGAGGAACAAGAATGTTTCAATTAAAGGGCTTGGATGTTTCCAAGCATAACGGCGTAATTGATTGGAAAAAGGTTGACCTTGCCGGATATGACTTTACTTTAATCAGAGCCGGATATGGAAACTCTGCCAATCAAAAAGACAAACAGTTTGATTACAACATGAAAGGCGCAATTTCAAGGGGAATGCATATAGGAGTATATTGGTTTAACTATTGCCGTTCCACAGCTGAAGCCGCGACGGAAGCAAGGACCTTTAAGCAAATCCTGCAACCTTATGTCGGCCATATTGATTTTCCGGTTTCGCCGGATTTTGAGTATGACAGTATTCGGTACTTCAAAGAGAAGATGGGAACCGGCCCAACTAACGCCCTAATTACTCAAATGATGCAGGCGTTTATAGGAGAAATGAAAGCCAGCGACTGGTTTGTAAATCTCTATACCAACCTTGACTTTATTCGCTCCGGGCGCTTCAGCGATGACCTGCGCAACTCAGTTGACTTATGGCTTGCCGACTACAGCGGCGGACCCGATTTCCCCTGCGGTATTCTGCAGACCAGCAGCACTGGCAAGGTTCCCGGAATCAGTACAAATGCAGATATCGACATTGCATACAAAGATTATCCGTCAATTATTCGGGCCGCCGCAAAAAATGGCCTGAAACCATCTGTAACATTGGCACCTGCTAAAACTGAAAAAGTAAACGGTATTAGTGTTGGCGCTAAAGTTCACTACTGTGGGCCATTGTACGCCGATAGTTATGGCAATGGGAAAGGCAAGACAGTATCCGGTACATTTTCCGTCCAACGTGTTATTAGAGGCCGTAAATGCGGCATCCTACTTCCCCTTGGATGGGTACCAGTTAGTTCCTGCAAGATAATTTTCTCGACGGCTCCTGCTGATCATTCAAAGGTTGTTGTTAAAGGAGGAAAAGTACGGTACAGCGGCCCACTCTATGCCGACAGCTATGGCAATGGAAAAGGTAAAACGGTATCCGGTACATTCTCAATACAGCGCGTCATCAGTGGACGCAAGTGCGGCGTTTTACTCCCTGCAGGCTGGGTGCCCGAATCAGCTTGCAAACCGGTTTAAACACTTTTTAAACGTCTTTTAAGGGGGCGATAAAATGTAAATAATTATTTTATCAGAATAGTTGGAAACAACAGAA
>DHOG01000197.1:0-700 GCA_002410715.1 Ruminococcaceae bacterium UBA5396 | reverse complement strand
GTAGCGGAGAATGTTATAAAGGCCCGGATGTGCTAAGTAGCGAAAAGGCAGACAAACCCGGTTATCGTGTAAAATATCCCGATGGTTACGAATCATGGTCACCGAGAGCAGTGTTTGAGGAAGCGTATCATCCGACAAATAAAATGAATTTTGGCCTTGCATTGGATGCACTGAAGGCAAATAAACGTGTGGTACGCAAAGGCTGGAATGGTAAAGACGCATGGCTACGTATTGTTATACCCGGAGGAGATAATAAAGAAAAGGATATGGGCATGGAAAATCTGCCTTACATAGAAATGAAAACATCCGAAAACAAGCTGGTACCGTGGCTTGCTTCACAAATGGATATGTTAGCCGATGATTGGCAGATCGTTGAATAATTTAGTCCTTTAAGGGCAAGAAAGAAGAATACTTATGAAAATCAATTGGAAAAGGAAACTTACATCCCGAAAGCTGTGGGCGGCAATCGTATCATTTGCGGCGTTGCTTGTTGTGGCGCTTGGAGGCACCGAGGCGCAAGCAACACAAATTACCGCTCTAATTATGGCTGGTGCTACTGTCGTTGCGTATATCGTCGGTGAGGGCCTTGTGGATGCAGCAAGTGCCGGAGCTACAGTAAACATTAGTGGCAATCCAACAATTACAGGTTTAGGTGATGTTCCTACAGCGGGTAAACAGGCCACTACGCCACCCATCAAGA
>DHOG01000091.1:964-9222 GCA_002410715.1 Ruminococcaceae bacterium UBA5396 | reverse complement strand
AATTTCGGGCGATATTTTCATTTTTGACATGGTTCTTCCCATTCGTTTGGCATATCTTTATACCCCCTCTACTTCAAATAAAAATTCGCATCTCTTTTTACCACCCGAACTGGACGATGAGGACACGATTTCTTTCAAGCGCAGCTTAACACCGAGCGATTTTTGATAATTACTTCGTATGTGACCGCCGCAGCAGCCGCAATAGGTTTTCGGAACTTCAAAGGTATCGGGTAACTTCCTAATAAACCCGCAGGGGCAGCTTTTTTTTTCTCAAATCTTCCGCACCCCAATATACAGAAAGAGTCCCATCACTGTTCAAACGGTTGGGAGCTTTGTGTGGAATATTGGCTTTGTTCAGCAACTCCACTTTTTCCGCAAGCGTTTTCCCGGCGTGTTCAATCCCGAACGCGCGATGCGGTGCTGCGGGATTACCCGTCTTGCAACAGCCTTGCTCCTGCATGATGACAAGGCGTTGTTCTTCTGAGAGCAGACTGTCCATTTGGGTTATGAGTTCCATGACAGCTTCCGCCCCGCCCGTTTCAGGGGTATTGAACAGAGCGATTGTTTCTTCCGGGATTCCTTTTTTACGCATTGTTTCCGGGATTTGTTTAAGTAGATTCGGCATAATCCGCACTCCTTTGTGAATGATAGATTTTTGCGAGGCTGGTTAATTCTCCGACTATATTGGGATTCCATGTGACCTTTTCAATTAGCCAGTCACACGGGAACTCATGGCATAACCCGCAAAACTGAATCTTGTGTTGTTTGGCGCATTTATGTACCGGACAACCTTTCGACCCGGCCCATTCCTTACAATGACCGTCTGATTCGATACACCCTTCGCATAAGCCGTCCTCTTTTTTCTTGCAACCAACACAACATTCCCCGCAAGCCGTGATTTTCGTAAAATCAATAGTTTCCATTTACCACTCTCCGGCGATCCTGCCGCCGTCAATCACCAAGCTGTGTCCTGTGACAAAAGATGAATTATCCGAACACAGCCACATAACGGCGTTCGCCACTTCTTCCGGCTGTCCGACCCGGTTCATAGGGTGCAGGCTGCCCAACTTTTTTATCACACGGTCATTCCAATCTTTCGTCTGTATTGCGCCGGGACAAACACAGTTAATACGGATATTTTTATCGGCGTTTTCCAACGCGGCGGTTTTGGTCAAGCCGATAATACCGGATTTGCTGACATTGTACGGCATATCGCCAGCCCGTCCGATCAGACCGCTGATGGATGAAGTGTTGACAATGCTTCCGTGTCCCTGCTTTTGCATTTGAAGAATTTCGCATTTCATGCAAAGCCAGTAACCTTTCAGATTCGTGTTAATTGTTTTATCCCAAATTTCTTCAGTACAATTCACGGTCGATTTGCTGATAATGACTGCGGCATTATTGTGGGCGTAGTCAATAGAACCGAAAAGCTGGGCGCAGCGGGAAACCGCATCCGACACTTCCTGTTCTTTTGTGACGTCCGCTTTATGTGCGACCGCTTTACCGCCGAACGCAATAATTTCATCAACAGCAGCATTCATGCCGTCAATATCAATGTCAATGATAAACACGTTCTCGCCAGCTTTCGCAAAAGCAATCGCGGAAGCACGTCCAATACCGGAAGCCCCTCCTGTGATAAATACCGCTTTATTCATCAAATTCGCTCTCCTTTGGTGTTATTAGATGAATTTTTATTCTTTGACTATCGGCACATACATTTCCATAAATTGATCTGCACCTTGCTTGTAAAACTTAATAAGCATAGATGTATTTATTCCGCCAATATCAGCGGATGTGACCGACAGTTTATTTTTTCTCACCCATAGACATATATAATCCCAAGCGCGTATAACGGAAAATGCAAACGGATTTGAAACCGTAATCATGGCGTAGCTGCCTTTCGGTATTGAAGTAAAACTATATCCGTCGTTTGGTGTCCCGCAAGCCGCTTTGTCGTCAAAATAAAACCAAATTCCATTGTTTGCACCCATTGGCGTAAGATTATATGTATGGGCATATTTATCAAGCCTTTTTATGTCAGCGTAGTCGTCAAGACTAAAATCATCTATATCCAATTCTTCATGTATAAGATTTATTGACACGACATTTCCGCAACGCAGCAGATTTTCTTCGCCCCACCCTGCACCCCTTGTTTCTTTTGCGCTGTGTGCCATGTGCTTGGAGTTAAGGTCGATAAGATATAGCAAATCATTTATATCATTATCGTCTAAATCTCTCTCCCCAATATCGTTTATTTCAAGCCAAACACTATTGCACATCCAAATAAGCCGCTCTCTTACGAAAAAATGATGTTGCAGCCAGCAAATCTGTTTGTCACCGTAATATCCGCAATGCTTGCAACGACTCGCTTTTAATATTCTCGCGCGTATGTTTTCGCCGAACTCGTCTTGCCTAAGCAGCAACTCGTGTACCATTGGTGAAAAAAACATATAGCGGACAGAAAGCGCACCATCCTTTGAAAAAAGGGCGCATAACGGTTTACCGCGTTTTGGATGCTTCCGAAAATAAAGTGACCATTCATTTTTATCTTTGTTTTTAGGCAAAATGCCATAAGGTTTATATATAGGGTGCTTTTCTGCGATATGTTCGCACAAAGCCTCGGTTATTAACCGGCCGGTATCATTTAGAGAATCTAAAAAATCTGTGTAAACATACTCTTTCATGAAAATCTCTCCGTTCCTTTTTCATTATACAGCATATAATCTGACGACAGCGTGTCATATTATAAATATTTTTTTACGGTTTTCAGCGTTTTTTCTTTGATAATCTTTCGGATATGCTCCGGCTCCAAAACTTCAATGTATTCACCATAAGATAGGATTGTACCATATACCCAATCGTCCTCCGGCCATGTGACCGTCACAATAAAGCTGCCATCCGGTTGTTTCTCCGCTAAATCTTCGTCAAACTCATCATAGACCCGGTATGTCATCTCCGGTGCAATTTTCAATTTAAGGGTTACATCGGGTTTTTGACGACTGGCAGGAACGGGCGATGAAGAGATTGCCAAGAAATCACGCTCTGTAAACTGTTCATCCGTCACAGCCAGATTCCGTACTCGCGAAAGCTTGAACAAACGTATATCCTGGCGGATCAGGCAAAAGCCTTTGACATACCATGACTTCGACTTGAACCAAAGCTGGATCGGCTCTACGCGGCGGTGCGTCATTTCACCATAGGTACTGTAATAATCAAATTCGGCGATTCGGCGTTCCAATATGGCGGTCTTGAAGTTATAGAATGCCTTGCCGTTGGCAAAGCTCCAATCTGAAAAATCAACCTCCATCCAACGCACGGTGTTTTTATTGAAAATGGTGGATAACTTTTCCAATACTTGGTCGGTTTCCGTTGTTTTAACGCTTGATAAACCTTGCAATGCGGACAAGATTTCGTTCTGCTCCTGTTCGCTTAAAATAGATTTGTTCAAAACATAATCAGGCAGCAGGCTGATGCCGCCGCCTTTGCCCTTTTCCGTATAAACGGGGATTCCGGCAAGCGAGAGCGTATCCACATCACGGTAGATGGTGCGCTGCGACACGCCGAAATGCTCCGCCAATTCCTTAGCGGTCGCAATCTTTTTATTCAATAGAATATAAATAATTTCAAAAAGCCGGTTCATTTGCATTATCGCTCACCACCGAGACTATTATATCACGATAATATGACAACTGCACGTCATATTATAAAAATTTTGCAAATAAAAAACTGCCGGGGTTTATTCCGGCAGTTAATATGATTTGATTCTACTACAACTCCACACTAAACAGATACCCGAACCGATGCGCTCCGCTTCCCGTAAAGAAGCCTTCCAAAAACACCTCCGCTGTCCAATACGCCCCCGGATAGGGAATATGTACGTTATCGCCCAAAATTTGATCGCGGGTAAACTCATACGCCGCATCAAAATAATTCCCGTCAAAATTCGGACTGGAATACACAGCATATCCGGCGTGTTCGGTCGGTACCTCGTAGTAATCGTATTCTTCCGGTACAGGTGTATCGGCTTTGCAAAAGTATCCCATCATGTTACATTGGTTTACGTTGACTTCGCCGCCATGATGATGTTCCAAGTGACAGAGTGCGGTGATTTCCGTTCCGTATTCGGGCAGCATTTCTATCAATTCCGGCAGGGCTTCAGCAGGACGGGCGACATGGATTTCGGGATTTTTGGCAAATTCCTTGCCGATAAACCGTACCTTTCCGATTTCAATATACTCAAAGCTGTCACGGTTAATTTTATGCCCATGCTTTTTCACTACTTCGGGCATAAACAGCGCCCATTGCACAGCGGCGTCGCAATCTTTTAGATAATTGATATATCCCATATCGGTTGCGTGCATAGAACCGGCGGGGTATCCCGCTATTTTTTCACGAACACTACGCTCCAGCATAGTCGAAAAATCGGAAAACATTTTGGCAACCGTTTCTCGTAGGCGTTCATCGCCCGGTTTCCCCGACAATTCTTCATCAAACCTATCTAACGCTCCAAAAATAGCGGCATTGACGACGCCGGACGATTCAAGCTCCTTTATATAGGCACGAAGTTTCGCATTCTGTTCTTTGAACCGCGCGAATACGCCCTGCATTAGAATCTGTTCGTTTTCAGCGAGTTTATCGCCCGTCCATTCGGAATCGTCAAGCACCCACGCGGATAATGCGTCGAAAACCTCTTGATTTTGTCCTCTTGCCTTAATCGCCCAATCTATCAGTTTGTTATAGATTTCGGCGCTTGTCGGTTTATTGCTCTTTTGTCCGTCGATGACGTTCCAGTCGATCAACAGAAGATCGTCGCTGAGATTACGGGACATAACAAATCCACCTCCTATGGTTATGTTAATCGTCAGCGGATTAAACAGCTTTATCTTATTCCGCTGCACCTTTGACGGAGGGATGCCGTGAAACCGCGTAAACGCCTTTGAAAAACTCTCTTGCGTTTCGTACTGATACCGCATAGAAACATCAATGATTTTACTGTTGGGCTTTAATAAATCCTGCGCCGCCATTGAGAGCCGCCTGTTGCGGATGTATTCACCGATGGTCATTCCCATCACTAAATGGAAAACAAGCTGAAAATGCGAGCTTGACGAATAGGCTCTACTCGATATTTCATCTATGTTTATATCGTCGGTCAGATGGTTCTCGACATATTGAATCACTTTCGTTAGATTCTGTATCCAGTCCATATAGTACCCTCCCTCCATAAAAGAATTATACAACATCAAGCCGGTGATTTCATGTCTTAGAATACGGAGTTTTGTCAGATTTATAATGCTCCAACGCGTCTTTCACATTTATTCCGTCAATCGTCATGCCGGATATGTCGCAATCAATTAATATGCAGTTTTCAAAATCGCTGTTTTTAAATGTGCTTTCATTGAATCTTGCATGGCGGAAATCTCCTTTGTCAAGTCCTGTTTCGTAAAACCGGCAACGCTCCATCCAAGTGTCATAAAACGTGGCTTCGGACATATTGCAATCGGTTATACGCCAGTTTGTCATTTTGCCATCGTACCAGTCAAGCCTGTCAGTACCAAAAAACCGGAATGAAACGCCGTCCATAGAACCGTCCAACAAAGCAAACCGATAACGGCTGCTGTTATAAACCTCGTCATGGGGCTTGAGCATTTTTATACAGCGGTTCCAACGGGCATCTGTATAGAAAGTGAACCCGTTATCTTCTGCGAATTGGCGCTTTTTACCTTCCCAATCAAAACAAAAATGATCCATATTATTTTCGGGTTCATTTGGAAAGTAAATATTCCAGCATAGAATGTCAGAATGTTTTTGTTTCAACAGCTCAAACAGATAAATGTTATTATCGGGGTCGCTATATGCCAAACAACGAATAAGCATGGCTTCCATACCGACGAAACCCAAATTAACCGCGCCGATGCACTTGCCTTTTTGCATGATTTTATAAGAATATGCGCAATCCGGCAAAGTTGAATGATACTCGATACCAAAGGATTCAAGCAGTTTGTCTATTTCTTTGGTATTGCTGTAACAGCGTTTCACAACCTCAGTTACTTCCGACACATCCTCCCGTATCACCAATTCAAGTGAAAGGTCAATGCCGGTCATATCCACAATCAGCTCCGGCGGCGTTTCAATGGCGATTTCCTTTACCGGCTCCGACATAACGATTTTCAAGGCATTTTTCAATTCTTCCGATTCAGTGCTGTGGGTGGTATCAAGGTATTGATACACGCTGTCCATATCCTGACGGTCTTTCAACATATTGAGAAGCTGCCGCAAAATAACACCGAGCGCGTTTAACTGTTCTGTTTCTTTCTTTGTTTCGTCCAAATGATCGGTAAACACAGAGATAATCTTCGATAATTTTTCAGAAGTAAATATCTCCTGTATGGACGGAATGGAAAGCCGCAGCTTGCGAAGCAAAACGATCTGCTTGATTTTAAGCAAATTTTCATCATCGTAATAACGGTAATCGTTTTCGGCGCGGCTGCTTTTCAATATACCCGCGTTTTCCCAATAGTGCAGAGAGCGGTGGGAAATCCCGAATTTGTTTGTGACATCGCCAATTTTCATCAACGAATTTTTATTTGTTTGCATAACCAAGACACCTTCCTTTGCGTTTTTATTTCATTATAAAACCTTACGCAAGGTAAGGGTCAATAGGGGTTTGCTGAATACTTTAATTTTCTTCTTTCAGTTTTATAGGCGCATACAGATTCATTTGATTGTAGCCAAGCCCTTTTTTGATTTCATCGTCTACGAAAATCATGTGTCCCATCAATAAGCGGTCGCTGTCAATAATAAAATTCGTGTTTTCAAGCCATTTTTCTGTTTTTCTTCTCACCTTGTCATGGCTTTCACCATCGCCGTCTACGCTGACCGCAGCGGCATACAACCCACCGGGATATTCGATAATTTGATATGGGTGCGTATCGGCTTCCGTTACCTCGTCCTTGATTGCCCAAATCCATTCGGCTTTTCCGTCTTTACCATACAGGAAATCGGGGGCATCGAAAATAACGGATTTGAATAAATGACTGTGTGCTTCTTGCCACGGACCGAACCCTCCGCCAAAAAGTTCTTCAAATGTCATAAGCCCCGATGTTGCCGCTCTGAATTTGGGTATCCTGACAATCATGATGTCCGGCACCTTGTTGTCCAGCTTCTCCGTGACTTCCAGCAAGCGATTCACGTTTGCCGCATTGCCCTCGTAATCCACATTGACAAGCTGAGTTTCAATCTCCTTCGCTTTTTCATATAACAACTTAACATCGGATTCCTTGCCGAAATCAGCCTGTTCAATCTGCCGTATGAAGTCCAGTACAATCTCTTTCAGTTCGTGCAAGAGGGAGACTTCCTCATCAATGGCATCGACCTTTTTCCCAAGCACCTCTAAAACGACTTCTGAGCCGGATGTGTTGAATATCCGTTGGATATCCTTGATACTTATATTCAATTTACGTAAGATTAAGATTTGCTCAAGCCGCTGGATGGCAGCTTCATCGTACAACCGATAGGCGTAATCATCGCTCCGGGTGCTTGTGATAAGCCCCATGTCCTCATAATATCGAAGTGTACGGGCGGATATATCATACTTGACGGATACATCCCGGATTTTAATTAGTTCATTCATACAATAAATTCCTTTCCGTTGGTATGAAATCAGTATAAACTATTCCCCAACGGCAGAGTCAAGGTATTTAAAATAATTATTTGGTTGTCAAATTTCCCGCTTTTTCATCCACAGAGAACATATACCCAAAGCGGTAATTCCCTTCATGCGGGCGGCCGGCCGTATATACCTCCGCGTGCCAATACGCGTGCGGGTATGGGATTCCTACGCCGTCCGCCAGTATTTTGTCGCGTGTGGCGTAATAGGCCGAACCGAGCGCGCCATCATATTCGGCGGTTGTATATACGGCATACGCGGCATTCTCTGTCGGCACGTCGTAATAATCATATCCCTCCGGCACAGGCGTATCCGCTTTGAAAAAGCGCCCTGCAAGAAAGTGATTTTCGGAATCTACCTCATTCCCGTTATGGTGCATCATCGAACAAGGTTCGGCGATATCCGTTCCGTAATCGACCGCTAATGCTTCCAAATCGGGCATAAACTCACCGCTTCGCGCCCATAAGTCGTCCCATCCTTCATTTGTGCGCGATGCGTTGATACCGATAAACCGCACTTTGCCTAATTTGATGTATTTAAAACTATTACATACCAGTTTTTCTTTTGCCATACCTTCTGTCAGAATCCGCAC
>DHOG01000091.1:0-682 GCA_002410715.1 Ruminococcaceae bacterium UBA5396 | reverse complement strand
CTTGTCTTGCAACACGCCCAGTGTTACATTGAAACCGCCTCCGAGAGCTTCCAAGTCCGTGCCGTTGTCGTTATTCCACATAGCGCCGATGCGCTTGTAAAGGCGGCTGATTTCTTCCAAAAAGGTCATATCGGGATTGAGTTCCCGCGCTTTATCCAAAAATCCATAACAGCAGCTTCCATTGGTGGCGAGAACGCAAATAAAATTATTATACATTCCCCAACCGTCAAATTCTTCCGGTTTCATGCCGTCAAAATATCCGTTTTCGATATTAGCTGCCCACGCGCGGAAAGCCTCTGCTCCGAAATAATGGCCGTCTGTTTGAGTGGTTAATATTTCGGGCAGGCTTGCGAAAGCATCACGATAAATTTGTTTTAGATCCTTCTGATCCTTTTTTTCACCAACGAAAATCCAGCCGCTGTTTTTACCATCTCCCTCAAAACTCAGGGCTTTTTCGAGGCTTATACGTTGCGGCTCGTTATTGTCGCCCGAAATATATAATAATGTCTGTCCGTTTTCTTCATACCCGACAAAAACGCCGACTATATTTGCCCCGGCTTCATTACTGTTTTGCCAAACGATTACGGGTATCCCCTTGTCGATATAGCTCAACAAGGTTTGCAAATACATTTCTTTATTTTTTCGCAATATATTCCCTGAAATAAAACTGCTTGCGTAACCG
>DHOG01000144.1:16882-17123 GCA_002410715.1 Ruminococcaceae bacterium UBA5396 | reverse complement strand
TCTCAGAGTTTATGAAATTACTTCACTTCTATAAGGGGGTTCCTTTGTTTATAGGTCGAGGCTTGTGGTGCGTTCCAGTGGGTTAGGGTTATCCTCCTTGGGGGAGCGTTCCAGTGGGTTAGGGTTATCCTCCTTGGGGGAGCGTTCCAGTGGGTACGCTCCCTAGGTACGCTCCTTTGGTACGCACCTTCGCTCTTTCTTCGGTGGGGGTAGAGTGCCCCACCGAAGCCCAATGCGTATT
>DHOG01000144.1:391-16708 GCA_002410715.1 Ruminococcaceae bacterium UBA5396 | reverse complement strand
CAATGCGTATTTTACTTCGTAAAAACGCATGATGTTTAGCTTCAGCTGAACGAGTTCACTTAAACGCTGAAAATAAGCGCTTGTGTGAGGAGTAGTTGAAAACTCTTTTCACACAAGCGCTCAATTGGTCAGCGGATTATTCTATTTTACAGTAGTGGCGAGTAGTTCACTCAATCTTAGTTCCGCAATTACTGCAAAACTTTATAGCATCTGATAATTCAATACCGCAGGTCGGACAGACTTCTTTAACCGGCTCCTCAGGTTCTTCCGGTATAACAGGTACCACCGGTTCTTCGGTTGCATCAGATGCTTCTGACACATCTGTTGTTTCAGGTATAACCGATACCTCCGCTTCAACTGTGTACTCAGTGACCTCTTGTTTATTCTCCTGTACCACTTCGATCTTGGTCCCGCAACTACCGCAGAATTTAGTTCCGTCAGGGTTTTGAACTCCACAATTAGGACATGCAGCCCCGGTTGCTTCTTTTTGGGGTATAGGTTCAACCTTTGTTCCACACCCACCACAGAACTTAGTTTCCGGACTATTCAGCTTTCCGCAGGTTGGGCAGGCTAATCCAGAAGTTATCACCGGCTCAGGCTCTTTATCTGTGGCTGCTTTTGTTGCTTTTTCAGCCCTGTTTTGTGCAATCTCCGCTTCTTTTGCTTCCTTTTCAGCCTTGATTTGTGCAATCTCAGCTTCAAACTCAACTATGGCAGCTTTTGAAGCATCAATAGCCGCAAAAATCTCTTCTGCTTCTTCATCCTGAATAGCATCGGCAGTATGCTTTTCATAGAAATATGCGCCAAGCTTTTTATACGCAGAGTCTATGTTTGCATTCTCAGTTCTGATTTTTGCGTTTAGTTTGGATGTTTCCATTGCATCTTTTGTTTTGTCACCGACATTTTTAGCGAAATCATTCAATTTGTCAAAAAACGCCATATAATTTCCCCTCCATATTTTCATATTTTCATATATTTATATACTCATATACTCATACCTGAATAGCAGACATAAAATAAGCAGCTATTAAAATGAGCATTTGGGGTTTTGTTGATTTCATTATACAGGTTTTATTCGTTTTTGTAATCATACTTTGGGAAATTTTTAAGAAAAATATGCAAAAAGACGTTACTATGCAGAAGAATTGGAGTTGATGGGTGCATGATTAGCTCAAAAGAGATTCTTGCTGACTTTCAGTTTGCAGGTAATAGGGTTTCAAGTTTTTCAATAGACACAAAAGATATAGAGACAAAAGGTGCAAAAGCCAATGTCTCTTTTGATTTTGACTTCAATACAAAAGCTTTTGAAGAATTAGAAGAAAGATATATTGGAGAATTAGAATTTATAGTTTCAGTCAAGGCAAAAATAAAAAATGCAATTCTTTTTAAAATTGATTTTAAAATGGACGGGTTGTTCCTAGGGAATCCCAAAAGACTTGCTAAAGAAAACTTTATAGATATGCTTGAATTGAATGGAGTTGTTACCCTTTCACAGTTAGCAAGAGCATACATTTTAAGCGTTACATCATTATCTGGGATAAACCCTCCTGTAAAGATTCCAATGATTAATGTTGTGGCTCTAAGAGATAAAAAGAAAAGTAAGGAAAAGAAGTCTCTTGAGACTTAAAACTTGAAACAGGAAGCTACCGAGAAGATAGGCAATTTACTTGAGGTTGTATAAATAAAAGAATAACCACTTAAACAAGGAGTTATCCAGAACGCAATAAAATTACCGGATGTTGCAGCATCCGGTAATTTTATTGCCGTTTATGCTGTAATATGAAAACTGTTGTAAAACTGTTGTAAAACTGCTGTAAAAACAGCGCATTATTGTAAAAATTCCCAAGGGTCTTATGGTGAGACCCTTGGGAATAGTGGTCGGAGTGAGAAGACTTGAACTTCCGGCCTCTTGGTCCCGAAGGACGGCCAGAAGCTTTTTCTGCTTATTTTAGCCTTTTTCAGCCCTTTTTGCTCCGAAAAAGATGCTCTTTGGCGCTCTTATCTCCACTGTTTCCGTGTGCTCCAAAGCTGTCTATGGTCAAACATGTGGTCAAAGCAGATTTGAGGGAAACCTTGAATCTGCTTTGACTATAGCATTTATCAGGCTAAAACACAAGATTTTTTGAAAAACCTGTTTACAAGCTGAGGCTGTCAAAATTTGATACGCTGTAAACAAAGAAACAAGTTTCTTCAGAAAAAGCGTTTTTTAATTTGGAAAAATATTTTGAAATGCTATTGATAATCCGTCGGAATTAGTATATAATAAATCCGACGAGGTGATATGATGAAAAGAGTAACTTCCCTAAAGAAAATTGAAGATAGAATTGTTTCCAGCGGAACCGGATCAATTTTTATTACATCAGATTTTACGGATTTAGCATCATCTGATTCGGCAAACAGAGCATTGCTGCGCCTTGAGCAAACCGGCGTTATTCGGCGCATTCTATTTGGCGTTTATGAATATCCCGAATATAACGAATTCCTTGGCGAACACATCGCTCCGTCCCCGGATAAGGTGGCGCAGACTTTAGCGCGAAAATTCGGATGGACAATTGTCCCGTGCGGAGATACGGCGTTAAATCTGCTCGGTCTTTCCACGCAGGTTCCCGCGGTGTGGTCGTATGTCAGCGACGGAACCTACAAGGAATACACTTTTGATAAAACGACGATAAAATTCAAAAAAACTACCAATAAAGAAATATCCAAGCTTTCCTATAAAACGGCGCTTGTGGTTCAGGCGTTGAAAGCGCTTGGTAAAGAGAACGTGACCGACTCGATTTTAATTAAACTGAAAAAAGGACTGGCAAAAGCAGAAAAGAAAAAAATGCTCGAAGAAGCCAAAACCGTAACCTCATGGATCTATGAATTGATAAAGAAAATATGCAGGAGCGATGAAGCATGATTCATATTGCAAAAATCAACGAAAACGACAGAAACGCCCTATTCAAAAACACGGCGGCAAAGATGGGTATGACCGAAGCGATTATTGAAAAGGACTTTTGGGTGTGCTATACGCTTGATTATCTGTTTCACCGGTGCCGGTGGAAGAACCATATCGCCTTCAAGGGCGGTACAAGCCTGTCAAAAGCTTACGGATTGGTTGAACGTTTTTCTGAAGATATAGACCTGATCCTCGACTGGCGGTTGCTCGGCTACGGCATTGACGAACCTTGGGAGGAACGCAGCAACACGAAACAGGATTTGTTCAATAAACAGGCAAACACGCGAACGGAATCGTTTCTGCGGGGTGAGTTTCTTCCGGCAATCATGACCGATCTTCAAAAAGAGATTGATGCTGCGATTCGTTGCTACATAGAAGATGACGATTCTCAAACAGTGGCGCTTGCCTATCAGCGCGGATTCCAAGATATTTCTATTCTGCCGGTCATCCGCCTTGAAATTGGCGCGTTAGCCGCATGGACGCCTGCAGCCGGGAAGACAGTCGCTCCATATGCCGCCACTCAATATCCGAGGTTGTTCAAGCAACCTTCCACAGAGGTTCTGACTGTTTTGCCTGAACGAACTTTCTGGGAAAAAGTCACCATTTTGCATCGGGAAGCAAACCGTCCCGATGACAGAGCTTTTCCGGTGAGATATTCCCGGCATTATTATGATTTGTATTGTATGGCATTTTCGCCGGTTAAGACCGCGGCATTTGTTGATTTGGAACTGTTGGATCGGGTTGTGCGGTTCAAAGAGAAATTTTACCGCTGTCCGTGGGCAAGGTATGAAAACGCCAAGCCCGGTACGATGCGGCTGATGCCGACGGAAAGAAATCTCGCAATACTCGAAGATGATTATGAGCATATGCAAAACATGCTCTTCGGCGCGAAACCTACGTTTGCAGATATATTAAGCGGGATTGAAAAGCTGGAGAAAGAAATCAATTCGATATAAGAAATGATGTGTATAGTAAAAATTGTATGAACGATCAAAAAGAGTGAGGACAAAATGAGCAAACCACATGGGATAATCATATTTGGTGCAAACGGAAGCGGTAAAACCACGCTGGGGCGTGAGCTTGCCCGGATTCTCGGCTTTAAGCACATGGATCACGAAGCATATGCTTTCGCGGAATCAGAAATCCCATACAAAAATGAACGCTCCCGTGACGAGCAGATAAAGCTGATGCTCGCCGATATAGAAAAAAATCGCGGATTTGTTCTCTCCGCTGTCACAGGCGACTTTGGCAAGGAAATCGAATCGTTGTACGACCTCACTGTTTGTATCGAAGTTCCGCTCGAACTGCGAATAGAACGCATAGAACAACGCGAAATAAATAAATTTGGCAACCGTGTCCGTGAAGGTGGCGATATGTATGATCAGCGACAAAAATTCCGCGATTTTGTGGCTTCCCGTTCTTTGTTAAAAATCGAACAATGGGCAGCAACGCTTGTATGTCCGGTGATTCGTATTGACGGTATAGAAGATTGGCGCATGAACGCGGTTAATATTGCGGAACAATGGAAAGCGAGGAATGAATTATGCTGATACGGTGGGCGACAAAACAGGACATTCCCATGTGGGAAGCCTTATCAAGAGAATATGACCAATACATATCAGAAGTGGCGACCGATTTTTGCAAGTGGTATGATGGATTTAACGATCACATGAACCGTAAAATCGAGCAATACGAAGCGGTTGCCGCCGTCGATAGAATGTCCGGACGTTGCAACGGAGCAATTGCGTTTTCCCGGTCACATAATAGGATAACCTTTTTCGCTGTCTCGCCAAATGCCAATCATCAGGAAACGGCTGAAAGGCTGTTGACAGTTGCGTTGAGGCAATTAAATACCAACAATGATATTTCCATAAATCTCCCTGTCGGTGAAAGCACACCTTTAAGATCGGATCGTCGCCATTACGATAATAACGGCTTTGAGTTTGTTAAGGAAATAAATGTTGACGGTTGCCCTATGGCTGAGTTGGTCAGGAAAGCGGATGATAATAAACGCGGTAAGAGTTTTCATTATCGCTATCCTAAATTTATCAAAGAATCAAAACAAGAAACTTGTCCTTGTATTACGGAGCCTGAACATGATGACAAATCAGGCGATATTTTAATGAATGATCGTTATTGGGTTCACGGTGAATATCCGGGACAGGGGCGGTTATTCGGGAAGCTGTGCGTAATACCGTTAAAACACTATTTCCACTTTGAAGATATGCCGGAAGAAGAAGCGGTCGCTTTCATGCAAGAAGTGAAATGTGTCGGTAAAGCCCTCCGTAAAGTCACCGGCGCGGTGAAAATCAATTATGAAATGCACGCAAACACCGCAGCGCATATACATATTCATTTATTCCCCCGTTATCTCGATGATGACTTTCCCAGCGCACCGATAGACTACCGTATAAATGAACCGGCTCCTTATGAGAATTATGATGAGTTTTTATGGTTTGTTGAACAAATGAGGAAGGAATTGAAATAATGCCAAAAAACGAATTTACCACAATGGTGATGATAAAGGACAGGCATACAGGAAAAACATTGGTGCAGGACAGGGTGAAAAGTTGGAAAGGCTTGTCGTTCCCCGGCGGTCACATTGAGGATGGTGAGAGCTTCTATGACTGCGCTGTGCGAGAGGTGAAAGAAGAAACCGGACTGGATGTTTATAATCTAAAATTCTGCGGCGTTATCCATTGGCTGAACAACAAGACGTTTGACCGCTACATGGTTTTTCTTTATAAAACAGCGGATTATTCGGGTGAGTTGATTACCGACTGCGACGAGGGACGAAATTTATGGGTTACCGTTGATGAATTGCGTAACACACCATCTGAAAATCAGACGCCGAAATATTTACCCATATTTTTAGAGAATAAATATAGCGAAGCGTTTGGTTCGTGGAACGACGATGAGCCGTGGGAAATTGTTTATAAGTGAGGTTAAGGGTATGAATCGCGAAAAAGGACTTGCCTACTGCGGACTGGCGTGTTGTGTCTGCGGCGAAAACGAAACTTGTGCCGGATGCCGGAACGCAGGATGTAAAAACAAAGAATGGTGCAAACATTTCAACTGTTGTAAAGAAAAGGGATTAAACGGTTGTTGGGAATGCGGTGAGTTCCCTTGTGGTGGTATGCACGACAAGGTTCGGGTTCTTGCTTTCGCCAAATATATTCAGCAAAACGGCGAAGAAAAAATGTTGGACTGCCTTGAACGAAATGAAAAAGCCGGTGTTGTATATCATTATCAAGGTCAGTTCATCGGCGATTATGATAAATGTGCAATCGTAGATGATGTTATAGAGATGTTAGATAAAAAAAGTAATATGTCCTTTGACGAGTTTCTGAGTTTTCGCAATGTGGAAATCAGAAATAAAGATCACAACCGAATCGTTCGGATGTTTTACCCGCATCTCACCAGCGTGTGCGGTGTGCCGGAAGCCTTATCGAGATTGATCGGAGAGATAATCGGCGTTGACTTTTCCGGAGCGTCTATTATAACCGGATGTTTCAACGGCACAAACGACGGTATAGCCGCGCCGTATGGTACGCCTGACTTATATTGTAAATGGGACAACGGGATTCACGTCCATGTTTACGGAACTTTACCAAAAAGCAATTTTACCGCATTACAGCCCAATGAATATGTGTTGTTTGCTCTCTCCGACCAAATCACCACCAACGTCGAGCGAACAGCGGATCATCACATTTATATGAGGTGCGCCCAATGAAAAAGTTTATCACAGAAAACAAATCCTTTACCATCACGGTCATCGACCACGCAAAAGACGGCAAACCGCTTCATTGCCGAAACGGTCATGAGATCGGTGATACATACACTTGTGAATACGGCTGCCCCATGCCGACAAACGGGTGCGGCGGGTTCTGTTCGAAAACGATGACGAATCTTTATCGACTGAAAGAGATTGTTTATGCAAACGGAGATTTACGGATATTAGGGTTTCCCAATAATCATGATATTGAGTTTTTTTGCCCAGACGGAGCGGTAAAGTTTCGGATGCAAATACACGACCTTGCCGGAATACACCCTCTGACCGCCGAGCATCTGCCGCAATACGCCGAGGTCATTCGCCGCAGCTTCGCTACCGTCGCAAAAGACTTTGGTTTGACGAGGGAAAACTGCCCCGATCATACCAGTTTTGTAACCGATGAGCGGCTGGCAAGTAAAGTAAAAGACGGCTACTTCCCGTTCGGGCTATGCGTAGGTGAAACAATCTTCGGGTTTGCGTCCCTCACTGATATGAGCGATGGAGTATTTGAAATGAACGATGTATCTGTTTTACCCGAATGGCGTCATTACGGCTATGGTAAGAAAATGATTGATTTCTGCAAGGAAAAGGTCAAAGAACTCGGCGGCAGTAAAATCACAATCGGAATTGTGGATGAAAACGCCGTCCTCAAAGATTGGTACGCCGCAAACGGATTTGTGCATAAGGAAACTAAGAATTTCGATGGTTTGCCGTTTACGGTGGGATTTATGGAATGGAGCGCGATATGAACGAAAATATTGACACATCAAAAATAAGAATTGAAACGGACAGGCTGATTCTCCGAGCGTTTTGCGATGATGACCTCTCCGACTTTTACGAATATGCCAGCGTTCCGGGTGTCGGTGAAATGGCGGGCTGGCCTCATCACGAAAACATCGAAACGTCAAAACGTATCTTGCAGAGCTTTATGACGGAAAATGAAGTGTTTGCTTTGGTTCTTCGAGAAAGCGGTAAGGTAACCGGTTCGCTGGGCTTACATAATTCATGGGCGAATGATGATCCAAAATATGCAGATATGAAATCCAAAGAAATCGGCTATGTCCTTTCCCGCGACTATTGGGGACAGGGGCTTGTGCCGGAAGCGGTCAAGGCGGTTATTTCAATGTGTTTTCATGAGTATTGCTGTGATATGCTGACCTGCGGGCATTTTAGCACAAATAATCAATCCAGACGCGTTATCGAAAAAAGCGGATTCCAGTTTGAAAAGCAAAATCTTTATCATTCCAAGCAGCTTAATACAGATTTTGAGGATATGAAATATGTTTTATTACGTTCGCAATGGTCAGGAACAGCGTGTTTTGTCCGTCCTGCACAAATAGAAGACGCCGTTGCGCTTGCTAAAATCCTCTGTGATTCTTGGCAAGCGGCTTACAAAGACATCCTCACACCGGAGGAGCTGGAGCGCAACACAAACCTTGAAGCCCGGACGACCATGTTTGAGCGGCTTCAAAAATCGGGCGTCGGGAACACATTGATTGCTTTTGTGAACGGCAATCCCTGCGGCATGGCATCCTTCGGAAAAAGCCGCGATGTTGACCTTACGGATTACGCTGAAATCGTAGCTATATACGTCCTCAAAGAATATTGGGGTAAAAATGTCGGCAACCGCTTGATGGAGGTTGCGCTGTCCGAATTAAAGCGGCAGGGATATAAGGGCATATTGCTATGGACGTTTGAAGCCAATGCGCAGGCGCGTCGGTTTTATGAAAAGCATGGGTTTGTTACGGATAGCGCAGTGAAAGACAGCGGCTTTGGCAATGCCAAAGAAGTACGGTATAGATTGGAATTATAAAAGCGATTATAGCGATTTGGAGGAAAAGATGATGGACATAGTTAGAGTTGGCACTTGCCAAACACCCGAAATTATCGGTGATCTGTCCGCAGCACTTGATGTTATGTTGCGATTTTCAAAAGAGGCCGAAGAAAAAAAGGTCGATCTGCTACTGTTTCCTGAATGCTTTTTGACAGGTTATATTTTGAGCGAATCATTCGTGACGGAACATTCATATGATTTTGAATCCGAACAATTCTCCGCAATACTTAAACAGCTTGAGTATATAAAACCGGTGCTGGTTTTTGGTGTAAATGAAAAAAAGACAGGACAGTATTTCAACTCCGCTGTCGTAATAAGCAGTGGTGAAATTATTGGAGTTTATCGTAAAACACATCTTATTGATCCAAACGAGTTGTTTTATACACCGGGCAATGAATATCCCGTCTTTGAAATCAAGGGACTTAAATATGGCATAAATATATGCTACGATACACAATTTGCTGACGCGGCAAAGGCTATAGCTGACCAAGGCGCCCAGCTTCTGTTATCACCGGCACAGAATATGCTACGGCGCGAAACCGCCGAATACTGGAAGGATAAACACAGCGATATTTGCGTGGAGCGAATTAGGGAAACTGGTTTGTGGTTTGTCCGTTCTGATGTAACAGGAATACGCCCACCCGGTCAATACGGCGTAGAACGCATTGCTTATGGCCCCACACTGGCAATGAATCCAAAAGCCGAAGTTGTTGCACAAGTGCCGCTTATGACTGTTGGTATGATTGCCGTAGATATTCCTGTAATTTCATCGGACGGAAAGGATTGATTATTATGTCAGATATTTTCAAGACGACTGAAACAATAAATACATTAAAGGCTATATTTGAAAAGCACAAAGACGAAAGGGTCTGTGTGCTTGGAACGATGTGTGTCGGCAAAAACACTATTCTCGAACAAATCCCCGGTTGCGTTGATATGGACAGCGAAACATTTTCAAAGATAACAAGAGAAGAAGCGGAGTTTATCAATCAAACGCCGTGGACAAAAGAAATCGGTGACGAAGTAGACAGGCTTGTTTATAAATACGCGAAAATCATGCCCGGTTGCCCAATGTTTGGGACTGTAATAGTCGATTGCGAAGCTGTGGTTTATCTTGATATTTCTGACGATTTACATATGGAACATTGTAAAAAACGTGGGGCAAGTTTTGAAGATGCAAAGAAAATGAAAGAAGCAATCGAAGGCGATTGGAATAATCATAAAGAAAAAAACGATAAAGTTTTCTATTATGTAATGCTTACAGAATAAAGTTTGGGAGGACACATGATGCAATTCGGAATGCCGACCTTAATTGAATTGAAATCAACGGAATCATGCGCCGCGGTTTGCCGTGAGTTGGGGCTTGCTTTCGTTGAACTCAACATGAATCTGCCGGAGTATCAAGCGGAGAATCTTGATGTGGCTCGGCTACGTGAAATTGCCAATAAATACGGTATCTACTACACCATCCACCTTGACGAAAACCTGAACCCCTGCGATTTTAACAACAAAGTTGCGGCGGCATATACCCAAACAGTATTGCAAACGATTGAAGTCGCTAAACAGTTGTCTGTGCCGGTTTTGAATATGCACTTGCATCCCGGCGTATGGTTCACCCTGCCCGACAAAAAAGTCTTTCTCTTTGATGAATATGAGCAGGAGTATATACGGAAGCTAACCGATTTTCGGGATGCTTGCGCGGCGGCGGTGGGCGATGCTGATATTAAAATTTGTGTGGAGAACTGCGGCGATTATGGGGACAAACCATATCTCCGCAAAGGATTGGCGTTGTTACTGGAAAGCCCTGCGTTCGCTTTGACCTTTGACGTCGGACATAACGCCGCGGCCGATTATGTTGATGAGCCGACCATCATGGAACATATTGAGAACCTATACCATATTCACATCCACGATGCGAACGGTCGCAATAATCACTTGAAGCTCGGTGACGGCGATGTCGATATAGCGAAATATCTTGATTTGGCAAAAGAACACGAGTGCCGTGCCGTGTTGGAAGTAAAGACGGTTGACGGCTTGCAGCATTCTGTGGAATGGCTGAAAGAAAGGGGTTGTTTATGAACAGAGATATTAAACCCTTATCAAAAGAAAAATGGCAAGGATATGAGCTTGATTTTCGATATGAAACCGCTAATTGTTATGATGCAGACATTAAGCACGATTCAAATGGTTTCTATGCTTCTTTTATAAAGAAACCGTTTCCTGACCCTGTAACAAAAGAATTTAAGGATAAGCTATTCCCCGACCATTGGGAAGGCGCACAGGCCTTCGGCATTTTTGACGGTGACTATCTTATCGCCTGTCTTGAAATATGGAAAGAGGAATGGTCGAATCGTTTACGAGTGACCGAGCTTTGGATTGATGAAAAATATCGCCGTCAAGGTATCGGTAAAGAGTTAATGGATTTGGCAAAGAGCAAAGCACAGGAGTTTAGATGCCGTGCTTTGATTCTTGAAACGCAATCCTGTAATGAAAAAGCCATCGCTTTCTATTTATTGCAAGGGTTAAGGTTGTTTGGCTTTGACCGTAGTTGTTACGGCAACAATGATATTGAAAAGCATGAGGTTCGGATTGAATTGGGGTTGTATTTGGAGGTAATCGTATGACCAACATCATCCACATTGTCGGCGCATCCGGCGCAGGGACAACAACATTAGGACAAGCGTTGGAACGCGAATACGGCTATAAATGGCTTGACACAGACGGTTTTTTTTGGATGCCGACAGACCCGCCATTCGTAAAATCGCTTCCGCATGAAGAACGGGTCAAGTTGCTGACCGCAGCTATGGAGGAACACCCAAAGTGCGTGATTTCCGGCTCTTTGTGCGGGTGGGGCGATGCTTTTATTCCGAAATTCGACTTGGTTATATTTGTGGACACGCCCACGGATATTAGGATTAAACGGCTTGAAAGGCGTGAATTTGAAAGATTCGGCGAACGCATCCGCAAAGGCGGCGATATGTATGAAAACCATGTTGGTTTCATCGAATGGGCGAAATCATACGATACCAATAATCCACCTGAGCGATGCCGAAAATTACACGAAGAATGGTTTGAAAAGTTGTCCTGCCCATTATTGCGTGTAGACGGCACAAAGCCAGTTGATAAATTGGCGGGACAAATAAGAGCAGGAGGTTATTTAAATGAATAATATCAATATGATTGCTGTCCGTGAAAACCCGGAATATCTTGAACGGGCGGTAGATTATTTTTCAAGTAAATGGGGTATTGCAAAAAACATATATCAAGATTGTATTGCTAACAGCTTAACCACAGATAGCCCTTTGCCCCGATGGTATTTAATGATGAAAGACAACGAAATCATCGGCAGTTATGGATTGATTGTCAATGATTTTATCAGCCGTCAAGATTTATGGCCGTGGCTGTGCGTGGTTTACATCGAAGAAAATGAGCGCGGCAAAGCTCTTGGTTCTCGTTTGTTGGAACATGGCCGAAAGGAAGCCGCAAAATTGGGGTTTCAAATGGTATATCTCTGCACCGACCATGTTGGATTTTATGAAAAATACGGTTGGCGGTATATCGGCGGTGCATACGGTGCCAGCGGCAGTGAAACACGGGTTTATGAGATTGAGAGCATATCATAAGGGAGGCGGCTATGCGAACTGAAAAAGAAATGATGGATTTGATTTTAGACGTTGCTAAAAGGGACGAGCGTGTCCGTGCTGTGCTTATAAACGGCTCAAAAGCAAATCCCAATGTCCCCAAAGACATATATCAAGATTTTGACATTGCCTACATAGTGACGGACATTGATTCGTTTACAAAAGACCATTCTTGGATTAATGTTTTCGGTAACAGGCTCATGTTGCAAATGCCGGAAACTATGAGATACCCCGATAACCCTGACGGGCATTTCGGTTATCTTATGCTTTTTGAGGACGGCAACAGGATTGATTTATCGTTAGTGCCTTTGAAAACAGAAAATTTAGAGCAATACGATTGTTTGACCGTTACCCTGCTCGATAAAGATGGTATCGTTCCCGATTACCCGCCGCCGACAGATAAGGATTTTTGGTTGAAAGAGCCGGACGAATTGTTTTATTATTCTTGCTGTAATAACTTTTGGTGGTGCTTGAACAATGCCGCCAAAGGAATCGCACGGGATGAGTTGTCCTATGTTATGAATATGTTGAACGATGTGGTTCGTTCTGAATTGCATGATATGGTTGGGTGGTATATCGGCACACAGCACGGATTTAATCTTTCTGCTGGTAAAAACGGAAAGTATTTCAAACGCTATCTGTCGCCCGAGCTATACACGCAATATGCCGCTACCTATTCCGGCAGTGATTATTATGATATTTGGAAAGCGATATATGCCATGTGTGATTTATTTCATACCCTTGCGTTATCGGTCGCGGCGCATTTCGGTTTTACATACCGACAGAATGAAGAAGATGGGATGAGGGCGTATTTAAGGATGGTGAGAGAAAATGAATGTTGAAATATTATCATCTGATTGGATTGAAAACAAACCATTAGACGAACCGAAACGGTTTTCTCTTATAAAAACCGATTTGAATATTTCAGGTTTTATGATGGGAAAATCTCCTTGTGGTTGTTACGCAATAACCGTTAATCCTCATGCTGACGATTTTTCAGACAGGCTTTTTGATTTTATTCGATATGAAAATTCGCATGACCGCCAAGTATTGATATTTTCGCCCGAATACGATGTTTCATCTTTAATACATAATCCTCCGAAAATAGAAACAACAAGACCATATGCCCCGTTATACGCCGTTCACAGCACTCTGTTGACTTTTTATGAGCAAATTATTAAAGATGGGTATTTGAAATCCACCGCAAGATTACGAAACGAAGGGGTCGAACGGAAAGCTATTGGATTTACTCCTTTGGGTGAACCCGAAGATTATTTGGAATATATAATGTTCGCTCCCGTTGATGGTTTTGGTAGCGGGAGTGAAATGGTAATCAACTCTCACTTGCGTGGCGAAGCCTGTTTTGACCCAGAATCTTCATATACACCGCAAGCTCGTATGTATTTTGATGCAAAAAGAATTATCGCGGACGGTTTAGCGGTTCGTGATGGAGTGCATTTTCTAAAAGTTTATAATAAATTAGACATATCAAAATATTTATTGCTAACTGTTTTTGAAAAAGATGTCCCCCTACCCAATGACAAAAATTATTGGACACCAACTTCTTTTACAGAAGCGGCTAATAAATATTTTTTGAATTATATAAAAGAAATATATGAAACTGATAAAGAACGGCAAGCCCGAATATATCCTATCATATTGAGCGGATACAACCCCGCTTGGCCGGATTGGTTCGCAGATGAAAAAGCAAACCTTGAACGATTGATTGGCAAAGATAACATCGCCCGAATCAGTCATTACGGCAGCACGTCCGTCCCCGGATTGACGGCGAAACCTACCGTTGACATTCTGCTTGAAATCGCGGAAACAGTTGACATTGAAGAATTGATTGCTCTAATGCCGGAAAGTGAATATATTTGCCTGCGAAAAGAAGGCAATTCACTCTCGGAGCATGACTTGGTTATGTTTCTGAAAGGTTATTTATCTGATGGGTTTACCGATAAAGTTTACCACATCCATGTAAGAAACCCCGGCGATTGGGACGAGCTGTATTTTCGGGATTACTTGATTTCACATCCCGAAGCCGCCGCCAAATACGCAGAGTTGAAGCGTAGCTTGTTCAATGACTATGAACACAACCGTGACGGCTACACCGCCGCCAAAGGCGCATTTATCAAAGAGATTACAGATAAAGCGAGGAAATCTTTATGACCAAACTAACCCATGAAAATTTTATAAAAGCTCGTGACTACATATTCGCCAATTCGGATGACATCAACCGTGCGTGGTTCCGCTACAATTTTGAGGACGAAGATACAGGCGCATTTATGGATGCGCTTGCGAAGTATCAGCACAATGACGGCGGGTTCGGCGGTCTTTTTTATGAATTTGATTATCAGGGGCCGTGCTTAAAAAGCACTGAAATCGCTATCGGATATATCCTTAATCTTAAAGAAAAGCCGTCTGTCAATCATCCGGTTATTCAAAACATGATGAAATATATATTGGAACGATACCACCCGGAAATCGGCAACTGGGGTGACCCCGCCGTGCCGGAAGTAAATGACGGTGTTTATAACCATTGGGTCAGATATAGGGGTGATGCTATCATTCCAATCGAAAATGAAGACGAACGAATTGGAAAATACGACGCCAATGAAAAAGCGTGCTTTGCGGCGTTTGTCGCGCTTTATTCCGAGCTTGTGCCGGAAGAATTGTATCAGGATATTATCAAATATCCGGTAGAGTATATCCTGCGGTATTGGGATGAAAACTCGCCCTATTATAAAAAAGAAATTTTTGATGATGGAACTCCATATGATTTTGAGTATTTCCAATGGTTTGTGTCTTGCTTGAAAGACAAAGATATAGCTGAAAAACTGACGGCGATTTTATGTCAGAATCCAACCGCCTTTATGGAGCTTGATTACGCTAAATCGGATGCTGATTATGTGCATTTACCCTGTGATTCAATAAATTCACCGGACAATATAGTATATCCCGTGGTGAAAGATTTAGTGGACGATTCGCTCCTGTATCGGATGAAGCAGCAAAGCGATGACGGCAGGTGGCCATTAGGCTGGCCGCTCGGCGAAGGCGAAGGATTCCGCAAGTTGCAAATTTTAGGTGAAGCATCCCGCACAATGGGAATGTTAGCGAAACTTGGGCGTTTCGGGAGGATTGACAATGAAGAAACTTAAATTAGCAGCTTGCGGAATTGATTGCAACGAATGTGGCTCATACAAAGTCACAACGGAACACGATATGCAGTCGGCGGAGCTTATAATTGATTGGTTTAAAGATAGAGGTTGGATAGGCGAAGATGATACCGCTGAGGCAGTTGTGAAATTAGCTCCTTTGTGTACAGGTTGCTGGAATGTGGAGAGAAGCAACGCGTTTCTGTATCAGCATGGTATCTGTGTTGATTGTCATTATCGAAACTGTTGTGTTGAAAAAGGGATAAATCATTGCGGCGAATGCAATGATTTCCCATGCGATAGTTACCTCCATTTTGCGAGCGGACATGAAGGTCACAAAAAGGCGATGGAATATCTGCTATCTTTAAAACAAGCCAGCAAAGGAGAAAAACCATGAAGTTTGGTGGAATATGCATCGAAACAGACAATGCGCCCCGTCTTGCGGAGTTTTACAAAATCGTTTTTAGGGAAGAACCGTTTGTCGAAGGAAGCCATTACGGTTTCGGCAGTATTGCCGTTTATGATCCGGGCGAGGTAACAAACGGATGCGAGCGGCCCGCGGGCAAAGGATAAAAATATTTGGCTACAATGCTTTGTCGAGGATTTAGATGCGGAATACGAGCGGTTGCTGCGGGAAATTCCCGAAATTGAGGTAGTGTCGCCACCCGAAAGACAACCGTGGGGAGCGTATTCGTTTTGGTTCGCCGACCCTGACGGAAACAAGATTGCCGTTGCACAAAAATAGGAGGAGCATTTTATGAGCAAAGAATTATTGAAAAAAGCCGAGGATTTAATCAATAAATGTACCGCACATATGCGAGAATCGGGGCTTACGTTCGATTGGGTTATGGCGTTGACAGATGAGTTTGGTTATCCATCCGCTTCAATGATTACGGCTTCAAGAGCCGCTGGATTGACATGGATTGCTTTCTGCACGGGAATTAACGCAAATAAACCGAACCGCATAAGAA
>DHOG01000144.1:0-174 GCA_002410715.1 Ruminococcaceae bacterium UBA5396 | reverse complement strand
TTTATTTGAAAACAAAAGTTTTTCGGGCATATCCTTAATGGGGAAAATCGAAATCCTTACCGATTTAGAAACCAAAAAACAAATGTGGTACGCTGAATTGGCAGACCATTTCAACGGCCCGGATGACGATGGGGTGTGCGTTTTAATGTTTAAGCCCGAACGCTATAATATCTT
>DHOG01000071.1:1616-3591 GCA_002410715.1 Ruminococcaceae bacterium UBA5396 | reverse complement strand
ATGCCGTTTCAGCTTGTGGTACATACGGAGGATTGCCGTGACAATCTGTTCCTCCGGTATTTGTGAGGTGGGGCAAAGGTCTTTATCACGGTCATGCCTCCGGCAAGTCCAGTAGACCTTTTCGTTGACGATTTTTCTGCGGAACAGGGTTCCGCAGCCTTCACAGCGGATTTTCTTTGCCAGCAGTGCGGAGGAAACCGTTCCGTTTGTCTGCCTCCGTCGACTTTCCATCAGTGCCTGCACCCGCTGAAAGTCCTCCTTGGAAATAATCGCCTCATGGCAGTTCTCTACAAAGTATTTCGGCTTCTCACCCTTGTTGCGCACCTGCCGGAACGGGATTTCGTTGGTGGCAAAGCTCTTTTGCCAGAGCATATCTCCGGTGTAGGCGATGTTAGTGAGGATGTACGCCACTGTACTTGGGTGCCAGACGGTTCGCCCTTTGGTGCGGGGGACGTCTGCTTTGTTCAGCTCGTCTGCGATGTCGTTCTTTCCCTGACCGCTGAGATAAGCGGCATAAATGCGGCGCACCACCTCGGCCTGTTCGGGGATAATGATAAGCGTGCGATCTTCCAACCTATAGCCGTAAGGCTCGGACGGCGAGAGGTAGTCGCCTTTTTCCATACGGATGCGGACGCTGATCCGCATATTGTTTGAGTGGTTCTGTGACTCCATCTGTGAAAAAGCGCCGTAAATGGTGGCAATCTGCTCCGACGTCATCTTGCCTGTGTCGATGTTTTCTTTCTCAAAGTGGATGGAGATGCCCAGCCGAAGAAGCTCCCGCACATACTGGATATATTCCTTGGTGTTTCTCGCGAAGCGGGAGATGGATTTGACGAGGATACGGTCGATTTTTCCGTCCCTGCAATCCTGTATCATGCGGTTAAATTCCTCCCGCTTGCTTGCCACAAGGCCGGAAATACCTTCATCGGCGTAGATGTCGACCAGTTCCCAGCCCTCATGGGTGGCGATGTGCTTGGTGTAATAATCCACCTGTGCGATGTAGGAGTTCTGCTGGTCATCCGAGTCGCTGCTCACACGGGCGTATGCGGCCACATGGAGCTTTGCAATTTCCGGCTTTCTCGCCTGTATCAATGTGATTTTGGGCGCTTCCGCCGATGTTGAATTGGGTTGATACATCTTTTTTCCCTCCTTTCAACGACATACACTACCACACCTCCCGGCATATAGCTACTGAATAGTTGATAATATTCAGAAAACAATTCCGGGACTCAGCAGGGAGCGATGATGGTGGGGCGCAGCCTGCGTTCCAAGTCTTTTCTGACTCTTTCTATTTCCTGATCTGTCATGCCCTTGACGGCTGCAAGCCGTGTGAGCTGCTGCAGGGCGGCAGCGTACATCAGATTATCGGATACCTGTGCGTTTGTCATGGCGTTTCCCTCCCTGATAAAATAGGCGCCGGAGCCAGCCCGACGCTGATTGCCAGTGCCTCGTCAATTTTTTGCATTTCCTGTTCATCCAGCCTGCCGACATATTCCCGAAGCCTGCTGCGGTCGATGGTGCGTATCTGCTCCAGAAGCACAAAGGACTCCTTCAGGCGGCCGCAGGCATGACCGATGCTTGCATGGGTGGGGAGCGGCTTTTTCGGCTTCGCGGTAATGGCGGCGGCAATCACGGTGGGACTGTAGCGGTTTCCAACATTGTTTTGCAATATGACAAGGGGCCGAACGCCGCCCTGTTCCGAGCCAACCGTTGGATTTAAATCTGCGTAGTAGATGTCACCTCGTAAAATGGTATTATGGAACTGTTTCAAATACACACCTCTTTCCTATGCCCATATTCTTAATGGCACAAAAATAGAGACCGCCCTGTATGATCTGCTTTGCTGTGAGAGTCTTTGCAGGCAGGGCGATCTCCATTGCTTCTAACATTAAGATTTTTCTCGCTGTGCTTAATTCAACACTATTCCCCAAGCACGCAGAGCTCTGTATACGAGCTCAAAAGGCGACGGCCTGAA
>DHOG01000071.1:709-1343 GCA_002410715.1 Ruminococcaceae bacterium UBA5396 | reverse complement strand
ATAGGCTGACGGGGTCATTGCGAAACAAGCTGCCACAGCCTGCTTTTCGGACGGATGGGTACCGCTTTGCACCTTATTTGGCCGTCTTTGATAGGAGCAGAAAGAAACAACGAACAGAAAATAAGTGCTTTCGTTTTCTTACTGCCTGCCTACAGGTGGTCTTGGCGCATCCTCCGGGGTCGCTTTCCCTTTTTTGGGGCCGTCAGCTAACGTATTCAGGTCATCGGATATGAAATTTTCAAAGAGCAGTGAGGGTGAATAGAAAAACCCCCTCACTACTAAGCCGATTTCGTGAGGGGGTCTACAAAAAATATTTTTACTTTTCTATCATTTTTTTGAGCTTCAGCCGAATCTGTCGTTCACGGTAGCTGATAGTTTGTTGCTTGATACCGGTTTCCCGCTCCAATTCCGACTGAGATTTTCCTTGAAAGTACAGGGCAAAGATTAAAGCCTGTTCCTCCTTAGAAAGCTGTGCGAGGCACCTGTGGAGCTTTTCCGTTATGAGCTTGTCCATGACCACATCCTCCACACGGGGAGAGACAAGGTCTGGAATACCATCCTCACCTGTAATTTCCGCCGTATCCATGGCACTGTAATAAAAGACGCCGTTTGCCGTATCCCTTTCCTCCAGATA
>DHOG01000071.1:0-422 GCA_002410715.1 Ruminococcaceae bacterium UBA5396 | reverse complement strand
TTCAAATTTTTGAAATCCGCCGGAACCGTCGAATCCGCATAAACGAAACAAGACGGCAGGAGAACCTCCTTTGCAGGAAGTTCCGCACTGCCGTCTTGCGTTCTGGCGGATTTCATTTTTGTTACTGAGGTACGGTTATGCTACAGGTTTTACACGATCATGCGTTATGTTCAATGTGCCATCGGTATTTACGGTGATACGAGTAACGCAATCTTTTATTTGAATTTCAAACAGACGTTGATCACTGCTCATATCGCCGATGCGTTTTTTATTCAGGTTTCTTACTTCGGTCATAGAAATACTTCCCTCCCCTCGACTGATTTTTGAGTGTTCAGGCATATAAAGCAAAAGCTGTTATCGCCTTACGCAATAACAGCATACTAATTTATGGGACAAGCTTGGAGGTGTGGGAATAGCTTTCC
>DHOG01000135.1 GCA_002410715.1 Ruminococcaceae bacterium UBA5396 | reverse complement strand
AGCTTGATTCGTTTCCCGGAATCCATAAATTGCGAACTTCTCTTGACACTAGCGATAGGTAACGCTGTACCCTTATGATACCATATTGTCCCGAATAGTAAACAAGGAATAAAAGGATAAAAAAAGAGAAGCAATCTTTCTAATAAAGACTGTATCTTCCACACATCAAAATTATTCTTCTAAATTAACTCTCTATGCTGGTACCCATCCGGGTACCGACCTCATCTGAGAGCTTAACTGCTTCTTCCTTGAATTTCTTGTCGTATTTCCGTATAACACACCATCTTGCCTTTCTTTCATTTTATCATTTTGGTGTGCTTGCCCTCTGCATTTTTACGATATCGTTCCATTTGATGGTTGTTGCATTTTGGGCTGCAAATCTGATATGATTTTGTCATGAGGACTGTCTCTCAATACACATTTTTTAAGGTAGTAATTTGTTAATAAACGACATAAAAATAATATGTAATGACATATTTATCTTATCAAATAGCGCATATATTATAATAAGGACAGATATTTTGATTTATTTGTAAATATTTTGTGCTTGATTATTGCATGGGAGGTGCTGGTATGCAGATCAAACGGCAGGAAATCATAAAAAGGCTAAATGCGCAGATAAAAGTAAACGGACACATTATCGGAGTGGCTGCAGGCAGCGGCATGACTACCAAATACAGCGTACTGGGCGGCGCGGATCTCATTCTCGCACTGAGTGCAGGCCGTTTTCGCCAGACCGGCCGCGCTTCGTTAGCCAGTTATCTTTGCTACTCAAACAGTAATTGCATCGTTATGGATTTCGCTTCCAGAGAGCTTATGCCGCTCATGCCAAATACTCCAATCCTTTTCGGTATAAATGCCACCGACCCAAATATCAATTTAAAAAAGTACATAACAAGAATAAAGAACGCCGGCTTTGATGGAATAAACAACTGGCCAACCATGGGACTTATAGACGGGCAATTTCGCGAAGCTTTGGAAGAAGAGGGTCTCTCTTACTCCAAGGAGACGGAAGCCATCAAGTTCGCCCACGAACAGGACATGTTCACGCTGGCCTTTGTGTTCGACGAAATGCAAGCGGAACAAATGTTAAGAGCGGGTGCCGATGTGATATGCGCCCATTTGGGGCTGACCACCGGCGGCGTCTTGGGCGCAAAAAAGGTTCAATCCTTAGACCGGAGCAGAGTGCTGGCTCAGCAAGAGTTCGATGTCTGCGACAGGATCAATCCCAATGTTATAAAAATGGTCTACGGCGGTCCGATCAAATCTCCTCTGGATGCCAAATATTTTTACGACAATACTGAATGCCAGGGCTTCATCGGGGGTTCTTCCTTTGAACGCATTCCTGCGGAAAAAGCCATTATGAATACTACTAAATCATTCAAATATTCAAATAACACTAAAGAGGAGGATAGCCTTATAAAAGTTCTGGCCGGTCAGGCCTACGACTACGACTATGTCGAATTTATAAAAGATCATATCAAGAACAACTACTGCAAACCGATATATTTAAGCGAGTTGGCTTTGGCGGCCCACGTTTCCACTCCGTATCTCAGCGCTAAGTTCAAAAAAACAGTAGGCTGCAACTTTACAGAGTATTTAATACGTTTCAGAATGAATAAAGCCTGCGAATTTCTCAAGGAGAAAGGGACCCCTGTCGGAAAGGTGGCCGAACTGGTTGGATACCCTGACTATATACAGTTTACTAAAACATTCAAGAAATATAAGGGAATGACTCCGACTGCATATCGAGCAAGTATCAGTGTAAAGTAATTTGTATAAGTCGCAACAAACATTAAATAAACACAACAACATATTAAGCTAACATATACAATTTTTTTTTGCTGATGGTAGAATTAAAACATAGTTCCCCTGTTGATGTTTTTTATTGACGCAAGGATCCAACGTCAGTAAAAGACAGATGGCGGAATTTTAAGAATTAGAAGGAGGTGTACTTAGAAAGTGAAAACAGTAGCGATTGCCGGTACTTTTGACAGCAAGGGAAAAGAATTTCTTTTTCTTAAAGAACTGTTTGAGGAAATCGGTTTAAAAACACTCACACTTCATACGGGAACCTTCAATCCGGCGTTTACACCCGACGTATCTAATAATGAAATTGCGGCTGAGGCTGGTGAAAATTTGTCCGAAATCGTTGCAATGAAAGACCGCGCCAGAGCCACTGCAGCTATGTCTCGTGGTGTAGAGAAGATAATCCCCCGCCTCTACAAAGAGGGAAAATTTGATGGAATCATCTCTTTGGGCGGCTCCGGCGGCACTTCAATTATTACTCCCGCCATGCGCGCCCTGCCCATCGGAGTTCCCAAAATCGTAGTTTCCACAATGGCATCAGGCAATACAGAACAGTATGTAGGCACTAGTGACATAATTCTTATTCCTTCTATCGTTGACGTGGCAGGACTCAATCGGATTTCAACCAGAATATTCAGTAACGCTGTGTTTGCCATGGCTGGCATGCTGGAGCACAAGTTGACAAAGAAAATTGAGAAAAAACCGCTGATAGCGGCATCCATGTTTGGCGTCACTACCCCCTGTATCGATCAAGCCAAAAATTACCTTGAGTCCAAGGGCTACGAAGTTCTGGTATTTCACGCGACCGGTACCGGCGGGCGCACCATGGAGTCACTCATACATAATGGATATTTCAAAGGCGTGCTGGACTTGACTACCACCGAGTGGTGTGATGAGCTTTTCGGCGGAGCCCTGAGTGCCGGCCCTCACCGCAGTGAGGCCGCAGGCCTCTGCGGGATACCCCAGGTGGTGTCTGTGGGTGCCTGCGATATGATCAACTTCGGCCCCTGGGACACAGTGCCGAAGCAGTATCTGAAAAGGAATCTCTATCGGCATAATCCGACCGTTACTCTGATGCGCACCACCGTCCAGGAAAACGAGGCTATCGGTAAAAAATTGGCGGAAAAATTAAATATGGCTAAAGGAAAGACCGCCCTTTTTCTGCCCTTGAAAGGTGTTTCCATGATCGACGCCGAGGGCCAGCCTTTTTATGGCCCTGATGAGGATCAAGCTCTGTTTAACACCTTAAGGCAAAACATAAACCGGGACGTGGTGAAACTCTATGAAATGAATTGCCAGATTAACGACAGGGAATTTGCCATTGCCGCTGCCAAAAAGCTCATAGAAATGATAGAGACATAAAAGAGGCGGATTGGCTTGAAGATAACCAGGTTTGACATCTCCGTTACTGTCCTTGCGGGTCTCTCCTGTTTCTTTATGGTTATTCCAGTGGTCAAATTTCCTGTTTTGGGGTTGTTCATAGGGTGGGCATGGTACTTTGCGGAAGGAGTAAAACCCACTGCCTTCAAGCGTGTAATACCCCCTATACTGTTCGGGTATGCAATGACTGTGATCTCTGCGATCGTTTTCGCTGCCGCGAACTCAAACATCTGGGCACTTGCGGCCATTGTGGCTGTAATCGTATTCGGCATTATGTTATCCTGTAAAAGTAATATCTTTGCCGTGTTACTGGCGTTCTATAATGCCTTTTCCTGTTTTCGCCGGTTACTACGCTGAAAATTTTCCTGCTATCGTTCAGAACGGCGTCTGGGCGGACTGGAAAGACGGCGTTGTGGATCGTCTTTTCAAATGTTGTAGGTCAGTGCTTCGGCTAGTTTAAAATCAAGCTGAGTGTAAGCCGACAACAGTAAAGAAACATAGAAAATCATTTATGGAGGAAAATATCATGCTGTATAAGTCTCGAAAAGAAATATTGGCTGACTTCAAAGCACAGGTTGCCGAAGGTAAGATTCTAGTCGGTGTTGGGGCTGGCACCGGAATTACCGCAAAATGCTCCGAAAAAGCCAACGTTGATATGCTGATTATCTACAACTCCGGTCGCTACCGTATGGCAGGCCGTGGCTCTCTGTCTGGCCTGATGGCTTATGGGGATGCAAATCAGATCGTTGTTGAAATGGGGCACGAAGTGCTGCCGATTGTTAAAAAGACCCCCGTGCTGGCCGGTGTCTGCGGCACCGATCCTTTCCGTGTCATGGATATCTATTTGAAAGAGCTGAAATCACAGGGCTTCAATGGCGTGCAGAACTTCCCCACGGTAGGCCTTATTGACGGTGTGTTCCGCCAGAATTTGGAAGAGACCGGCATGGGCTATGGGCTCGAGGTCGACATGATCCACAAGGCCCATGAACTTGACATGCTCACTTGCCCCTACGTCTTTGATCCCAAGCAGGCCGCGGACATGGCGGAAGCCGGAGCCGATATTCTGGTTGCTCATATGGGCCTTACCACAAAAGCCTCAATCGGCGCCAGCACGGCTAAGACTTTGGACGACTGCATTCCTCTCATTAAAGATATTATTGCCGCCGGCCGTAAAGTCAACCCTAATATCATGGTTATCTGCCACGGCGGGCCTATCGCTGAACCTGGGGACGCCGCATATATCATCAAGAACATTCCTGAGATTGACGGCTTCTTCGGTGCTTCCTCAATAGAGCGTTTGGCTTCCGAGCGCGGCATTACCGCTCAGGCGGCCGCTTTCAAGGCTATTACAAAGTAAAACAAGGAACATCCAACAGAAATACTTTCATGCGCTACACTGAAACAAGGGGCATGGATTTGTAAGTCTAATACGCAGTTCAGAAAACTTTCCGAACTGCGTATTTCTGACTTTTTTATAGATAAACCATGCAGCGCAAACTCTTCACGGGCCTTTTGAACAACTTATTCATTGCTAGTGTCAAGAGAAGTTCGCAATTTGAGGACTCCGGGAAACGAATCAAGCTGCGTTTAGCA
>DHOG01000058.1 GCA_002410715.1 Ruminococcaceae bacterium UBA5396 | reverse complement strand
ATACGGAGGTCAGCCCCAGCGGACGTGGGCTTCATATTTTCGTTGTTGCCGATGATGTAAACATCATCCATCATCGCAAACAAGGCGGCTTTATTGAGATTTACACCAATGCGCGGTACTTTACCGTAACAGGCAAAGTCTACGGGAACAATCTCCGCATTGAACGGCGTTCGAGCGAATTGCAAAAGATTCATGACCAATATCTTTTGCCTGAAATGTCGCAGAAAGGAGCTTCCGCATATTCTGTAGAATCATTTCAAAACACACCAGATTATCTACAACGAGGCTTGAAAAAAGACCCGGTACTTCAAGCCTGCTGGAATGGTGAACGACGGTGCGGTGATGAGAGTGCTTCCGACCAAGCTTTGATGAATAAACTGTCGTATTGGTGCAACGCTAACCCCGGAGTAATGATGGCAGCATTCCTGCAAAGCCCTTATTTCTCTCAAAAGAGCGAAGCCCACCAAAAGAAATGTCGTCGCATTGATTATCTGCCGAATACCATTAAAACAGCCTGTGAATCCTTGCGCTCTACCGCCCATGAGGATACATTGCGGTATAGGAAAGTAAAAATCCGGGGCCGAGAACGATAAGTAACAACCGTCCAGAGATAACTAAAATAGAATAATTACGATTTAAGAGCGTTCACAAAAGTGGGCGTTTTTTATTATTTAGAATGAATACCGAATTACAGTTTTTTGGTCAAAAGATATTCATCGGATCCAGAAACATCATCGATATCCGTTACTTCCTACTCATTGTTTTCGATATAATCTTATTCGGTAATGCGCTAAGCTTCCAATGGGAATGCAGCTGTTACTCATACAACACGGGCAATGGTTTTGGTAATATGAACCTGTAGATCGAAATAAATGTCTTATGTCATATCAAGCACTGTATTTTGACGGCATTCGCCATCCAAATACCCCACACCTTAATTCCCTAAGGTGCTTTGCCTTGTTAGGTGCAAGCCCCTAATACCCCTGACGAAAAGGAGTTGATATTTAAATGAGAAATCATAAAATTACTGTCAGACTGAATGATACAGAGTTTGCACTTCTGAAAACAAATGTAAAAAAATCCGGGTTATCACAGGAAGGATATATACGCCATCTTATACATGGCAGAACTCCACGCGAAAAACCGGATGATCGTTTTTATGTTGTTATGCGCCAATTGGCAGGGCTCGGAAACAACTGCCACCAGCTTTTAAAAAAAGCAAACGCTCTCGGATTCATCGATACCCCTTTGCTTAAAAGCGAAGCAGAAAAATGGGCGGCATTTCGATTGGAAATGCAACAGCGATATTTACATCCGGAAAAAGTCGGTGATGTTTTATCGCCGTAACAAAAATATGGAACATCAAAGGTTGGCATGGCCGTGCAGTGATTTATATTGAAAACCATGAAAAAACCGTTGAGAAAATGAGCGGGAATGAGATTCAAAGCATGGAGGATGTAATGGCCGTTGCAATGATGGACAAACGCGCCCGCCAGTTTGGTCATGTAATTGAATACGCTGCCGATGGTAAAAAGACTGAGCAAAGACAATATGTGTCCGCACTAAACTGTATGGCCGCAAGCGCACGAGATGAGATGATGGCGACAAAGGAGCGGTATAACAAGTTAGGTGGAAATACGGCATACCATTGTTACCAGTCTTTTAAACCAGGGGAGGTTAATCCGGATACGGCACATGAAATCGGAGTAAAATTGGCACAGGAGTTGTTTGGTGAACGCTTTGAGGTAGTTATCGCTACTCATCTTGATAGGAATCACCTGCATAATCATATTGTTTTAAATTCGGTATCCTTTAAGGATGGATACAAGTTTCTTGATAGCGAGCGGTTTTATCGAACTCTGCGTCGGACTTCTGATAGTCTATGTCGCGAATATGGATTGAGTGTCATCGAAAACCCTGCAACAGGCAAAACAAAAAGCTATACAGAACTCCAATCAGAACGAGAGGGTAAGTTCACATGGCGTGGGTTTATCAAATCAGAAGTGGATGAAGTCATTCGCATGAGTATGACGGAAGCCGAGTTTTTACGCAATCTAAAAAGGCGCGGTTACGATATCAAGACAGGAGCGCACTTTGCGGTGCGTCCGCCCGGCAAGCCTAAGTTCTTTCGATTGGACAGCAACTTCGGTGAGGAATATTCCCTTGCCGGAATCAATAGGCGTATCAATCGCCAGAGTGTTCCGGTGTATCCGAATCACACAGCCAAACAAGAACGGACTATGCGTCATATGCCTTTTCGCGGGAATTTGCAAATAGTAAAGAAAATCACAGGGTTCCGTGCTTTGTATATTCACTATATGTATGTGTTAGGTAAGCTGCCCCGCGGACGGCCTCCGGTCAATCCAAACCGGCTTTTCTTTTTATATCGTGAGGATTTGCGAAAACTGGATAGATATGCAAAAGAAATACAACTGCTTGCCCGTAATCATATCGATACGGCGGAGCAGTTGTTTTCTTATAAGACAAAGCTCTTTGAACAGATAGAACCGCTCAAAGAGGAACGATCCAAATTGTACAACAAACTCCGCAGGGAAAAAAGTGAGCCAAAGCGGTTAGAAATAAAAGCGCAAATTAAAATCTTATCACTGCGGATGGGTACTCTGCGAAAGGAGGTGCTGCTGTGTGATGATATCGCCGCTCACACAAAAGAGATGAAGCAAAAAATAACAGCCGAGCGACAGATTAACAAGAAAAACAGAGAGGAGAAAAAAGCCTATGAACACATCAGGTGATGCAGCCGAGCAAATTGTACGAATCAGTCTTGAGGGGATGGACTATACCTTGCGCTTAGCAGGTACGGGAGCAAAACAGCTTGCCGCCCTGCTTGTTGCCGCATTCAAGTCGCCCGACACAGGAAAAGGCAGTATTTTAAAACCCAGTGGTAAAGAACGCTTAAAGACTATGTTAAAATCCGGACAGCCCCTTAAAATTTTTGGAATCAAAAACAAGGATTTGGAGCAGTTTGCAAAAGAAGCGAAACGCTATGGCGTGGTGTATTGCGCCCTCCGTGATAAAAATGCCAAGCCGGATGATTTGGTGGATTTAATGGTGCGAGTGGAGGATTCTTCAAAACTTGACCGTATTTTGGAACGATTAGAATTTATGTCGGTGGATGCAACTGTTGAAGCTGCTGTCGAGGGAAAAGAGATGGACACCCCAGATGTCAGTGACGGTGAAAAGCTGATGGCGATGTTGATTGATGAGGATGGTCAGCCAAAGCCGGATTCCCCGGAATCGGAAAAAGCGAAGGAAGCGGCACAACAGGACAGAGCGGAGCAGAATATGCAAAACCCTTTGAGGGCGACGACAGAGAGCGGCTATCGGTCCGAGCCTTCATTAAACAGCGAGTCGCATTTAGAAAAGGTGAAATCGAGTAAAAAGCCGTCAGTGAGAGAATTTTTAAGGGAGCGCGTCGCCCATAACCGAAAACAGCAAGAAGAACAGACGCAACCTGAAAAGAGCGATTCTACAAGGCCGCCCAGCAAGAAACAGCCGCAAAAACAGCCGCCAATGTCATTTCACCCCAATAAACAAAAGAAATCAAAAAAATCGAAAGAGAGATCATAACCTATGAGCAATATGGATGATATTTTTGAGAAAAAGAAAGTAAACTCTCCCGATGAAAAACAGCCTTTTGATAAAGAAGATTGGGCTGCGAAAAAACAGCAACAACGAAATGAGGTATTCGCTCTGGCAGAAAGAACAGCGGAAGAAATCGTGTCAAAAGATACTAATTTTACAGGGTATCTGGATACCATGAGCCGTTTTGATCTTTACAGCCCCACCAACATTTTGTTGATATATGCACAAAACCCAGACGCTACCCGAATTGGGGATTATGAGCATTGGAAAGAAGCAGGAACTCCTGTCAATAAAGGAGAAAAAGGCATCGTGATTTTAGAGCCGGGTCCCGAATATACACGCGAGGATGGTTCTACGGCGGTAAGTTATAACACAAAATCCGTGTTTGACATCAATCAAACCTCGGCTGAGCTGCTGAAACCTTTGAAACCCCGCAATATTCGTTCGCTGTGTCAAGCTTTAGTAGATGCAAGTCCCGTTCCTATCCAATTGGTTGAAAAGCTATCCGGTAACAACAAGGCGGCAGGTGCATTGTATCAGCCATCACAGAATCGCATCGAAATTGTGCAGGGTCTTGACGGTCCAAACCTCTTTCGCTGCTTAGCACAGGAAATATGTTTAGCGCAGATTGATGTGACCGGTCGAGAATGCCACAGTCCTGAATTTGTCGCATATGCCGCTTCCTATGCTCTATGCCGTAAAAACGGTGTTGACACACAAAGCTATGACTTTTCAAAAATTTCCGAATTATTTATTGAATCGGACAGCCAAGCCGTCCGCTCTGAATGTACCGCTATTCGTGATACGGTGTCGGAAGTCAGTACGGAAGTATACAAAAAGCTGGAAGCACAAAAATCGGCTAAAAATCAGGAGGCGAGATGATGAAAGAAAAAGTCAAGATCATTGAAGTTGATCGTTGTGAAGAAGGCGTGTTATACAGTGCTTTAACCGATTTGCGAAATAAACGGCTTGCCGAGGGTAAAACAGCTGACTTTATTGGTGATCTCATCGAAGAAATCAAAAAAGCCCCGACAAAAATAGCCCGTGTACGGAGAGACGCCCGTTGAGACGACAAAATGCAAAACATTCTTTGATTGTTGCGGCGATTGGAATGCTGCCGGTGGTATGGCTGGGGATTTTAATAGCCCCGGCTGTATCCGGCGGACTGCCCGAAATCGTAAAAAACCTATCCGATATCTTAAACAATCCATTTCATATTGTTTGGTGCGAGGACAGCCCAGCGGTTGTCCTCTTTTTTATTGCCGCTTATGGATTCGGTATCGGGATATACCTATCTACCCGTCGCAACAAACGTCCCCGTGAGGAATACGGCAGTGCAAAATGGGGCGATGCGTTTGCCGTAAATCGCAAGTACCGAGACAAGACATTTACCAAAAACAAAATCTTAACTCAGAATGTCCGTCTGGGACTGGATGGACGCAAGCACCGGCGCAATTTAAATATTTTGGTATGCGGCGGTTCAGGTGCCGGAAAAACACGATTCTTTGCAAAGCCGAATGTTATGCAGGCAAATTCCTCGATGGTTATTCTTGACCCTAAAGGTGAGATTACCCGTGATACGGGGTTACTTTTAAAACAGCAGGGTGTTGAAGTAAAAGTTCTGGATTTAATCAATATGTGGAAGTCCTATTGCTATAACCCCTTTGACTATCTGATGGATGATAACGATGTCCAACGCTTGGTTACAAATCTGTTTAAGGCCACTACACCTAAAGGCAGTCAGTCGCAGGACCCTTTTTGGGACACGGCTGCATCCATGCTTTTGCTTGCCCTTATATTTGTTGTGATACAATTGATGGGT
>DHOG01000141.1:4520-4931 GCA_002410715.1 Ruminococcaceae bacterium UBA5396 | reverse complement strand
ATGGAACTGATTCTTAGGTACCAAAATAATATCAGTGATCTGCAGCTTTCGGAAGCTTCGGATATAAGATCAACTCGAAATCATCGGGTTTTCCGTGCCAACGTGCGTTCACATTCTTAGTATAAACAACCTTTTCGATAACGGACTTTAAAAGATCGTTCTTTTCGGCCGGCGTCTTTGCCTTCGGGTATTCAGTGAGGACATGCTCCGTACGCGGTATGATAATTTTCCGATCCTGCTCCATTCGCGTATTTCGTTGGATTTCACCGGAAATGCGCGTGATGTTCTCTTTGCTCTGCTGAATTTTGTTGTCGATGCTTTTGGTGCGTTCCAAGAAGACGTCTGTCGTGTAAACCTTTTTTTCAAGCAGGTCGTAGATATTGTCCCGCTGTTTTTCCAACTTGCTTAGTT
>DHOG01000141.1:448-4272 GCA_002410715.1 Ruminococcaceae bacterium UBA5396 | reverse complement strand
ATAAGCCATTGCTTCAGCATCTTGAGGACATGGCTTTCCACAAGGTCAAGTGCGCTGCTGATATTGTCGCACGCGGTGGAGGGGCA
The DNA here is from genome assembly GCA_002410715.1 of Ruminococcaceae bacterium UBA5396. Classification (GTDB taxonomy): domain Bacteria; phylum Bacillota; class Clostridia; order Oscillospirales; family Acutalibacteraceae; genus Avimonas. The sequence continues at coordinate 4,186 of DHOG01000141.1, read as the reverse complement.
CATCAGGATAGCGGGATAGTTTCGGTTTGTGAATGGGCGGCGCACCATCCGTCGGCCGCATTTTCCGCAGATGATCAGCCCGGCCAGCGGGTTTGAAATAGCACTGCTTTTCGGGGAGGGATGTGCAGAGTGCTCTTTTAGCTTCTGTTGTACAATATCCCATGCTTTGCGATCAATTAATGGCTCATGCAGTCCATCGGCCAATATCCAATCTTCTGGTTTTGCACGTGGCCGCTCTTTCACCATTTTTCCATCGACTATCTTTTTGCGAATGGGACGGTTATTCCATCGGATTTTTCCAATATAGACCGGATTTTGAAGGAGGCCCCGGATGGTTGCGTCTACCCAGACGTCTCCATGCTGTGGATGGATTTTTAAGTCGTTCAGTTTTCTTACGATCAGAGAGACTCCGATTTGCCGGTATTCGCCATTTTCCTGCTGTTCTCCGTAGGCGAACAGTTTAAATATTGTTTTGACAATTGGAGCGCTGTTCGTGTCCGGAACAAGGGTAAATCCTTTTTCATGCTCCAGCTTTTTACGCAAATAACCGTATGGAGGTTTGTTTCCAACAAATTTTCCTTCTTTTACAGAAGCAATTCGGCCGCGCTGAAGACGCCAGTTGATTGTTTTATATTCGCGGCGGCTCATAAAAAGTCCGAATTCAAAGTATTCTTCATCGTATTCATTGTTTGGATTATAAGTCTTGAGCGGTGTGATAATTTCTGTACCGCTGAATTTAAAAGTCTGCGCTACAATGCCCTGATCGATTGTATCTCCGCGTGCGAGACGTTCTACCTCCATTACCAACACGCCATCCCACATACCCTGTTCTACTTCGTTCAATAGTTGTTGCATAACAGGCCGTGCCGCAATTGTTTCACCGGAAACAATTTCTCGGTAAATTTGCGTAATGTTTAATTTTTGGCGTTGACCGAGTTCAAGCAGTGCCTTTTCGTGACGGGCGAGAGTCTCTCCTTCACCGCGCGCTTCGGCTTCCAAGTCTGCACGTGACTTTCGAAGATAAAGGCAATAAGGCGTAGCGGCTCATTCCTTTCTGCGCTTGTTGTGCAAATAGAACATACGGTAACGAATTTTATCGATTATTGAAAATATAATTTAGATATGTTACAATATGTCGGTAAATTCATGATTAGAATTTTATGAAAGCCGTTCAAGGCTACCTTGGACGGCTTACTTATGCGTCTGCGCAAAAGTCAGGCTTATTATTTTTTGTGTATCTGCCAGAAGAGACCAGATCGTCAGAATAATTGCAAAGCCGTTCTCTGCCTTCCTGATTCAGGGAGGCATAATTTTTTAGCAGCCTTTCTTCTACAGCATCAATTTTTTTCGGCGCAACTTTATCACGCTTTACATCTTGGGGTTCATAAAAATATTCAACTGATACATTCAATGCCTTTGACAGTTTAATTAAAACGTCGAAATCGACTTTCATATTGTCACGCTTAATTATGCTATATAAAGTTTGTGGAGAAACGCCTATTTTTGTTGAAATGGAATTAACATTTTCATTGCTTTCATTTAGTAAATCTGAAAGCTTTTTTCCTATTGGCAATTTTGCCACCTCCATGGCTGAATGATAGCACAAGTAATTGCAGAGTACAACATGAAATTATGAAAAAGCATAAATTTGTGTTGACAAATTATTCAAATGAATATATTATATAGCTTAGTGTTATTCGAATGCATATATTTGGGGGCCTTTTTAGATGGAATATCGCAACCTGAAAGGTGAACTTGCAAAAAATAATATTTCAAATACGCAAGTCGCTGAAGTTCTCGGAGTCCATATCAACACTGTAGCCAATAAATTGGACGGGAGAAGTTCATTTTCAATAGAGGAAGCCTTCAAGATTAAAAGTTATTTGCTCCCATCCTACGATTTGTATTATCTTTTCGCTCGTCCTGAATGTTTCAGCACCGATCAGCAAAGCACGCGAAAATGTGTCAGTTAAGATTTACTTATTAATCAATAACGTGATAGGACAAACGACTGTTTGAATAAATCTAAGAGTGGAGGTGATCGCCGTGCTTGCCGAAATCCCGATTGAAGGACAAATTGTTGCTGATTCCTATGTCGGAAACACCCACATTCTTGTCAGTGACGCCGCCTATGCAGGAAAAAGTCAAGAGGATTTTCAGCACGTCCTGGACGAGGCTGCAATGGCGTCATTAAATATCATTATACATAACCGGGAACGGAAAAATCAAGAGGGATAAGACAACGACATGCTGAAAAAAAGGACGCTAAAAAATGACTGAAAGGACAAGCTTGGCGGGGGAAATGGTGCGAAGGCAAAGATTTAATAAATGTTACCGCGGCGGCTCCTTTGGGCTTGTTGTTTATTATTAACGCTCAGGCTCATGTCTTTTGACTACGAAAGGCATGAGCGTGGGCATTTACCCCACGATTCCGCAATGGTCCCCATTGCGTACTCCTGATTCAATGCCTGATCGGCACTGAGACGTGAAGTTGGCGTACCTTGAAAAATTACATAGCGTTTGCGAAGACTTTCCTGCGGGCGTTTGGGACACGGAGATACCCATAAGCTATAGCACAGGCGCATTTGCGAATTACTGCATGCTATCTTGCAATGACATACAAGGTTGGCGATGAGCCCGGCAGGGGACAATGATACTTCTGCCCTGAACGCCTCACCGCATTGGGCAGGCCCCGACGAATGAAGGGTTGGTGCTTTATTGAACGACACCAATGAACTGCTTGTCGGCAGTTCTTCGAAAATGCGCTTCTATTCTATGACAGACTCCCGAAAGCCATATCTGCGGAAGCCTATCATAGAATCAAGTGCTCACATTGTGAACATTTGATTCTATGATAGGAAATTAACCGGTGCAGCCACTACAGTTTCAAAAATAAAAAAGGTGATAGTTAAAAATGGGAAAGGCCTTAGAGACAGAGGATAATCGGGTCGATCGCATCAAAGAAGCCCTCGCTACGATTAATCTGTATTTGGATGAAGAAAAATACTCTTTCGATTATGCTAGAGTGGAACAAATTCTTTCTGAGGCAGAAAAGGCTATCGAACAAACAGTCCGCGGCGTGAGGCCCGCGGACTTACCGGAGAGCATTCCTTTCTCGGACAGTCTCGATGAGGATGGGCGCTCTGATCCGTATAGTTACGCAGGTGACATGAGCCCGGAGGAATATGACACCCTTGTGAAAAACTATGAGGACGATAGGCAACGAGAAAATGCAGTGGACACGGAGAAATTGCCGAATGACAAACAACTCCCGGTCAAATTGGACGAGCGATTGGCTTCGGCTGTACATAAGGGCGGTACACGGGAAGGCTCTTTCCATAAAAGCCGCGCGGATAAATCTTTATAGCAAATAACATTGCGAATTTCATTTCGCTGATTTTCCCCTTGCGCGGTCCTGCTTTTCGGAGTACAATATTCTCATATTGGAGGAGTTGCCATGACAGATAAAGAAATTCTTGCCGCGATGAAAGAAATGTTCGCAGAGGAACGGAAAATTACCGACGCTAAATTAGACGCTGCACAAAAAGCGACCGACGCTAAGTTTGGCGCTGCACAAAAAGCGACCGACGCCAAGATTGACGCTGCACAAAGAGCGACCGACGCCAAGATTGACGCTGCACAGAGAGCGATCGACGCCAAGTTCGATGCTGCACAGAGAGCGACTGACGCCAAGTTTGATGCTGCACAGCGCGCCACAACCGCCGCAATCAAGGCCGC
>DHOG01000141.1:0-255 GCA_002410715.1 Ruminococcaceae bacterium UBA5396 | reverse complement strand
GGTGTCGAAAAACAGATCAAGCTTTTAGCGGAAGGACACGCACAGATCCTTGCAAGGCTGCCTGACGTGCAGGAGCAGGAGAAGATCAAGAGCCGTGTCGCCACCCTGGAACATGTAACCGCCGAGCATACGCGGCAGATTAATGAACTTAAGAGAGCATAAAGAAGGCAGCCGGCTACCGGTTGCCTTCTTTATTTCCTGATTCTCCTAAAACTCTGCATCTTGACAAATACTGGAAATAGTGGTTAATTGAAA
>DHOG01000105.1:4295-4496 GCA_002410715.1 Ruminococcaceae bacterium UBA5396 | reverse complement strand
GGATACCATTTCCCTCGCCCATGGTCAGAGCATCACTATCTTGGGCTTACCGAAAGATACAACCTATACGGTGACGGAAGCAGACTACTCCGGCGATGGGTACACACTGACCAGCGTGGACGCGACAGGCAGAATTGCGGCTGACACAACGCAAACAGCATCATTTACTAATACGAGAACGGTTGGGAATCTGACCATCAG
>DHOG01000105.1:0-4094 GCA_002410715.1 Ruminococcaceae bacterium UBA5396 | reverse complement strand
TGGGAATCTGACCATCAGCAAAACGGTGGCAGGCAATGCCGGCGATACCGGGAAAAAGTTTGACTTTACGCTGACGTTGAACGGTGCGGCAGATATCCCCTACGCCTATACCGGCAATGGCGTCCCGGATGGAACAATCAAAAGTGGGGATACCGTTTCTCTTGCCCATGGTCAGAGCATCACCATCAAAGGTCTGCCGGCGGGTACAACTTATACGGTAACCGAAGCGGATTACACCGGCGACATATATGTTACGGCCAGCACGGGCGCGACTGGCAGCATCGTGGCTGATGTAACGCAAACAGCATCATTTATCAATACAAAAACGGTTGGGAATCTGACCATCAGCAAAACAGTGGCAGGCAACGCCGGCGATACCAGGAAAAAATTTGACTTTACCCTTACGCTGGACGGCAGCGGTGCAACCGGTACCTATGCTTATATTGGCAATGGCGTCCCGGATGGAACGATTAAGAGCGGGGATACCGTTTCTCTTGCCCATGGACAGAGTATCACCATTGAGGAATTACCGGATGGTATAACCTATACGGTGACGGAGACGGATTATTCCGGCGGTGGGTACACGCCGACCAGCACAGGCGCAACCGGCAGCATTGTGACAGATACTACGCAGACAGCATCCTTCACAAACACAAGAAATGTTTCGCAGCCCTCTTCCAATACAGGAAATCTGACCATCAGTAAAACGGTTGCAGGGATTGGCGCTGACACCGCAAAGAAGTTTAATTTTACAGTAATCTTCAACGGGGCATCGGGTTCCTATCATTACACGGGAAATGGTGTCTCGGATGGAACAATGAAGAGCGGGGATATGATTTCCCTCGCCCACGGACAAAGTATCACCATCACTGGTCTGCCCGCTGACGCGACATACCAGGTGAGCGAGGAAAAGGCTTCGGCGCAGGGTTATTCTGTTGAGAGTGCGGGAAGCACAGGCACTATTTCTTCTTCCCAGGATCGCACAGCAGCCTTTACCAACACAAAACAGCCGACCTTCACGGGCAGCCTGATCATCAGCAAAACGGTCACCGGCCAGGGAGCAGATCTCACCAAAAAGTTTGACTTCACCGTTACCTTTATCGGTGCATCCGATGCCTACCCCTACACCGGCGCATCCACAGGAACCATTTGCAGCGGTGATACCATTTCCCTTGCCGATGGTGAGAGCATCACCATCACCGGATTGCCGGAGGGCACGCAATATACCGTAACGGAGGCCGATTATACCGGAGACGGATATACTGCTACCAGCACAGGATCAGTCGGCACTATCTCTGCTGACACTTTGCAGACCGCATCGTTTACGAACAAACTGGGTAGTGTTCCAGACAAACCAGGTACGCCTGAAAATCCCACGGATAACATTCGCGGCGGAGGTGCCCCACAAGGGTCAACGGACGTAAAGGGAAATAAGAATGTAGGAGAAAACAGCATGCCCAAGACGGGAGATAAGAAGGTAGAGGAAAACAGCATGCCCAAGACAGGAGATAACCAGGTTGGCAGTCTTGCAAAGCTTGGATTACTTTGTTCCTCCGTAGCACTTGTGGTTCTTTCCACCGCCGATCTTGTTCTGCGCAAGAAATACTCCAGACAGAGGAATCGGAAATAATCAGATAGAGAACCGGCGGTGGGAAGTAAAAATCCTGCCGCCGTTTTTTTGGATAGAAAGGAGAACGGGATGAAAAATCTTAGGAAATCGCGCCCGCGCTTAATATTGCATATTCTTATGATGCTGTGTGCGGTGGGCATTCTGTGCTCAGCTTTTGTCCTGTTTTCAGACAATCGGGAGTATGCCAAAGGCGATGCCGCCTATCAGCAACTTCGCCTAATCGGGGAATCGTCAGAACCCTCTACAGATCAAGCCAGCATACCGCTGCAGACTGTCGGTGAAGCATCGTCAGAAGAAATGCAAGAGGAACATATCAACGGAGTCGACTTCACGTCTCTGGAGAGAATCAATCCAGATGTGGTGGGATGGCTTGCTGCTGAAGGAACAGAAATCGACTATCCCGTGGTGCAGGGAAAAGATAACGATTTCTATCTTCGTCATCTGTTTACCGGTGAGCGTAACAAGCTGGGTTCTATATTTATGGATTTTCGTAATCATAGCGATTTTTCAGGTAAAAATACGATTATATACGGACACAACTTGAAAGACGGCTCTATGTTTTCTTCCTTAAAAAAGTACAAAGATCAACGGTATTATGACAGCTTTCCAACCATGCTGCTTTATACCCCTACTGGTAACTATACGATTGAACTGTTTGCAGGAATTGTTGTTGATGGAAATTATGAGTCGGTCCGATTCGATTTTAAGGATGATCATGATTTCCAAAGCTATGTGGATTCCATTAAAAAGAAATCAACTTTTGAATCCGACACGATTGTAAGCGGTGATGACCAAATCATTACCTTGTGCACCTGTTCCTATGAATTCGATAACGCAAGATATGCATTATACGGGAAATTGACCAAATAGCGCATCATCTCCTCATCATTGGAGAATTGATGCCCGAAAGCTAAAACTCCCAAAGGAGTGAACTTATGAAATGCTAAACGATAACATCTCCGCCCATTTGTTCCAGGCCGTTTTTGAGAATAGTCCGGTCGGACTGGTTGTTGTGAATGGAGATATGCTTTTACAAAGTATGAATAACTACATGTTTACAACCTTCCATATTGACTCGGAGGATTTTCGTGAGCGTATGCTCGGCAATGCACTCAGATGTTCTGATATTTATTTGACTGGGAAAAACTGTGGAGAGGGCGACCACTGCAAGGATTGCAGCCTGCGCAAGGTTCTGAATACCGCCATGATGGAAGGCATCAATGTCCCGGAAACGGTTGTTGAACACGATTTCATTATTGATGGGAACAATCGGAAGAAGCGGTTTAAAGTGAGCGCATCACGTGTTGTCACAGATAATGAGATATTTGGTGTGCTTTCTTTCGTGGATATCACAACTCAAATGGAATATGAAAAATTACTCAAAAGCCAGCTTTCGATCGACGCCGCGACAGGATTATTGAATAAGTACGCTCTTATCAACTCATTAAAGAATCTTGCGGGCGGCAAGAATGGGCTGACAGTGGCAATGATTGATATTGACAATTTCAAATCAGTAAATGACCAGTATGGTCATTTGACAGGCGACAGGGTTCTTAATCTATTTTGCTCCGCAGCCCTTACAAACACGCGGAAACAGGACATGATAGGAAGGTTTGGCGGCGACGAATTTATGTTGCTTTTTCCCGGCACGGTTACTTGGCTTGCAATCAAGACCCTGCAGCGAATTTCAACTTCATTTCGCACTGCATGCATGAATGAACTCGGCTGTTCATCTACATTTAGTGCGGGGGTCGCGGAGTTTTTAACTGAAAATATTGCCGGAATGTCCGTTGATGCCATTATCACTGAAGCGGATGAAAACTTGTACGCTTCCAAGAAGGCCGGGAAAAATAGAGTTACTGTATCCGAAATTAGCCAAATTTTCAAGTGATAGCAAACTTTTGCACTATTCGTGGCAGGAACCTATCTTATCTATGACCTTGTAAAAGAGATCAGCCTTTTACTTGATCAGTATTATAGCATCAGATATTGAAACAAGGGGTGACATATTCCACATAAATATTTTCCAAGGAAAATCAAAAAAGATTGAAAAAGTTGTGTAAATTATTTTTGAAAATGTCCCATTTATTCCAATTCCCTTGTTGACAACGAGCCTCTTGCCCTTCGAAACCCATGTAGCGCCCAGATGTCAATAAATGAAGTACAATGGCCATCTGGGGCACAAACATATCTAAGGACCCACTCATTATCAACAAGTTTTCTCGGCATAAACGGGACATTTTCTCTTGTGGCGAAATGGGACATTTTCATTTACCATTTACACAAAACCAAAAAGATTGAAAAAAATCAAAAAAGATTAAAAAAGTTGTTGACATAATGAAATCACAGTGATATAATATTTCTTGCTGACGCGCTGAGAAAGAAAAAACTTAAGCGCGGAACCAAAGCTTGTAAAGCAACAGAATCATGGCTTTACAGAATAAGAACCTTGATAATTGAACAG
>DHOG01000013.1 GCA_002410715.1 Ruminococcaceae bacterium UBA5396 | reverse complement strand
GTATTTTTAGATTAACAAAAACAACTTGGCGGTGCGAGAAAAGCCGTCATATTTACCGAGTCTAAAAGGACACAGAAATATCTTATGAATCTGCTCTCCCAACATGGATATGATGGGCAGATCGTGTTCTTGGATGGTTCAAATAATGACCCTGTTTCCACTCGTGTATTTAAAGAGTGGAAAGAGCGTCACAAGGACGATGGTTTGATTTCTGGCTCTACTACAGCAGATAAGAAGGCCGCTATTGTAGAAGAGTTTCGTGATCGTGCATCCATTCTTATAGGAACCGAAGCAGCCGCTGAAGGCATCAACTTACAGTTTTGCAATATTGTCGTCAATTATGACTTGCCTTGGAATCCCCAACGAATCGAGCAGAGAATTGGTCGTTGCCATAGATATGGTCAAAAGAATGACGTCATTGTCATCAATTTCCTCAATCGCGCAAATGCAGCCGATCAACGTGTTTTTGACCTGCTCTCGCAAAAGTTCAGGTTGTTCGACGGTGTTTTCGGCTCGTCTGACGAGGTGCTGGGAGCAATTGAAGATGGTGTAGACTTTGAAAAACGCATTCTTGATATATATCAGACATGCCGTTCTCCTGAAGAAATCAAAGCTGCTTTCGATGGTTTGCAGGAGGAGCTGTCTGACCAAATAAGCGAGAACATTACAAAGGCGCGGCAATCCATCCTTGAGAACTTTGACGAGGAGGTAGCCGCTCACCTGAAGAACTGCCATGAAGGAACCAAGACAGAGTTGGACAAGTTTTCTCGGTGGTTATGCAACTTCTTTATCATGCAGGGCGCGGAGCGAGTAGAGCCGCTTGACCAATGGCGCTTTGCCTACATAGAGAATGGTGAACGAAAAACATACAACCTGCGTTGGCGCGATGCAGAGGAGCTTCATGACGAATTTTTGCGCCGTGACGGTGAACTCTGCATTGATTGGATCTCCCAGGCTATGAGTGTTGAAACGCCTTCTGTTGCGATACAGTTCACACATTCTACCTTACCGTCTGCGGATCGCATCAGTTTCTTAGATAGCCATCCCAACATGAAAAGCGGAATCATTTCAATAGACAAGCTCACACACAAGGGTATTGATAATGAAGAACATCTGATATTTTCGGTTGCTACGAATGACGGCACATCCATAGATGACGAAATGCTTGAACGCATCATGGAGCTGGAAGCGGTTGTTTTTGGGGAATGTTCTCCTGAAACCGAAAACTTGATTCGGGTCAGGCAAGAGGGTATCCAAAAGCAGAAGGATGACATTGCGGAACGGAATAAGCAATTTTTCTTGGAGCAGGTTGAAAAGCTGGACGCCTACAGCGAAGACCTGAAAGAGGGATTGCAAAAGCGGCTGAGAGCCTTGAAAAAGGAAATCGCAGAAAAGCGCAAAGACTTCCGAAACTCAAAGGATATTTGCTCTCTTGATGAGATGCTGGAAAAGCGGTCGGCTGTTACGGCTCTGGAGGAAAAGCGCAAAAAGATGGAGCGAGAAATAAGCCTCGAAGAAGATAGGATTTCCCTTGAAAACGAGGCTTTGCAGGAAGACATCCGCAACCGCCTAAATGGCGAAATTGAAACGGAAACGATTATGACATTCTCGTTTGAGATTGTGTAAAATACGGAGGAATAATCGATGCAGAAACTGGAATTAACTTGGATTGGCAAGGGGCAGGAGCCTGCCGTTGAGCCGCGCATTTTGTTGCACGACGCATCAAAAGACTACGGCGACCCTGCCGCCGATAATATGCTGATCCACGGGGACAACCTTCTAGCCTTGAAAGCCTTGGAGCAGGAATTTGCAGGGCAGGTAAAGTGTATTTATATTGATCCGCCGTATAACACTGGCTCGGCTTTTGAACACTACGATGATAATCTTGAACACTCTACATGGCTTTCGCTAATGGTTCCGCGTCTGCGTATCCTCCGCAACTTGCTGAGAGAAGACGGTAGCATATGGATAAGTATTGACGACGATGAAGGGCATTACTTAAAGGTTATTTGCGATGAGATTTTTGGGCGCAGCAACTTTATTTCAACTATAGTTTGGCAAAAGAGATACTCGAGGGAGAATCGTGAAGCAGTAGGAGACTCTCATGACTTCATTTTACTGTATGCCATTAATCCCACAAAATTCAAAAACACTCGAAATTATTTACCGTTGACTGAAAAACAAAAAAAACTATATAAAAATCCTGACAACGATCCACGAGGCCCGTGGCAATCCGTATCGCTCCTTGCCCAAGGATTTCGACCTAATCAAATGTATGAAATAGTGTCTCCGTCAGGAAAAACACATACACCACCAGAGGGTAATTGCTGGAAAGTTATACGTACTGAATACGATAAAGCAATCGCGGATAATCGAGTTTATTTTGGCAGTGATGGACAAGGAGTTCCCCGGAGGAAGCAATTTCTCTCAGAATCCAAAGGGCTCGTGCCATGGTCATGGTGGGATCATGAAAACTTTGGTCATACTGACGAAGCAAAGAAAGAAAGCATTGTATTGTTTGGAGCATCAGAGGCATTTTCAACTCCAAAACCCGAACGACTACTCGAGAATATTATACATATCGCAACAAACCCCGGCGACCTCGTCCTCGACTCCTTCCTCGGCTCCGGCACAACCGCCGCAGTTGCCCACAAGATGGGACGGCGTTATATCGGCATTGAGCTAGGCGACCATTGCTATACCCACTGTTTGCCCCGCCTGCAAAAGGTTGTGGACGGTGAACAGGGTGGCATATCAAAGGCGCAGAACTGGCAGGGCGGTGGCGGTTTCAAGTTTTATGAACTTGCGCCAACCCTCATTGTGAAAGACCCACACGGGCAGCTTGTTATCAGCGATAAATACGATGCGCAGATGCTTGTGGCGGCCATTGCCAAGCTTAACGGATACGCCTATGCCCCTGACCCTGATGTGTTCTGGAAACAGGGCAACAGTCAGGCAGGCAGCTATATTTATGTAACAAGCGAGTATCTTACAGCGTCGCAGCTTGATGATATTTCCAGCGGTTTGCCGGAACATGAACGTGGCGTGCCCCCCAATCCTT
>DHOG01000067.1 GCA_002410715.1 Ruminococcaceae bacterium UBA5396 | reverse complement strand
TTATCTTGAAAAGAGCGTAAATTTACCTTTTTCAACAAATCAATTCCAAAAGCAGTATCACCTAATCCAACATCTGCCAGATCATTTCTTGTAATAATACCTGCGACATGATGATTTGCATCTACAACGCATACAAATGGCTGTTCATGTGCTTTCATCAATTGAAGTGTTTCAAAGATTGTCGCTGCTGGAGTGACACAAATTGGATGCTTCAAGGAAAGATCACTCAGTTTTACACGCACATCCTCAAGTAATACAGGTGCATCAAAACCAAAACGATTTAATAAATAGTTTGTTTCACTATTACACTCTGATAATCGACAGGCAATTGCATTGTAACCAAGCTCCCGTTTTAAATATGCATATGCAATGGAGGATACAATAGAATCTGTATCAGGATGTCTGTGTCCACAAATATAAATCTTATCCATGAGCATTCTCCTAGTATTATTTCTTTTCTATACTATTGAATAATTTCTTTGAAACATCAAAATGATGTGCATTCATATAAGAAATTGCAAATGCAACTGTATTCCAGTTCATTCCAGATAACCATAGCATCTGTCTCAAACATGTTTCATCCAGCATCGAGTATCCATTTTACTGTTTCATCTTTATTGAAGAATATAGCTCTGCCCATGATTGCTTCATAAATAACACTTTCCTTTAAACTATTGTATATCTCCCAAGTAACGCCACCATCTATCCACACTTTTTTTGTTTCAGATAATTTTTTGGCAAATTCAATCATTTCAGGATCACATATTTGTTTTAAATCATCGTGATTTGTAGTGTTAACTAAAATATTATGAGATAATTCCAATATTTTTGATAAATATTCCCTATTCAAATCTAAATTACTTACATTGATTCCAACATTAATATTATTTTCTTTAAATTTAATAATTTCCTCTATAGGATTTTCTAGAGCATCAATTTGAACGAATATAATATCAGCTTTAATATTCTTGATAGTTTCAATATAACGACTAGGGTTCATTACCTCAAGGTGTATAGTTTTTTCTTTAGAAATAGATTTTTCACAAATTGCTTTTGCAAATTTAAAACCAAAACTAATGTTGTTTACAGCTACGCCATCTTCTATATCTAAATGAATATTTTTGACTTTTTTAAGCTTGCTTAACTGCTTTTCCAAATTTAGTTGATCGGCAGATGCTAAAGAAGGTACAATTGTTATCATATAATCATCAATTCTCCACCTCGGCTATATTTTACGTGTGTTAATAATATCATTGCTCAGCAAATCTTGCAAGATATATTTGAAAAAATGATTTTAGTTGATTTTATTGTGCATTATTCAACGTTTCGATGCTGCAATATTGGCCTTATATGATTTATTTGTTGAACTTTATGATTTTTCATGTTATCGTATATGCAGTAGCCAGCTTTTCCAGCTAGCCGGCAACATTTGCTGTAAATTAATCTGTTATGAAGGGAAGGATTGTTATGAACTGGATGGAAGAGATGTTTGGGGTCCGAAAGCCGATTATCGCAATGTGTCACTTGCAGCCCCTGCCCGGCGATCCCTATTATGATGCCGAGAAAGGGATGGAGCATGTTCTCTCATGTGCCCGGGCGGATCTGCGGGCTTTGCAAAATGGCGGTGTGGATGCCGTAATGTTTTCAAATGAGTTCAGCCTTCCCTATCTGACCAAAGTTGAGCCCATTACCATCGCGGCAATGGGTTGGATTCTGGGCGCACTGCGGCAGGAAATTACCGTACCGTATGGCGTGAATTGCCTTTGGGATCCTATTGCCTCGCTTGATCTCTGCGTGTCTGTGGGCGGTAAATTCATCCGCGAGATCATTTCGGGCGTATATGCCTCTGATTTCGGCTTGTGGAACACCAATGTCGGCGCTACCGTTCGCCATAAAAATGCGATTGGCGGCAAGGATATTAAGCTTCTGTTCAATATCGTTCCGGAGGCGGCAAAATATCTTGCGGATCGCCCCATCGAAGAGATCGCCCGCTCTACCGAGTTTAACAACCGGCCCGATGCCATCTGTGTTTCAGGGCTGACGGCAGGTAGCGAAACGGATACGCAGGTGCTCTCCCGCGTGAAAGCGTCTGTTAAGCATACACCCATCTTATGTAATACCGGCTGCAATAAGGATAATATCGTCCGCCAGCTCACGCATTCGGATGGTGCCGTTTGTGCAACCACCTTCAAAATTGACGGCAAATTTGAAAATGCAGTAGATGAAGCCCGGGTGAAAGCCTTTATGGACGTGGTAAAGGAATATCGGGCGACCCTGTAACAACGGCTTCCTTTTAGTTTGATGCCGTGCCTCCATCCACGGACGGCATATCCCCCCGGCGCACCCGCAAGGCAGCTGGGGGGATTCATTTATCGCTGTGATGCGTTTATGGTACGAATTGGCTCGTTTATGAGCGAGAATATTTAAAAGGTGCACACATCTGGTTGTTTTATTTTCGAAAGTATACTATAGTTGAGTAAAGCAAGCTCTAGCGGAGCACGGTAAGGAGTTTAGGGTGCATCAACAATATTTGCTGGGAATCGATAACGGCGGTTCTGCTACAAAATGTGTGCTATTCGATCTACAGGGCCGCGTCATTTCCAACGCAGCGGTGCGCGTTTCTGTCCACCGAAGGGGTGGAGGAATCGTTGAACGGGATGGAGAGGATATCTTCCGACAGAACTGCTGCGTGATTCGGGAGACAATCGATAAGGCGCAGGTGAACCCGGCAGATATTATTTGCATGGGCCTATGTGGCTATGGCGGCGGGCTCGGCATGTTGGATGCCGCGGGCGACCCGATTGCGCCATTCATCGTTTCCACGGATTCCCGCGCACAAGCGGTTTTAGCTGCGCTGCAAGCCGGCGGCGCCGCAGATGCGGCGTACGCACATACTTTTTATGAGCCTTGGCCCGGCCAGCCTACTGCTCTTTTGCCATGGTTTCGGCAGAATGATCCGGCGATCCTTAGCCGCTGCGCCCATGCGGTGATGATTAAAGACTATATCCGCTATAGGCTCACGGGCGTAATCGGAACCGAATTTACCGATGCCTCCAATACAGGGCTGTTTAACATCCACACCAAGCGGTTTGATCCCGAAGTTTTCCGAATCTTTGGCATCAAGGAACAATTTTCCTGTTTTCCGGATAAAGTGTTTGCCCCCGCCGACATCGCGGGATATATCACTACACAGGCCGCCGCGCAGACGGGCCTGCGGGAAGGTACGCCGGTGGCAGCGGGCCTTTATGATGCTGCCGCCTGTTGCTTGGCCAGCGGGATACTGGATGCCTCCACACTTTGTCTCATTATGGGGACCTGGTCCATTAGCGGGCGCTTGAGCATAAATCTGCCTGTTCGTTCAGAAAAGGGGACGGCTATGTTTTCCTTCCTGGAGGGATGGTATTTTTTAGAGGAGGCC
>DHOG01000006.1 GCA_002410715.1 Ruminococcaceae bacterium UBA5396 | reverse complement strand
GCCGGTGATAACTTTCATTGGGTTAGCGATTCTTTTCCTCAACGTATGAGTGCCTCAGGTACTTTTAGCAGGCATGATTTTTCAATTAAATGGACTTTCGGTGAAATGATCGCGACGGGTTCGCATTCCGGCCTTATGTGGGGGCGTGACCAGGTGCTGGACGCTTACAAAGGCATCAGCGAGCTGCTCGATGAAAATGTGGACGGGACCGTTACAATTCTCAACGGCTCTGCTGCCAATCTTTCCTGTTCCGATAAGGCTGTGGATATCGTTTGCATGGATCCGCCCTATTACAACAATGTCCAGTATGCGGAATTATCGGATTTTTATTATGTCTGGGAGAAACGCTCCCTGAAGGAACTGTATCCCGATGTATTCATCCGGAGGCTCACTGACAAAGACGACGAGGCGGTCGCTAATCCGGTCCGGGATGGTTCTGCCGGGGCCTCGGAAAGAAAATATGAGTCGCTCATGGGGGAAATATTTGCCGAATGTCGGAGGGTTTTGAAAGACGATGGCATGATGACCATGATGTTTACCCATAAAACACAAGCGGCGTGGGAAACGCTTACCAAGGCACTCATTGAAAATGGCTGGATTATCTCCGCGACATTTCCTGTAGATTCTGAATTTGCAGCCGCATTGAATCAAAAGGATTTGGCCGCTGCTGCAAGCTCCATTTTTCTTGCCTGCCGCAAACGAGATATGAAGGCGCACGAACCCTCAATCTGGAGCGGGTTCGGCGGTTCCGGAGTGGTGCAGCAGGTGCGCGAGGCCGTCCTGCAGGGGTTAAAGGAATATGCCGCGCTGCATCTCAACGCGGTCGACGAGATGGTCGCCGGCTATGGCTGCGCGCTCAAAGTGCTGTCGGAAAACTGGCCGGTCATCGACGGCGACGAGCGCGTCACGCCAGTCAAGGCCATGCGGGAGGCCTCCACCGTCGTGGCGCAGTATCAGATGACCCGGTTGACGGAAGGCCGGCTTGGCATCAATGACCTAAACGCAGAGGCTGGCATTGCGCTTACATTGTTAGGAATCTATGGATTAGGTTGGTTTCCCTTTGACAATGCACTCAGCCTGTCGAAATCGTTGAATATTCGTTTGGAAACTAAAACTGGTGGTTATCGTGAAGAGGACCGCATGATTGGTATTAATCCAGAGCGCTCTTTCCGTATTCCCAAAAGTAACGAGGACGAGCAGAAAGGCTTCTTTGCACCGCTGGTCAGCAAAGGCTCTAAACTACGTCTTGCCCGGCCGGATGAGCGCCACCCCAAGCGCCTGGAATGCCCACAGAGCGAATGGGACATCCTCCATGGTCTTATCATGGCCTACCGGGAAGGCGACATGCCGGTCGCCCGCGCCTATCTGCAGAAACAGGCCGAGGGTAAGGAACAGAAGATTGTCGATCTTTTGAAGGTGTGGGCAGACGGTTGCGGCGATGACAAACTGCAAAAAGAGGCCGAACGCATTCTTTACGGCCTGAAATAAGCGGGGGAAAGGACACCAGCTATGGCAGACGGTTTTCAGAGCTACGCGTGGCGGTTGAGCTATCGTACATCCGCACTGAACCCGAACGGAAAGCCTACGGATATTCTGCATGAGTTCTATATTCCCGCGCTGCGACTTGCCACCACATACGATCGGGTGGCGGGGTTCTTCCGCTCATCTTCCCTTGCGGCGGCCTCTCAGGGCTATACGTCCTTTATCGAGCATGATGGGAAAATGCGCCTGATCGTCGGAACTGACCTTGCCTATGACGATGTCGCGGCGATTCTGAAGGGTGACGAAGCCCGCCTTTCCAAGGCGCTCCTTCATGAGTTGGAAGCGCCGGAGACCTGGGAAGAATCTGTTCAGGATGGCGTCGCCTTGCTTTCCTATATGGTGGCGACGGAAAAGCTGGACGTCAGGGTGGCCATCCGGAAGAATGCCAACACCGGCGAGCCCATGCCGATGGAGGCGACGGACGACGGATATGTCCATGAAAAATGGTTTGTTATGGGCGACGCCGACGGACATCATCTGTATGGCAGCGGTTCTCTCAACGAATCCAAGACCGCTCTGGTCCTCAATGCGGAAAACATCGATGTTCATCGCGATTGGGAGGGTGGTTCGGAATCCTTGCGGGTCCGGCAGGCACAAACCGACTTCGAGTCGCTGTGGAATAACCGGCTCCCCCATATGAAAGTGAAAACGCTCCCGGATGCCGTACGGGAACGGCTGATCGAGTTTTCCTCCAAACAGCCTGCCATCCGCGAGATCGATGGGACGCAGCCGCATGTTGCTAAAGAGCCCAGCCTCGAGGAGGCGCTGCGATTCGCTGTTCTGCGCGATGCGCCTTTGATGCCGAGCAGCCAATATTTGGGAATGATTACGGCGCCTGTCGAACCATGGCCTCATCAGGAAATCGTAAGCAGACGTCTGATTGAAACATGGCCTTACTCCTACATGATGTGCGACGAAGTCGGTCTTGGAAAAACAATCGAAGCGGCGCTCGCAATCCGCAGTCTTGTTCTGTCGGGATATGCGAAGCGCGTCCTGATCGTGGCACCGGCCAGCCTGACAAACCAGTGGCAACGCGAACTTGCGCAAAAGGCAATGTTACCTTTTGCCCGAACGACTGCATCACCGCAGATTCAGCACGAATATATCGCGCCGTATACCCATACAGATCGAGACGACGATCTGTACAGCCCTCCGCTGAACATCATCTCCTCCGGTCTTGTCGCACGCAAGGAACGCGCAGAAGCATTGCGTCAGTCTGCGAATTACGATATTGTTCTTGTCGACGAGGCACACTATGCCCGTAGGCAGGACCCGAAATCCGGAACGCAAAAATCACCCTCTTATGGGCAGCTATATTATGCCCTCCATGACATTCTGCGCAAAAAGACAAAATGCCTGTGGATGGCAACAGCCACGCCCATGCAGATCAACCCAATCGAAGTCTATGACCTTCTGAAGCTGACAAACCGGGTAGCAGCCTATCAGAACGACCCGACCCTCACCATGCGGTATTTTACCATTATGGGCAAGCTGGTTGCTGGCGAAGAGATTCCTTCGCATGAATGGCGCTTTGTCGGACAGAGTTACCGCCAATTGGAGGCTGCCGACCCATATCTCTGGGACTTCATCAAAACGACCTGTGTGGATGCTAAAAACAGACGAGTGCTTGCAGAACTCCCATTTACGGTGAAACCGCCCAAGAAAGTGGATCAAAAATACTTACCGAGACCCCTGTTTGCCGCTTCACCGCTTTCCCGCGTAATGATGCGGCATACCCGTCAGCTTCTGGATATCTATCGAGAAAAAGGAGAACTTAAGAGCAATCTCGCTGTTCGACATGTCCTACCCCTCAAAACGATTTCGTTTACTGCGGATGAGGCTAAATTTTATAGCCAGCTGGAAGATTACTGTGCGGAACTCTCCCGGCAGATTTCTCAAGCCAATCCAGATACGCGGCAGATGATGTACTTTTATCTCAACTTTTTACAGCTGCGGTTTGCATCAAGCTTGTATGCGATTCAACAGACTTTAAAACGCCGCTTGCAGCGCGTGAAAAAGACGCTCCTGGTCGGTGCTCAAACCTTTGAAAGCAAAGAAGCCTTTGAAGATTACCTTGATCAATTGCGTGAAAACGATGACCTTGGCGTCAGTGAGGACGACCTGAACGCCCTCACATTTGACGCTCTGCTGAAAAACCGCAGCGAAAGCGACTTGAAATGGGAAGAAAAACATCTTAATGTCATGCTAGAACATATTGAAGGCATGACAGAGGTTCCTTCCAAAATCGAGACACTGCTGCAGGTTTTAGAGGCGCGAAGAATCGGTGGAACGGAACGGGTACACCAGACTGTCCTGTTTACCCGTTTTCTTGATTCTTTGAGGAATATTCGCAGATATCTACAAACCCGTGTTCCAAACATGCGGGTCGGCATCTACGCAGGCCAATTTGCATCCTTCTATGATCCGGAAAAACAGAAAGACAGGCTTGTTAATCACGAAGAAATCAGAAATCTGTTTATGGCAGGCCAAATTGATGTGCTGCTCTGCACCGATGCGGCTGCAGAAGGTCTGAATCTTCAAACCGCCGATATGCTTATCAATTATGATATGGGCTGGAACCCAATGAAAATTGAACAGCGCATTGGTCGAATCGACCGGATTGGGCAAAAGCACTCCGACATTGCCGTGTTGAATATGTGTTATCTCGGCAGTGCGGAAGAGATTGTATACGGACGCCTTCTCGACCGGCTGCGTGAAGCAAATTTGGTGGTTGGTGTGCAGCAGATTTCCATGTTACCGGTAGAGCCTGCCGAATTCCGCGGATTGGCGGACGGCTCACTTTCTGAGGAGGAAGTAACTGCCCGCGCAAAGGAACGCCTGATTGAACAGCGCAAGGCGAACGCTTCGATGGAGCTTTCGGCAGAAGAACAGTATGCTATGTATCGTCGAATGTCCATGGAGATGCGCAGTAAGAAGCCCGCAGCTACATTGGAAAATCTTTGGGACGCTCTCATTACATCATCATATCTGACTGCCTGCGGTGCAACGCTTGCAGAAAACAGTACGTGGGTCCTTCCAGCAAATGAATGCTTGCCTGCATTGACCGGCACTATCGACCGTAACTCCGTTACTGAGAAGACGGAATTTATTACATGGGGCAATCCGAAGGTCCAGATGATTCTGTCTGCAATTGCACGTTTCATTGAAACACATGGCAACTGCATCCGTCGTGTCACAGCTAAAACAAGTAACGGTAATGATATCGTCGGGTATCTTGTGGCAACACACCAGGGGACTCAGTTGATTACCAATTATTCAATGCTGGCGGATATAGAAATCGATAGCTCTGCTGAGATTACGAAAGCTGATATTGCTCTTGCGCAAAAGAATCTTGACGTTTATGCGACTCGGATATCGGCCGCCATTGACAGAGCGGAAAAGGTCGAAGCACTGAATATTGACTATGCGACTTTGCATCTTTCCCTAATAGAAACCGTGGCAGTAAATTTGCTTCAAGATGCTGTCAATCGAGGGGAAGGACTGTTTTGGACGGCGATCAAAGATATTGAAACAAACACAAAGCCGACGCAATTGACGGTCCCTGCTGACGGGTTTGTTGGGCATGAAAACGAACTGCTGTTCCCCGTTCAGATCAATTCCGATGAGATGTATGTACCATTGAACGATTTACTTTTAGATAGTACATTGGAATATGCCTGCCGAATCGCCGATGGCATGAAAGTAAAAAAATCGGAGCTGAGAACTGATGAAGTGATTCGCAGAATAACGCGCAGGCGTATTAAATAATTCTTTAACACTTGATTAAGGATAATGATGAATTTTGACATGATGCATTAAAGCTGGCATCCGAGATCAGAGTACGTCAGGCAAGCGAAAAGTTGGATATTTCAGTAAAAAGCTATATCACTGGCAGCGGGCCGACAAGCTTGTGTAAAGAGAAAATGTATACAGGAGGACAGGAAAATGACCTATGAAACGCCGCTTACAATAGCGGAGGTGATGAAGGATATATCTGCAGACAAATATGTCCTTCCATCTATCCAAAACCAATATCCGAAAGTATGATGAAGATGTAGAAATCATCATAAAGGATGGAAAGCATTACTATTTTCATGAATCACCAATCAGCACCCAAAAAAAGAATGAGTAAACTATTTGTCGTTTCCAAAACGACCACTTGCTCCGCCGAAACTGTTATCCTTAAGTGAATGAAACTACAAGATTCATTGACTTGTTCCCGCGCATGAGAAAAACTATAATATGCTATGGCTGTGTTCCCACGCATGGAAAAACGCGCAAAACTGCCCTTGCCTTATTCCCCAGAGCGGAAAAATCGCAAATCACATACTCGACATCAATCTGATTGGCTCGTTGCATTTTATGCCGGAAATGACATCAATCTCGTTCACTCGACCTCTGACCATGGACTTATTCCCGTGTATACACAAAAGGAAAAATACAGCGATGACTTATTTTCTTAACCTAAAATTTGGTAAAATACATATAAGACATTAAACTCATGACCTCGTTGAACGTTGAGTGCGTGGTATTGATGGAGAGGGTCAGCAACGGCTGAAGAACTTTGAAATAGCGCCTTTTTCGAAATAGATGAATTTTTTCACGAAAAGGCAAATGGACTGCGGAAAATATTCAAAAGACAGGATTCTGGGAAATGTCGAAGAATTGAGTAGCCG
>DHOG01000056.1 GCA_002410715.1 Ruminococcaceae bacterium UBA5396 | reverse complement strand
ATGATCACTTCCTCCAGCCATCCGGTGTTCGGCGGAGTTTATAAGCTCAGCGCGGTGGAAGACAAAGACGGTTCCATCATACCCAAAATTAAAATCAGCGAAAATGTTTCCAAGATCAACACCCCCGGTTGTAAAAAATTATGGCGCCTCTACGACAAAAGCAGCGGCAAGGCCATTGCGGATGTCATTACCCTAGCCGATGAAGTGATTGACGACACGCGGCCCTATGAAATTTTCGACCCCAATTTTGTCTGGAAGCGTAAAACCCTTACCAATTTTCAGGCGAAAGATATCCGGGTGCAATTGTTCCGGAACGGGAAATGCACTGTGAAACCGCGTCCCCTTCGAGAGATTCAGCCGTATTGCAGTCAGCAGGTAGACATGCTCTGGGATGAAGTTAAGCGGTTTGAAAACCCGCACCGCTATTATGTCGACTTGTCTCAAAAGCTGTGGGATATGAAGAGCAAACTGATTTCCGAATATTCTTTTGGACCGATGCAGGACTGACCGGAAAAAGCATCTTAGCAGAAAGGCAGCGAATAGAACTTCAGATCTGCTTCAAATATAAAAAGGCCGGAGCAACCCGATAAGGCTTGCTCCGGCAATCAATCTGCTGCCATGCTAAATGATTAAAAAAATACCCGATGTGAAATAATAGATCAATCGAAAATAATCAATGCCATAAAGACGAGATCGGTGTCTCCGGTATTATCGAGCGCATGGCCGTGACCGTTTCCAGTATAGGTGACGTCCCCCGCTTTGACCGGACGTGTTTTGCCATTATCATTATAAAGGCCTTTTCCGGAGAGAATATAATAAGTTTCGCTTTCCCCGTGATGTTCATGGTAGCCGAGCGTGCAATTCGGCTCCATGGTTATCTGAGCATACAGGCCACATTTCCCGTTGAGTTCTTTTTCACCGAGAATATGTTTTATAATCAAATGTCCCTTTCCGCCGCACATTCGGTCAACTCTTTCAATCTTTGTTTCCATTAGAAATCCCCCTCTTTCGTAGCGTAAAAGAATGTTAAAAATACAACCTATCATATGATTTTATGTATAAATAACCAAGTCCTTGTTATTATCTTATATCAATCTAGCCTTGTTTACAATAGAATATTTGGGAAAATACTCCAACGACCCTCATAAACGGCGGGTATTTTTACCCTGAGAATATCGGTATCCTGAGGGCGTACCCTTCCCGCCGGAAACCGCAAAAAGGGACATGACGCGGTGGATATCCTCGACGAACGCATTCATTTCGGGCAAGCGCATCTTTTTCATTGCCTGTCTTGATAAGTCAAAAGGGTAAAACTTCTGAAGAGCGCAATCCGCTTAGAACGCACCTTACAAGGTTTGCCTTTTAAAAGGGCACTGTAGAAAATGAACTGAACCAGAGATAACGGACAGGAAATAAAGGGTTCTATCGCAGAGTACCGCAATATTATGCAGCCTGCCGCCGCTTTTCGAGCGGTGTCAGGCTCGTTTTTGTTTGGATACGTTCATTGTTGTAAAAATCGATATACTCATCAATAAGCTGCCGTGCTTCGGAAAGTGTAGCTATTTTGTATCGGTAGATGCATTCGGTTTTCAAAATGGAAAAGAAATTTTCAGCCAAAGCGTTGTCGTAGCAGTTACCACGTCTTGACATGGACGGTGTAATACCGTAATCTTTAGTCAGGTTGAAATATGCTTGTGAGGTGTATTGAAACCCCTGGTCGCTGTGGAGGCACAACTCCCCAGTGACCATTTCTTTTTTCAGGGCGGCCTGGATTGTTTTTAGTACGAGATTGACGGTTTGCTCTGTTCCGGTCTTGTATGCCACGATACTGTTGTCATAGAGGTCACGAATCATAGACAGATACAGCACTCCCTGTCCTGTATGAATGTAAGAAATGTCAGTAACCCATTTGGCATTTGGACGGTCAGCACTAAAATCCCGATTCAGAAGATTCTCATATTTGTGTACTTGTTGTCCCATCTGTCGGTACTTCCTACTTCGGCGTATTTCGGAAAGCAATCCGTACTTATTCATAATGCGAAGCACTGTCTTGGGATTAAAATGCAAAAATTTCTTGCGCTTAAGCCATATCTGCACACGGCGATAGCCATAGGTGCTCCCACATAAGCGTTGACATTCTGCTACAAGCGCAGCAAGCTTGGCATCGCGCTCCGGAATATCTTTTCGTTTGACATAGTCATAATATCCGCTGCGGGATACTTTAAAAAATTCGCACATGGTGCTCACGGGATATTTCTCCCGTCGACAGTGAATCACTTCATATTTAACCTTGGGTCTCACTTCCTTCCAGCGGCGTGAAGAAAATCCCGCAGAAGTTCATTCTCCATCTTCAGACGCTTGTTTTCATATTTGTATTCTGCTAAAGATACTGTCGGTTTTCTGCCGCGAAATTTTTTCGGTTCTAAACCTTCTTTTTGACGTCGCAACTTATTGTTTTCTCTCGTACACATATTTTTGATTGTCTTAAATGGTTTGCCGTATTCTGCTGACAATGATTTGAGGGTCGTTCCATTGCGATGCTTCGTTACGATTTCGTCAATAATACTTTGTGGTGTATTCAGTGTTCCTCTTTGTCTGTGCATAGCAAGACCTCCTA
>DHOG01000121.1:4755-8196 GCA_002410715.1 Ruminococcaceae bacterium UBA5396 | reverse complement strand
TGGTAGCGCGCTTGGTTTGGGACCAAGAGGCCCAGAGTTCGAATCTCTGCACTCGGACCAAACGACCGCTGAAATCGTTGATTTCAGCGGACTTTTTTATCCAACAGAAATGGCTCGCCGAGATAGGACTGTCGTTTTTACGCAAGGCTTTCGGCAATGTCAAAAGTTGCATGAATTACGGAAAAATCACATATGCAACCACCAGTTGCGCAGATTCCAAGACGACTTGGTTGCAAAACTTATAAACGTACAATAGAATAAACACATAAATAATTGTACGCTGAGGTGTTGAATATGAGCTTAGGTGAGAGAATTCGTTCCCTGCGAACAGAGCGAAATATGTCCCAAAATGATTTGGCGGAGTCACTCAAAGTATCACGGCAGTCAATCTCAAAATGGGAAACAGACGGAGCAACTCCGGATTTGGATAAGCTCGTCAGTATGTCCGAAATATTTGGGATTACGCTGGACGAACTGATTAAAGGAGCTGCCCCGATACCGGATATGCAAGCGTCTGGTGCTGAAACATCAAACCCTGCACCCAATGCGAAAGAAGTTCCCATTCGAGCACCTCACCGTATTGCGGGGATCATCCTTTTATGCTTCGGCGCACTAATGGCAATCCTGTTCTTTCTTTTAGGCGGTGGTTTGGCTTCCCTCATGTTTGCGTCTCCGTTTTTGCTCTGCGGCATCATTTGCCTGTATACGCATAAGCGGGCTGGCCTTTGGTGCGGGTGGGCAGTATATCTTTGTGTCGATTTGTATCTTCGCTACGCTACCGGCATTACTTGGCGTATTATTTGGATGACGGCACAGTTTACCCCGGAAATGAACTATACGCGGCTTGCCACCGGATGGGGACAGTTTTTGGTGGGTGTTTTGCTGATCGTTCTCACGCTGTGGTCATACCGAAAGAAAACGGCTGCTTGCGATAAGAAGCACATTATTGTTGCAGGGACAGATTTGCTGCTGCTCGTCGGTCTGACGTTTGCGCAAAATGAAATTATTCGGTATTTTCATTCTCTCCCTTATGAGAGAGTGAATGACATCTGGTACTTTTGGCTCCGTTCTTGCGGCGATTACATCAGACTGTGCTTGCTTGTTGCACTGCTTGTGCAGGGTTGCGCTCTAATTAGGCAACGGCGGGTTGATAAAAGGGCATAACTCAAGGCATCGTTTCGATTTCCAAAAGTCCTCTGAAATCGTTGTTTTCAGAGGACTTTTTATATGATAAAGTTTAAATTTTGCGTTTGCCCCTGCCGCCGGTTTCGAGAACACTCGAAACCGGCTTTTTCTTTGTTTATTGCGGCGCAGAATTTGCGTATTCAGTTAACATCATTCTGTCATATCGGTTAACGGGCGCAAGTCTTCACTGGGCGATTATGTTTCTCGCAAACCATTTTTCACCTTATCTGATAAAAAGATTAATAGCTCTTCCGGGGTAGGTACATCGCCATCATATGGGATTGCGCTCCATTTTTTTTGAATTTCAGGGCCTTGGCTGTACATACCCGCAATCATTGCCAGCTTAATCTGTTTTTTGACATGATCCACGCTGGTATGGTGCTGTACCGCAACCCTTTGATAGATTTGTTCGGCCCTCTCTTTTGTCATCTTCTTCATTTTGTAAGCCCCTTTATCTGATCTATCCCTGCCGGTTATTCTACTGTTTCCACTATACAATATTGTGGCCATGATCACAATGTCTATTTTTGATGTTTTACCATATAATTTAACTATCCAGGGTGCAAGGAGGATGGTTGACATTTATGATTACGGCCCTTTGTGGCAAACGATGGAGCGGCAGGGAATAACTCAGTATCAACTGCTGAAAAATGGCATTGACAATAAGACATTGGACTCGCTGAAAAAGAATAAGAATATCACGATGATCACGCTGGAGAAGCTATGCCGGATCATTGGCTGCACGCCAAACGATGTAGTGAAATTTACAAAATAAAGCCATCGGTTGCAGGTAATGCTTCCGACGGCTTTTTTGTTTATAGCGACGTAGAATTTGCACGCTTCACCGCCTTCAGCTCCGCAATCTCGGCTTTCACACAAAACTCGTCCCCGTCTTTCCCGTCGCCCTTAGTATTGGCAATCAGCGTATTGACGAACTTCAGGATGTCGGCCTCGTTTCGGATATATGACAGAGGATTATAGTGCATGGATTTTGAAAAGTCTATGCTGTTGAATACCTTGATTTTGTACCCGCTCCTCTTTTGCAGGAAGTAGCCCACTTGAAACAGCACGCTGCCCTTGGGATCGACGCACACATAGCTGGAATGAGCTTGAAGTAGCTGGGGCGTGAGCCAGAAGCGGGTTTTGCCCGAGCCGGACGAGCCAATGACGCAACAATTTTTATTGCGGTCGTTGGCCGGATTTTTCGGGCGGCTGTCCATCGTCAAAAACTCGGTGCCAGTCAAAATGACGTTGTTCTCAAACTTGGGATCGACAAAGGGCTTAATGTCTTTCGGCGCTCCCCACCGGGCCGAGCCGTACTCCAGATCGTGCCGGAACTTTTTGGCGTTCTTACTTTTATAATAGATGAGCAGACGGAACGCCGCCGCCCCCACGATGCCGACGAGCCAATCAAAAGGGACGCGGCCCGGCGCTATCGTCTCAAAGGCCGGGCCCAGCGTCCCCAACATACCGAGCAGTTTTTCCCCAAAACCGGCTCCCGCCGCCAGCCGGTAGGCCGTGCCCACTTTCAGGCAGGCCCACAGGATGAACAGATACGGGAGATTGGGAAGAATGTACTTGCGGATTTTATCTGTCCTCACGCGCCGCCTCCTTTACCCGTTCCCGCTTGCGGGGCCGCTCCTTGGTAAGCTGATCCGCCGCCCGTTTGAGCTGTTCCCGGATGGGGACGCGCCGGGATTTGGATTTACTCAGCACCCGCTTGGAATATTCCGCAAAGCAAGCGGTGAGGGTGTCGGCCTGTTGTGACTTGAAGAAAAGCAGATATTTGTCCGGCCCGGTCTGATAAAAGGCATAGTCCACATTCCAGCGCCGAGCTACCCGGTCAAAGAGCTTTGTCTCGCCGGAGAGCTCGATGCTGTTTGTGGCTGCGCCGTGGGCCATGAGCTTTTTGACACTTTGCTTGCCGTGGGGCGTCAGCCTGGTCCGGTGCGCCTTTGCAATCTTCTGGCCCACGGCACCCAGCACATACGCCAGCCACTTTGCGGTCAACTTGCTGGCTTTCATCGTAATGGCAATCGTGCGCCGGGAAACATCTTCATCAATCAGTTAAACCACCTCCTCGGGACAAAATGTCCCGAAGTGTCAGCGCCCGGGGCTCCTGCGGCCCTGCCCCTTGACCGTCAGGATGCCCTCCAGCGTGGTCGCGGTGATCCCCAGCCGCTGGGCCACGGCGATGTCGTTTTTCATGGACTCGGTGACGGTATGTCCGCACACCACCAGCACATGGGAGCGGCG
>DHOG01000121.1:0-4562 GCA_002410715.1 Ruminococcaceae bacterium UBA5396 | reverse complement strand
TTATGCTCCTCGGGGATCGCGTCGTCCAAAATCAAAGGCAGATACAGCGCCGGGCAGATGGGGGAGAAACCCGCCTCGTACACGGCCCGGCAATACCGGGCGGCCTGTTCCGCGTTTTCACTGTCGCCGCCGTACCATGCGGCGGTGATATATGCGAGGGGTCGTTTCATGTTCAAAAC
Organism: Ruminococcaceae bacterium UBA5396; assembly: GCA_002410715.1. GTDB lineage: Bacteria > Bacillota > Clostridia > Oscillospirales > Acutalibacteraceae > Avimonas. The sequence continues at coordinate 4,383 of DHOG01000121.1, read as the reverse complement.
CTCCGATATTTTATATAGTAGCGTTCAACCTTTTCCCCCCGCCCTTTTCCAATCTTGGAAAAGGGGGCGGCTCTGGAGGATATACCCCCGTCGCGCCGCCGGAAATAGCACAGCCGGGGCCGCCCGTCAAGGGCAAGCCGCCGCAAGCGGCGGTGCATACGCACCCTTGACAGGCAACTCCCGGCTGTGCTGTGGGATATACGGCGACGGGGGATATATCACCAGCGCCATGTATGGGGGGCGTGGCCCCCCTCGGGACAAAATGTCTCGAAGTCGGGGTCTGGTTACTTTTCCAGATCGGCCTTTTTCTCAGGCTTTGCAAGCTCGGGCGGCTGCTTGGATTTCCACTCGTCCAGCAGGGCGATGATTTGATCCTTCATTTCCCGAGGGGTGGCCTCCTTGCCAAAATAATTGTTGAGTTCCGCAGTAGAAATGATCACCTTGTCTACCTCCTTTTTCTCCTGGCTTAAAATACCGTCGATCACATCGCCGTTGAGCTTGTTGTCCTTGTCCAATTCCCGGAGCTTTTGCGCTTGGGACAGCGAGGGCGTAGCCTGCTCTCCCTCGATGGAAACGGCGATAAGCCGCTGATTTTTGGGCCTGATGAACGAGAGCTCCACAGCGGGCATAAATCCCATCTTTTTATCGTCCACCATATTCAGGAGCTCCGGGACAAGCGAATTGAGCCGGATATACCGCATGACCTTTTTGTAGTTCATGCCGTTATTTTCACCAACGATCTCCGCAGAGCGTTTCCCCGCGTCCTTTTCGTCCATACCGGCGGGGCGGGCTCCCTGATGCTTGATGGCCTCCATTTCCAAATCCAGCAGCTTCGCAAGCTCGCTGGGGAGGGGATCGCCGCGCTGCTTGTTGCTGATCTTCATTTCCCGGACAGCCTCAAGGTCGGTCATGTTGCGGACAATGCAGGGGATTTCCTCCAGCCCGGCAAGCTCACCACCACGGCGGCGGCGGTGGCCCGCGATGATCTCATAGCCGTTTCCGTCCTTTTCGGGCCGGACGGTGGCGGGGGTCATAATGCCGTGTACCTTGATCGTCCCCACCAGTTCCATCATTTTCGCGTCATCCTGCACCTTGTAGGGGTGATCGCGGAATGTATGAAACGAGTGCAGTTCACTCATTTTCAGATAGACGATCTTGCCTTCCTCAACAGGCCGGGGCGGGATTGCGGGTTCAGGGGGCATTTCCGGCCACTGTGCAGGAGCCTCCCCCTTGGCGGGGGCAGGTTTTTCGGCGGCTTTTTTACTTTGGGACGTTTTGTCCCGCTTGGGCGGCTTGGTCCCGTCGGGGGCCGCCTTGTCAACCTGAGACGGGCGGCCCCTGCGGGGCTTCGCCGCCTCCGGCGTTTTTTCTGGTGCGGCGGGTTCCGCTTTATCCGCTTTCGGCGGGCGGCCCCGGCGAGGCCTCTGCTGTTCGGCCTCCGCCGTTTTATCATCGTTACCGGGGGCAGCCTCCTCCTCGCGCTCCACGGCCTCACGCGCCGCCGCGTTGCGTTCCTTGATGAGCTCGTCAATCTTTTCAAAGGGCACCACCACATCGCCGGAATCGGGCAGGGCCTCGCCCATTTCAAAGAGCGCGGCCTTGCCCTCGTGCTCCAGTGTGACCGCTTCCCCGGCGGTCAGATCAGGGGCGGGAGCAGGGCCCGGCATATCCGGCGCAGCGACCTCGGGGATCTTGGCCTGTTCGTTGTCTGCCATTCAATTTTACCTCCTTTTTCGTGGCATAAAAAAGACCAAACCTCTCGGCTTGGCCCACGGGAAAAATCTCCCTCCTTCCGCTATGCAATTTATGTAGAAACTTCGCCCATAGTCTTATTTGGGCGGTGTCTATTGTGACTATTCTAGGAGTGCTGAACCAGCCGGGGATAGAAATGTAAAGGAATGGGGGATTTAGGCAGCCTTGAAGTAAAAAACTCTATTTTCTACAATCGAAGCTGTGTTTTAATTGTGTTTTTTCCATAATTCGACTATAATTAATTAATGGCACGCTTTGGGCCTGCAACGCGATTGCGCAAGACAGTTGTGCCGAGTTTCCGCGCGGTTTTTATTAAGTATTTGCAGGGAGGTCATTATGGAATCGTATGCTGCTATGAATGATAATCACTTCCTCACTGCTCGTAGACACCCTGATTTGTCTGAAGAGGGTGTTTGCAGAAGAGACGAATTTCAAAGGGATAGAGATAGGGTCATGCACTCTCGTGCATTCCGTCGCATGATGCATAAAACTCAAATTTTTAACGCAAATATGGGTGATCACTATCGTAATCGGCTAACACATACCTTGGAGGTTTCACAGATTGCACGTTCTATCGGAAAAACACTTGGCCTAAATGATGAGCTTATTGAAGCGATTGCATTAGGACATGATTTGGGACATACTCCATATGGTCATATTGGAGAAAGGACATTAAATAATTTATTGATGGATCAGGTTGTAGACGAAATTGCCCCAATACATCAAGGATTTAAACACAATTTCCAATCGATGCGACTTGTAGACGAATTAGAGAGCCGATGCTCAGCTTATAGCGGACTAAATCTTACTTTAGCGGTACGTGAAGGGATATTGAAGCATACAAGCACAACAAAAAATGGGGAAATTATTAATTATCCCGAAGCCGATTACACAAATATTGATCTTCTGCGTCCTTCTTTCACATTTGAAGGACAAATTGTGGCTATTGCTGATGAGGTAGCCCAGTGTACACATGATCTGGAAGATGGCGTACGTAGCCGAATTATTGGCTTTGATAGTATTATCGGTAATGACCTTGTAAAACGTGTGATAGATGCGTATAGCATTCCAGTAAACTCTAATACAAAAACCCCAGCATATGATACGCGGAATTTGATAATTAAAAATATGGTTGGGTTCTTGATAAAAGATATATGTGCGGCTTCTCGAGTATGTATCGAAGATTATATGCAAAAGTATGGGCCCAGCTTTCGTTCTGCCGCAGATTGCATCAATGAAAAGTGCATTCAATTCTCTTCAGATGTGGATGCAGCCAGAAAGACGCTATATAATATGATTACGACTAAGGTAATTTGCTCTGAACAAATTAGCGCATCTGATGCAAAATCCGAATACATTATTAAGCAATTATTTAAAGCGTATTATGTACATCCAAAGCAGCTCCCAGATTATGTGTTGGATAAATACTGCAATCGAAAGGGCATAAAGTTTGATAGGGTAGCGTTATCCGATAAAACAATAATTCAAGATCCTGCTTTTATTCGCACTATTTGCGACCATATTTCGGGAATGACTGATCAGTTTGCTTCCCGAGATTACTTCCGATTGTATGTTCCTGATCATATTTAATAATGGAGTCTCTCCTCAGGGCAATATCTATGCTCAAAATTAGATTTTTGATGGAAATACTACTTGCCGATTGCCTGAAAACCATTGATATTACTGGGTTTCTCCAAACTCTATAATTTCACTCCGACCAACTTAGAAAGACCGTCGATTTTTGTCGGCGGTCTTTTACTTTGTCTGTATTCATGCGGATTTGTGGATTTATAAATTGCTCAAAGTCCTATAAGGACACTCGAAAGCAAGATTGAGTGACAGGATCAATTCGGATTTGATATAATATCTGTAAAAATACGTAAAGCAACTGGGATTAGATTCACAGACTCACGAAATATACAATATTGGCATAGCTGGTAATTGCTGCGATATTTTCTTCCGCAAAAAGGCCTCGACCTCTGCACGTACATCACTTCGGTAGCAGTATTTACCGCGCCCATGCCCGGTCATAGTTTCCCGGTTAAAAAGTTGTACGGCATTGGGGAACGCATCTGTGTTAATGGCATTTTGTATGAAGCTATAAGTCATCAGTATGATCTCTATAAATCCATTGTGCGTGACCTTTTCGCTTAGCTCGTCTGCCAACTGCTCAATCAATTCCCCATATAGCCGTTTCCAGTCTGGGAGCAGGATCACGGGCGCAATTAACAGCCCCACTGGATATCCGGCCTCCGCTACATCGTTAAGCGCACGGATTCGTGCGCTCAGCATTGATGTGCCCAGTTCTATGCGACGTATTATCTCCTGGGGATTCACGCTCATACGAAATATAGTCTTACCCCTGTGGTCAAGCCCAAGTAGCGGATTTACCATATCAAATTTCGTCGGAAAAGTCAGATTTCCGCGGCCTTCGCGCGCAAAACGCTCGATTGTAAAATGCAAATTATCCGTTATCGTGTTTTCCAGCAACAGATCGCTGTTGCTGCCAATCTCAAAGGTTTGCGGCACAATGGCCGCGGCATCCTTCTTAAGCAGCCTATCCAACATTTGCTCACGGTTTACAAACAGGCGGAGATAGGCGCATTTGTTATAATTGCATACCAGATAGCA
>DHOG01000196.1:1993-9863 GCA_002410715.1 Ruminococcaceae bacterium UBA5396 | reverse complement strand
TTGATGTGTAGCAACCAAAACGCTTTGCGAATATAATGAATCATAATACTTCTTAATAAACTACATATATATCCTGGGCTTGTGCCCAAATATAATTAGGAGAGCGAGTAGTATGATATCTAAGAATGAATTTATTACAATGTCCCTCGACTTAAATCTGTTTTTCCTGAGGATTATGAAAGAGCATTCGTTTTTCTTGCAAATCGCATTTACGCCTGTAAATAGTCAGATGGCTTCAGAAGCTAGAAACTTTAGAATTGGCTTTGAAAAACTTCTCTCAGAAGCTACAAATCTAGCCAACGGAAATGTGAGTGAACAAGCGGTAGAGTCAAAGCAGTTTGTAACACAATTTACAGTTGATGCTGAAAAACTTACAAACTTCTACACTGGGGTGCCATTTAACACCAACCTTACTAAAAGAGAAGTAATGTTAACACCGAGTGATGGCCGACATGCTCCTGTAAGTGAGCATGCAGTTGATTCCCTCAACCGCAAATCTTATCAATTGACTTCGGCTCTGGCTGAATTTAAAGATAGGCTGCTTAGGAATGTACTTTCCTGCAAAGTATTTACATTAAATTATCCGCTTTTGATCGAGCATATTCTAAGGGAAGCACGGTTTTTTATGGCAATGCTAGACGCTTTGAATGAGAATAGAGGAAATATTAGTCCTTTTGATTTAATCAATCAGGAAGTGTTCTGGAATCGTCAAATGGCAGAACACGCCAAGTTCATCGCGGGCTTGCTTGATCCAACAGAAGAAATGCTCATCAATACTGCAAGGATGTTTGGCAAGGAATTCGATGAATTAACCGCTGAGTCAAAACAGGCCTCAAGAAAAACCTTTGATATAATGAATACTACCAGAGACAGTATTTCAGCAATGATGCGTTTACGTGACTTTAAGACTGCCGGTACACAAGGTCTGCTGGATTGCAATATAAAATCAATAATTGTTCCGCTGCTCGCAGACCATGTCCTAAGAGAAGCGAATCACTATTTGTGTGTGCTGGGAGTATGTGGTGCAGATAGAGTATAAGAATCAGCATTGGATTGATTATCATATAAAATACCCATACACGCAAATGCCATTTCATCCGGCTATTTGCATGTATGGGCTAATCAAGGCGATTCTACTCGGCGGTCTCTGAAGAAGTATCAAATTGATCAACGGCTTCTTCAACAGTGATTTCTTCGGAAACATCCCTTGCAATTGTTTCATCATCTGCAAAGACATCCTGCTCATCGAATTCGGGAGCCGGCTCAACCACAGGAGACATCTTCTGCAGAATCCAGCCTAACACAGCCAATACAATTGCATAAAATGCGTACTGGCCGCAGCTTGATACAAAAGTATTGATAATATCATACTCATTACCTTTGAATGTTATTTGCTGCTGTTGCATAATATTCTTGAGATATTCCAGAACGTTTACAAAAGACCAAATCGTATAGATTGCAAGGAGGCCTGCAATCACATACAGTACAATGCTGAGGATCGAAATTTTTCTTTTACTCATTTGTTCACTTTCTCTCTATAATTTTTTTGAATTGCATAAACACAAAAAGGAAAAGCCAAATCCGTACAGATTTGGCTTTTCCTTTTGCTGAACTGGTGCGGATAAGAGGACTTGAACCTCCACCGTATTGCTACGACTAGAACCTGAATCTAGCGCGTCTGCCAGTTCCGCCATATCCGCATATTGTGTTTCCTTTTATTTTTACACGGTAAGAAAACTGAAACCGAGGCGGGGCATTTCAGCCTGATCCGCTTGCTGTCACAACTGACAGCGAAAATTATTATATATGGTTAAATGATAAATGTCAAGCACAATTTATGTTATTCTAAGCGGTCCTGCAGTGAGCATTTTTTCACTAGTTTACACTACGGTAATTTTGCAAATCTTATATAAATCGGCTGGTTCGTTTTAGTTGCTCATGTTGGTCTAATATGCTATAATCATACGAACGGGGAGGATAGCATAATGGTGATATTTGGGATAGACCCTGGATATGCAACCGTCGGATGGGGATGCATCCGATATGAACGCGGGCGATTTATTTTACTTGATTATGGCACTGTTTTGACTCCCGCCGATATGAAGTTTTCAAACCGCCTTTCGTTGATTCATGAAGAGCTGACGGCGCTCATTATCAGATACAATCCCGACATAGTTGCGGTTGAAAAACTGTACTTTAAAAACAATCAAAAAACCGTAATTGATGTTGCGCAGGCACGTGGCGTGATTTTACTTGCTGCCGAACAATGTAAGTTGCCGCTTTATGAATATACTCCGCTGCAGGTTAAATCTGCTGTTACCGGTTATGGAAAAGCAGAAAAGCCACAGGTGATGGAAATGACTCGCCGTCTTTTGAGACTTCGTGAGGTGCCACGTCCCGATGATGCCGCTGATGCAATCGCGCTTGCAATATGTCATGCACAGTCATGCGGTTCACCTCTAAAACGCCGCCTTGCGGAGATGTAATAATTTAAAGCATTCTTGTAAAGGGAAGGATGATTTTAGTGATATATAGCCTAAAGGGAAAACTGGTACATAAAGAACCGCATATTGCCGTAATTGAATGTGGCGGTGTAGGATTTTGCTGTCGTATAACCATGACAACAGCACGACAACTCCCCGCTCTAGGTGAGGAGACCATGCTTTATACAAAAATGAATGTCAGGGAGGATGCCATTGGGCTTTTTGGCTTTGCAGACAGAGCGGAACTGGGCTGCTTCAACCACTTAACATCGGTTACCGGTGTCGGGCCCAAAGTTGCAATCTCTATTCTATCTGAGCTATCCCCCGAACGGGTTGCACTTGCTACCGCTTCCGGTGACTATAAAACTCTTACAAAAGCGCCAGGAGTAGGACCAAAGCTTGCACAGCGTATCGTGCTGGAGCTGAAAGACAAATTTGGGGGGTTACAGATTACGGGTGGCGTAGAAATCCCCGGAAATACCGGTATTGTGTCAGCGGCAGGAAATGCTGCTGAAGCGGTCAATGCGCTTTCTGTTTTGGGTTTTACAGCAGCTGAGGCTTCTGCTGCAGTTGGAAAGCTTGACAGTTCTATGCCGGTAGAAGCGTTGGTTCGTGAAGCCTTGAAAACGCTGGCGAAACGTGGCTGAAAATAATGGAATGGGGGAGGAAAGTATATGAGTGGTGAATCTATAAAAGATGATACAATGGAAATGGATATGGAAAACAGGATGATATCGGCATCAAACCTCCCCGAGGATGAAGGAGATAATCCGCTGCGCCCGCGTGTATTTACCGAATACATTGGGCAGACAAAGGTGAAGGAGAACCTTTCGGTTTTTATTAATGCGGCAAGGCTGCGCGGTGAAGCCCTTGACCATGTCCTTCTGTATGGACCTCCGGGACTTGGAAAGACAACCTTATCGGGGATTATCGCCAACGAGATGGGCGTTGATATACGTATTACATCCGGTCCTGCAATTGAGCGCCCGGGCGATCTGGCGGCAATGCTGACCAATCTGGAAGAGGGCGATGTGCTGTTTATAGACGAAATACACCGCCTGTCTCGTATGGTTGAGGAAATACTCTATCCTGCAATGGAGGATTTTGCAATTGATATAATTAACGGAAAAGGTCAGGGGGCATCTTCCATACATCTGCCGTTACCCCGCTTTACCTTGATCGGAGCGACCACAAGGGCAGGACAGCTTTCGGCTCCGCTTCGTGACCGCTTCGGCGTTGTTTTACGGCTGGAGCTTTACTCGCCGGAAGAGCTTGCATTAATCGTTCTCAGGAGCGCTCGTATACTCAATATAGCCTGTGACCAGGAGGGTGCGCTCGAAATTGCATCCCGAGCCAGAGGAACGCCGCGTATTGCCAACCGCCTACTGAAACGTGTACGTGATTTTGCGCAGGTCATGAGCGAGGGAACAATTACGCTCAAATCTGCTAGGAAGGCACTTGACAGGCTTGAGATAGATGAGTTGGGACTCGATATGGTTGATCGGCGCATGCTCGAGTCTATGATTCAGCATTACGGCGGCGGGCCGGTCGGGCTGGATACCATCGCTGCGGTGATTGGAGAGGAATCTGTAACCATAGAGGATGTTTATGAGCCGTATTTGATGCAGATCGGCTTTTTAAGCCGTACACCCCGCGGACGCATTGTGCTACCTGCGGCGTATCAGCATCTTGGAATAGAATATAACGGCCAGTTAATGCTGTAAACAGTTATAATTGTCCGACATAAGATAACAGGAGAATATTTATAAAGCGGAGGATGAGTGGATGGGAAGACTTTTTGGAACGGATGGCGCACGCGGCGTCGCCAATACGGAGTTGACATGCGAAACTGCAATGGCAATCGGACGAGCGTCGGCAATGGTTCTGCTTGATAACGAACATCGCCCCAGGGTAATAATCGGTAAGGATACACGTCAGTCATGCGATATGCTTGAGGCGGCAATGATAGCGGGACTTTGCTCGGTTGGTGCGGATGTTACGCTGCTCGGTGTAGTCCCTACACCCGCGGTTGCCTATCTTGTAAAAGCGTATGAGGCAGATGCAGGTATCATGATTTCAGCTTCCCATAATCCCTGTGAATATAACGGCATTAAGATTTTCAACGGCGAGGGCTATAAGTTGTCCGATGCACTTGAGCAGGAAATAGAGGCGATTGTGCTTGATTGTTCGCGTACTCCGCCCTGTCCGACCGATGGAGGTGTGGGGCGTGTGCAGTATTGCACCACTGCTGTGGATGATTATGTACGCCATCTGCTTTCCACCACCAATGTCAATCTTCGTGGAATGAAAGTTGCTGTAGACTGCGCAAATGGTTCTGCAAGCACAACTGCCCGAAAGCTTTTTTCAGCGTTGGGCGCTGATTGCATATTTCTGAATGATCAGCCGGACGGAGTGAACATAAACGCTGAATGCGGTTCAACACATATGGATATGCTGACTGATATGGTCAAAAAGATGAAATTTTCAGCAGGCATTGCATTCGACGGAGATGCCGACCGCTGCCTTGCAGTGGATGAAAAAGGAAACCTATTAGACGGAGATAAAATTATCGCTGCTCTTGCATTGGATATGAAGAAAAAGGGAGACTTGGACGGTGGTGCGGCAGTGGTTACCGTTATGTCAAATCTGGGATTGTTCCGTTTTTGTGAGGAACACGGGATAATACCTGTCACTACAAAAGTCGGAGATCGATATGTGTTGGAAGAAATGCTCAAGAACGGTTATGAGATAGGCGGCGAGCAGTCAGGGCATATTATATTTAGAAACTATGCAACAACCGGCGATGGTCAGCTTACGGCACTCAAGCTGCTGACCATGTGCCGAGAAAAAGGATGCAAGCTTTCTAATATCGGAGATATGATGGAGAGTTATCCGCAGGTTGTAATAAATGTAAAGGCGGAATCGGAGCAGAAATCTCGGTTTGCGGCTAATATCGCTCTTGCGGATTCCATTAATCAGATGGGAGAAAGCCTTGGCAAGAACGGGCGAATACTGGTGCGTGCTTCCGGAACCGAGCCGCTGATTCGTATTATGGTTGAAGGACGTGATTTTGATCAAATCAATCAGCTTGCAATGTCTGCCGCAAAATTGATCCGTACGGCAATCGATTAGAGTATATAATATATGAGTTGGTATCTGGATATATCGTGCAAGGTGTCCACGCCCTTGCCAAGAAGTATTATTTAAATGAAAGAAGAAGGAACCGTATGAGAGCGGCTGTCAAATGGAAAGATTATGAACTGTTAGACGCGTCGGAGGGTGAACGTCTCGAACGTTGGGGCGATATTCTGTTGATACGTCCCGACCCGCAGATTATATGGAAAACTAAAAAGTCTGAGGGGATCTGGAAAAAAGCCCACGCAAGGTATCACCGCTCACAGAAGGGCGGAGGAAACTGGGAACGTCTGAAGCCTCTGCCTGATAGCTGGCAGATTTCATATGGTTCACTTAAATTCAATTTAAAGCCGATGGGTTTTAAGCATACAGGACTTTTCCCTGAGCAAGCGGTTAACTGGGATTGGATGTCACAGGCTATACGGCGCAGAGATAGTTCTGTTCGTGTGCTGAACCTTTTCGGTTACACCGGCGCGGCAACCATGGCGTGTGTTGAAGCGGGCGCACATGTTACACATGTAGACGCATCAAAGGGAATGGTTGCGTGGGGCAGAGAAAATGCGACGCTTTCCGGACTTGCAGATAAACCAATGCGTTGGTTGGTAGACGACTGCGGCAAATTTGTGCAGCGGGAGCAGAGGCGGGGCAGCAGATATGACGCTATTGTCATGGATCCGCCATCCTACGGCAGAGGTCCCGGCGGCGAGGTTTGGAAACTTGAGGATCAGATATATTTGCTTCTGGTACAGTGCGCCGACCTGTTGTCGGATCAGCCTTTGTTTTTTATTGTGAATTCTTACACCACCGGCTTATCACCTTCGGTTATGGGGTATATGTTGGATTCTATCCTGACGCCTCGGTTCGGCGGGGGAACACAGTCGGATGAAATCGGTATTCCTGTGACAACCAGCGGATTGATACTGCCCTGTGGCGCTACAGCGATATGGAGCAGTTGACTAATAGTTTGTACAATAGCGAACAATTTGCAGGGGGCATATATTGAATTCCTACTCCCGTGGATATCATTCCAAGCATTTCCAATGATAGCGGTTTTCAGACCGGGAGTGATTTTGTATAATCAGAAAGATGTGTATACCAAATGGCGATTATTTCTGCTGTAAATGTGAGTTTTTACTATGAGACCGAGGAAACAGAGGGGCAGGCGACCGCATCTCATGCCGTTCTCGACGGCATCAGCCTTGATATTGAGCAGGGTGAGTTTGTGGCGCTTCTCGGTCATAACGGTTCAGGAAAATCCACGCTGGCAAAGCATTTCAATGCTATGCTGCTTCCAAGCGGCGGCTCTGTTTTCATCCGCGGTAAGGACACAGCCGATGAAAAAGAGAGGTATGTAATACGGCGCATGGTTGGTATGGTGCTTCAAAACCCCGACAACCAGCTTGTTTCCACGATTGTGGAGGAGGATGTAGCGTTTGGCCCTGAAAACCTTGGAGTTGAACCGAGCGAGATCCGCCGAAGGGTTGACGAGGCACTCAGAACAGTCGATATGCTGGATTACCGTGAACACGCGCCGCATAAGCTGTCGGGCGGACAAAAACAGCGGGTTGCCATAGCGGGCATTCTTGCCATGCAGCCTGATTGCATTGTGTTGGACGAGCCGACTGCTATGCTTGATCCACAGGGCAGAACAGAGGTGCTTGAAACCATATCTCGCCTAAATAAAGAGCGCGGAATGACGGTTGTGTTGATTACCCATTACATGGAGGAGGCGGTTATTGCCGACCGTGTCGTGGTTATGGATGACGGACGCATTCTAATGCAGGGCAAGCCGCGCGAGGTGTTTTCCAGAGTTGATGAGTTACGTAGCGTAGGCCTTGACGTTCCGCAGCCGGCAGAACTGTGTCATGCGCTTCGCAAACAGGGGATACCGTTGCCGCAGGGAATTCTTACTGCAGAGGAATGTGCTGAGGCGCTATCATTATTTTTGGAGGATGCCCATGTCGGTGATTGAAGCTCTTAACTTGTCCTACACATATTCTCCGGGAACACCATTCCGGAAGGATGCAATTAAAGATATTTCAATAAAAATCGATCAAGGCGACTTTATCGGTATCATCGGTCACACCGGTTCGGGTAAATCCACATTGGTGCAGCATCTGAACGGTTTGCTGCGACCGACGGCGGGTCAGGTGCTTTTAAACGGGAAAGATATTTGGAAGCAACCTAAAAAGATTCGTGAGATTCGCTTTAAGGTGGGATTGGTGTTTCAGTATCCGGAGCATCAGCTTTTT
>DHOG01000196.1:1495-1772 GCA_002410715.1 Ruminococcaceae bacterium UBA5396 | reverse complement strand
GATTCGGATGAAATAGATGCGAGAGTCCGCCGCGCGGCAGGCTTCGTTGGTCTTCGTGATGAGTTGCTGCAAAAATCGCCTTTTGAGCTTTCGGGTGGTGAAAAACGGCGGGTTGCGATTGCGGGCGTGATGGCGATGCAACCCGAGGTTCTTATACTGGATGAACCTACCGCCGGACTTGATCCCAAAGGCAGGAATACAATACTTGAGCTGATAAAGGAGTATCAGCAGGAAAACGGCTCAACCGTCCTGATTGTTTCCCATAGTATGGAGGATA
>DHOG01000196.1:944-1350 GCA_002410715.1 Ruminococcaceae bacterium UBA5396 | reverse complement strand
TTCCCATAGTATGGAGGATATTGCGAGATCGGCAAAAAAGGTATTGGTTATGAACCACGGCAGGGTTTCAATGTTTGACGAAACTTCCGCAGTGTTTTCCCGCGCTGCTGAGCTTCAGTCGATAGGTCTTGCGGTTCCGGCTGTTACCAGGATCTTTATGCAGCTGCGGCAACAGGGGTACAATGTAGGAGGAAATGCATATACGGTTGAGCAGGCGCGTGATCGCCTTCTTCCTCTTATGAAAAAGGGAGGAGTGCATCGTGCTTAATGATATTACAATCGGTCAGTATTATCCGGGAAATTCTATGCTACATCGCATGGATCCACGTGTAAAGCTGGTGCTGACTTTTGTTTATATATTTTCGGTATTCATTCCGCGAAACTGGGCAGGGCTTGCTATTGCAGC
>DHOG01000196.1:419-771 GCA_002410715.1 Ruminococcaceae bacterium UBA5396 | reverse complement strand
GGTTTTCTAATATTTATTATAATCCTTTCGGACCTGCCTGCCAAATTGATCTTCAAAAGCATCAAGCCCATTTTGCCCCTAATATTAATTACATCCGCCCTGAATATCTTTTATGTCTCAAAGGGCGTTCCTCTTTTTGACTGGGGGTTTATCCATATTACCTCACAAGGGCTGGTAACNNGCAGTCTTTATTGCCATTCGAATTTTATGTTTGATTGCAGGCAGTTCACTGCTGACCTATACAACTTCGCCCACAACACTGACGGATGCACTAGAGCGTCTATTAAGTCCTCTGAAAGTTGTTCGTCTTAATGTTCATGAGCTTGCGATGATGATGACAATCGCCCTGCGC
>DHOG01000196.1:0-183 GCA_002410715.1 Ruminococcaceae bacterium UBA5396 | reverse complement strand
GCTGATTGAGGAAACCGATAAAATTATGTCGGCGCAGAAAGCACGTGGTGCAGATATGGAAAGCGGTGGTGTTATGCAGCGGATCCGTGCTCTGATTCCGATTCTGATACCGTTGTTTGTTTCGTCGTTCAGGCGGGCATATGAGTTGGCAACGGCTATGGAATGCCGCTGCTATCGTGGGGG
>DHOG01000069.1:2214-3459 GCA_002410715.1 Ruminococcaceae bacterium UBA5396 | reverse complement strand
GACCCCTGTGGATATCTTGGCTAATTATTGCAGCAGATTTGACGATTTGGCGCGTTTGCCAACACTGGAACGAAAAATTGCTCAAGAAGGTGTGTTGTTATATGACTCACATTGATTTGGCTGAGAAATTGATAAAAAAAGCGGAAGCGATTTAATAGCTGCGACTCATATGTTTAAGCATGTACACCCAAAACAATTCGAAATAAATGTTAAGTAACCTCCATACGCATAAATGGAAACGTTGCAGATTGATTATTTTATGTTATGCTGTTTGAGTAGATTAACAAATTGAAGGTGGAAATAATGATTCCTAAATTTTCTATGACCAGAGAAGAAAATATTTTTGTAGCAAAGCGCAACATAATAGATTACATTTGGAAAAGTGCCAAATTAGAAGGATTAGGAGTAACCTATCCCGATACTGAAGCTATCTTCAACGGTAGGATGGCACCTAATGTAAAAGTAGAAGAAATTGTAGCCGTTAACAACTTAAAGCACGCTTGGCAGTTTTTACTTGACAATTTAGATGCCCATGCAGATTACTCATACATTTGCCATTTAAACAAAATAGTTGGCGGAGATAATCTTGTTATCAACGCCGGATATATAAGAAATATCCCTGTGTCAATTGGCGGTACATCTTGGAAACCAGATATGCCAATCGAATCACAGATTAAGAAAGATATTAATGAAATTTTCACTATTGCTGAGCCTACCGAACGTGCTATCGTTTTGATGATGTATCTTATGCGTAAGCAAATGTTTATTGATGGTAACAAACGCACCTCTATGCTGGCAGGTAATCAGATTATGATAGCAAACGGTTGCGGAATCATCAGTGTTCCGTTAGAACATCAGCATCAATTTACAACACTTTTGGTACAGTACTACGAATCCGCTGATATGGAAATAATAAAACAGTTTGTATATGACAACTGCATTGACGGCATGGATTTTGAACTTGTTAGAAAGAAGATGAACAATACAACTGACCAGACTATTAGCGAAAGCTATTCGGATCAATATGAAAGCGAAGGATTTAGCCAATCGATGTAACCCTAAGCAGACCTTAACCGGTCTGCTTTTTATAATACCATTCCTTGATTATTTTCCGTTTCCTCATAGCTTGCGCCGTCGGTGCGAATTCCGTGTGCAGCCTTCTTTTCCTGAATTTTTGATTTGAGCTTTGCGTCGATTCGGGTTTCTAATTTTTCTCTGCGCTTTTGATAAGATGATGAAATCAGT